>DUUM01000438.1 GCA_012841565.1 Candidatus Epulonipiscium sp. | reverse complement strand
TATGTATATATTTTATACTGAAACAAAAGTGAATAAGTATATAGCACTATTGTGTTATACAGCTTATTTTATTTTAATTACATTGGTGCATACAACTATTAAAATACCAATAGTTGTAGCATTATCAAATGTTATATTAATTTTTCTACTCACATTATTATATAGCTTGCAGATAAGAAAAAATGTGCTATCAGTTTTGTTAATATATGTAACTTTAACATGTGCTGAAACATTGACAGTATTTTTAACAGGCTTTATTAACATTGATATACTGAGCCCATATGAATATGACTCTGTATTTGGAATTATTGTGGTTAGAATTGTATGTTTTATAGCCGTATTACTATTTAGCAGTTTTAAAAATATTAAAAGTGGTTATCTCATTCCAAGGGTGTATTGGATGAGTCTTTTTATTGTCCCTGTAGGCACAATTTTTCTCTTGTTTTCTTCGTTTTTGGGGGATGGATTATCAAAGAATTTAACTATAATTACGATTGGGTCGGTGCTACTTATTAATGTTACCACATTCTATCTTTACGATTCTATTTCAAGGTTGATGGCAGAAAAGATGGATGAATGTTTGATGGAGCAACAAAACAAGTATTATGAAAATCAATTAGATTTAATGAAAGATGCACTAAGGAACACCAAAACAATACAACATGATTTAAGAAATAAACTCTCTCCTATTTATACCCTTGCTTTAAGTGGGGAGAATGAGCAATTAATTGAAAGTCTTGCAGAATTAACAAGCCTTTGCATAGTTGGAAAAGAATATGCAAATTCCGGCAACAGTGCTATTGATAGTATCATTAACTTTAAATTACAGCAAATAAAAGAAGACGATGCCCAGGTGTCTTGTGAGATTTTAATCCCTTCAGAACTAAATATATCATCCTTTGATATTGCTATTATATTGGGGAACTTAATTGATAATGCAGTAACGGGCATAAAAACAATTGAAGTAGATAGATGGATTGATATAAAGATAAAATATACAAAAGGAAGGCTTATTATGACTATAAGCAATTCCTTTGATGGCGTTGTGTTAGAAAATCAAGGTATTATTATTACGCGTAAGCAGGATGAACAAAATCATGGTTTAGGCCTCACAAGTGTGAAAACAGCCATTCGTAAATATAATGGAGCAATGGATATCCATTATATAAATCAGAAATTCAAAGTAAAAGTTCTAATGTATGTATAGTCGTATTGTGACGTAGAATAAAAAAGAAAGGGATGTGACAAAATGATTAAGAAAATGAGACTGTTAGTGATACCCATGCTTATCAGTGTTCTTATAGTAGGCGGATGTACTCAAAAAGTTGATACAGCAGAGCTCGAAATGCAATTGATAGAAAAAGATAAGAATATTGAGGAATTATTTTTGGGTAGCAAAGAGTTAATAGCTGAGAAAGTAGCACTAGAAAAGCAAGTGGAACAATTAGAAAAGAATCTTACTGAACTAGAAGCACCTTTGAGTCCTAATCGGCGAGGGCCTTCACCAAACGTACTTGCGACATCTATGGAAGTCATACAGTTAATTAAGGATAAAAGTATGACTGATTTATCGGAATACATTCATCCTAGCAAAGGTGTTAGAATGACCCCATACTTTCATATTGATATGCAAAATGATCAAGTCTTTACGGCATTAGAAGTAGCAACACTTGATCAAAATGTAACTTTATTTAATTGGGGGAATGAGGATGGAAGTGGGGAGCCTATTAATTTAAACTTTAATGATTACTATAATCAATTTATCTATGATGAAGACTTTGTAAGTCCACATCTTATAGGGAATAATACATCTATCGGCAGTGGTAATACATTAGATAATGTAAGCACTGTTTATCCAAATGGCCACTTTATTGAGTTTCACTTTACAGGGATAGATGCGCAGTATGCAGGAATAGACTGGAGAAGTTTAAAGCTCGTATTTGAAAAAGATGGTGGGTTATGGTATTTAGTTGGTATAGTCCATGGTCAGTGGACTGTATAGAAGAGTTATGTTACCATAGATATAAGAATATATTAAAACTACAGGGGGAAATAAAATGTCAATAATAGCAAGATTTAAAGATATTATGTCAAGTAATATTAACGCAATGTTAGATAAAGTGGAAGATCCAGAAAAGATGATTGATCAGTACTTAAGAAATTTAAACAATGATTTAGGTAAAGTAAAGGCGGAAACAGCCTCAATTATGGCTGAAGAGCAAAGATCAAAAAGAGCACTTAATGAATGTGAAACAGATATTATTAAAATGCAAGCCTACGCCGTTAAAGCATTAGAAGCAGGTAATGAAGATGATGCAAGAAGATTTTTAGAAAGCAAGGCTGCTTTAACAAGCAAAGAAACTGGCCTAGAAGAAGCATACACACTTGCAAGTGCTAATGCGCTTCAAATGAGACAAATGCATGATAAACTCGTAACAGATATTGGGGCACTAGAGTCTAGAAAAGATATAATTAAAGGTAAAATGGCAGTGGCTAAAACTCAGGAGCGAATCAATAAAATCGGCTCCTCAGTGGATAGTGCTAATAGCTCTATGGCGGCTTTTGATAGAATGGAACAAAAAGCAAATAAGGCCCTTGATCAGGCTAGTGCAATGGCGGAGCTAAATGCAGGTAATAAAGATGATATTAAAGATTTAACTGCTAAGTATGCAGCAACGACTGATGTAGATAGCGAACTAGAAGCCCTAAAAGCAAGTCTAAATAAAGAATAATAGTTCAATAGAAGCTGTAGCTAAAACTACAGCTTTCTCTATAATGATTATACATAAAAGGGGTGAATTGATAGTGGTATTACATTATAAATGTCCTAGTTGCGGTGCAGATATGGTTTTTGATAGTAGCTCTGGTATGTTATCTTGTCATAGCTGCGGAAGGCAAGATGATATAGAAAGCTTTCCAAAAGAGTTTGTGAGACGCGTGTTTTCTGCGGAAGATACCAATGAATATAACTGCAGAAACTGCGGGGCAGTATTAGTAACGGATTTAGATACAGTGGCAACAACATGTAGTTTTTGCGGTGCAGGAGTTGTTTTAGGAGATAGGGTAGCTGGTGAATTAGCCCCAACTAAAGTTATTCCTTTTACCATTAGCAAAGAACAGGCTATGGATGCTTTTCGAAAATGGTGTAAAAATGGCCGTCTAACACCAAGAGGATTTATAACGGCAGATCGGATTAAAAGTATTACAGGCATGTACGTTCCTTTTTGGTTATATGATATCAATAGTAAAGTTCAAGTTAATGCAACAGCTACCACAACAAGAACCTATACCAGTGGGAATTATATCTATACAGAAACGAAATACTATGATGTTTATAGAAATGTTGACCTAAACTACATAAAGGTACCAGTTGATGCATCAGAAAAGATGAATGATGACTTAATGGATAAATTAGAACCCTATGACTACGGCCAATTAAAGGATTTTAACACACCCTATCTAGCAGGGTATATAGCAGAAAAATACAACTATGATTCAAAAGGATTGTTACCAAGAATTACAGAAAGAATAAAAAGGTACTCAGATACCTACGTAAATTCTACAATTTCAGGGTATAGCACAGTTAGTCATACCCAAAAAAACATGGATACAAAGGATAAACATGCCTATTATACATTACTGCCAGTTTGGATGGTAGTTTATGACTACGAAAAATCAGAGCATACCTTTGCTATGAACGGACAAACGGGTAAAATTGTTGGGAAACCACCCCTTAGTACGGGTAAGATTGCATCTTGGTTTGGCGGTATTTCAATAGGTACTTTTGCTGTTTTGAAGATTATTTCATTGATTATGGGAGGTAGATTATGGTAACTAAGCATCATACCAAAAGATACTTAAGGTTAAGTATTTTTATCGTTTCCTTATTTATACTAATTCCTCTTATCTCTAACCAAACTGTGTTAGCTGCAACTGCAAAACAAAGGATTTATGATTTTGCACAATTACTAAGCCCAGAAGAAGTAAGAAATCTAGAAGCCTTAGCTGAAAAACATAGTAGAAAAAAGGAAACAGATTTTGTTGTTCTTACAAGTAACGATGCTGATGGTAAGGATATCGTTAAATATATGGAAGACTTTTACGATGAAAACGGGCTAGGATATGATAAACAACATGGCAATACAGTCATTCTAACCCTTGATATGGGAGCGCGAGATGTCTATGTAGCAGGCTTTTACAAAGGCGAGAAGTTTTTAGATAATCAGCGAAGTGATTTAGTTAGAAGAAAAATAACACCAGAATTATCGGATGGAAATTACTATAAAGCATTTGGTTCTTTTATTAAAACATCATCTAAATACATGGGATATAGGCCAGGAGTAAATCCAAATTCGCCTATCTTTAATATATGGTTGCAATTAGTTCTTTCTCTAGTAGTTGGTGGAGGCGTTGTAGGAACCATGGCCTATAAATCAAGTGGAAAAATGACCGTTAATGAAGGAACATACCGTGATCCTAGTCATTCTAGCGTTATTGAAAGGCGAGATGACTATATTAGAACAACAACAACTAAAATTAAAAAGCCATCCAATAAAAGCTCGGGTGGGGGAAGTGGTTTTGGCGGAGGTGGCGGCATATCAGGTGGTGGCCACTCTCATAGCGGAAGCCGAGGTAAATTTTAGCTTAAAACTTACGAGTGATAACGTTATTAATTGTAATTAAACTGAAAGGACTGATTATAAATGTCATTTTTTAAAAAAGAATTAGCCAATGTCGTTGAGTGGGAAGAATTTCGTGAGGATATGATTTTCTGGAAATGGAGTAACCGGGAAATTAAAAAAGGAAGTAAATTAATTATTAGACCCGGACAAGATGCCATATTTTTAAATAATGGTAAAATTGAAGGAATTTTTGAAGATGAGGGTAGTTATGATATAGAAACTCAAATCATTCCGTTTTTATCAACTTTAAAAGGATTTAAATTTGGATTTAACAGTGGTATGAGAGCAGAAATTCTTTTTGTAAATACTAAAGAGTTTATGGTTAAATGGGGTACTAAAAATGCAATTCTTCTTCCAGCACCAGGACTTCCGGGTGGTATGCCTATCCGTGCTAATGGTACATTTAATTTTAAAGTGAAAGATTATGTTGCTTTAATCGATAAAGTCGCAGGGATTAAAGAGAGTTATTTAGTTGAAGATGTTAAACTACGTATTACTTCTGTTTTAGATCAATTACTGATGAAATGGATATCTAGAGAAGGAAAAGATATGTTTAACCTTCAGGCCAATGCCTTTGATATTTCAAAAGGAATTCAAGAAGATTTAGATATGGATATGCTTAAGAATGGTATTACTATTATCTCCTTTAATGTAATGAGCTTTAGCTACCCGGAAGAAATCCAAGCAATGATCAATAAAACAGCTTCTCATAGCATGATTGGTGATGTGGGGAAATATCAACAAGTATCAATGGTAGATGGCATGGCCACGGGGAAGATGCAAGGCGGGGGAGTAGCTGGAGATATGGCTGGTATGATGATGGGTATGAATGTAGCTAATCAAATGATGCAAAATATGAACCAAAATACAAGTCAAAACCAGAACCAGAATCAGAACCAAAATCAAAACAATTCTCAAGATAGTGGCGGTGAGAAGCCTAATTTTTGTCCACAGTGTGGCCAAAAATCAGGAGAAGCCAACTTTTGCCCAAACTGTGGGAATAAGCTAGCATAATAATAACCTTTGGATACAAAAAAGCATCTTAAGCCCCTAAGTCTATTAATACAGGGTTTAAGATGCTTTTTAGGTATCATTATTTATTAGTAACCAATATAACTGTCGAAGTACCCCTGAATATAAACAACAGGAGTTCCTTTATCACCACTACCTGAGGTTAAATCAGATAATGAACCAATCAGATCCGTAAGCCTTCTAGGAGTGGTCCCCATAGATTCTTTGGCGTCATCATTTTTGTTTTTTCGATCATTAATATAGTTATATAGGGCATCTTGCAGTTCTTTACCTTTTAGATGAGCAAAGTTATTATCAGCAAGATATTTTAACTTAATTTCATTTGGTTTACCCTCAAGTCCCTTTGTGAATCCTGGGGAAACAACAGGATCAGCTAGTTCCCAAATTTTGCCAATAGGGTCTTTAAAGGCGCCATCGCCGTAGACCATAACTTCTACATGTTTACCTGTTTTTTCTTTGAAAATAGCTTGAATCTCATCAACAATTGTTTGGCAGTCTCTAGGGAATAGCTTGAGACTATTATCAGTTGCAAGGTTAGAACCTAAAAGACCATAATCTTTATTATAACCGTTACCATCAATTGACTCAGCTAAAATATCATCAAGACCAAAAACCTTAAGAGCACCGTTTTCAGTTATAATTCTTTTTGTTCTAGCTCTCGTATGAATATCACAAACCAATACTGATTTTGTATATTCTAATATAGTACGTGGGTTGTTAGATAAGATAATCTCACACTCAGTACCGGCTTCTTCCATAATGGATTTATAATAAGCGATATAATCCATTCCAGTAAAGGCGTGTTTTGGGTATCCAAAATGTTTACGGAAGTCTGCTTCAGTAAGGGTATCTGTCCAAGGATTTACATCCTGCTCATCAAGCATATCAAGATCTATTAGATGATTGCCAACTTCATCACCAGGGTAACTTAGCATAAGTACAATTTTTTTAGCCCCTTGTGCAATACCTTTAAGGCAAAGTGAAAAGCGATTACGGCTTAAAATCGGAAACACAAGACCGATCGTATCATCACCAAATTTGGCAGTGATATCTTTAGAAATCGCACTAATATCTGCGTAGTTTCCTTGGGCTCTTGCAACAACGGACTCTGTTACACTGACAACGTCTTTATCTTGAATTTCAAAGCCCTCTGACTCTGCAGCCTTTAAAACACTCTCTACAACCATGCTTGGAACATGATCCCCTTCTTTAAAAATAGGGGTGCGAATACCTCTTGAAATTGTTCCTACCATTCTTCCCATGCAAAACATCTCCTTTAGCTTATGAACTTTATATGAATGACTAGATCTTACATTTCCATCTTGATTTTAGTATGAAACATTTGCGCTTTACCTATACTATACACTAGTTTTGTGGTATAAGTAAAATAACAAGATAAGATAACTGATATAAGGAGGACTTATATGGTAAACCGATTAGGTTTATATAAAATTTTTACAGAAGTAGTAGAATACGAAAACTTCTCCAAGGCTGCTAAGGCGCTTTATATGACGCAGCCAGCCGTTAGCCAAGCTATTATGCAGTTAGAAGAAAAATTAGGAATACGCTTGTTTACAAGGACATCTAGGGGGGTTATGGTTACCAATGAAGGGAAGCTATTGTATGAGTATATAAGTTCGGCTATTAATCTAATTGATGCCGGTGAACAAAAAATTAGGGATTCCAAGAGTTTAATGATGGGGGATTTGCAAATAGGCGTTGGAGATACTATATCTAGATATTATTTATTGCCGTACTTAGAAATATTCCATAATAAATATCCTAATATTAAACTTAAAATAATTAACCGCACAACACCCGAACTTGCTACAATGCTAAAATCAGGAAAGGTTGATATAGCCATTTGTAACTTGCCTCTAAAGGACCCAGCATTTATCGTAGCAAAATGTATGGATGTTCATGATATCTTTGTTTGCGGAGAGCAGTATAAAGATAAGATTCCTGAATTTTTAAGTTTGCAAGAGCTTGTAAAATGGCCACTTATATTACTTGAAAAAAATTCTAATTCTAGGCTATATGTAGAGAAATATATGTTATCAAAGGGGCTTAAAATGAATCCGGAAATTGAACTTGGATCTCATGATCTGTTATTAGAGTTTGCAAAAATAAATTTGGGCATAGCCTGTGTCACCCAAGAATTCTGTGGGGAATACTTACAAGATGGCCGATTATATAAAATTAAACTTGATAACGAGATTCCAAAAAGAAGTATTGGCTATTGTTTTTTAAAAAGCGTATCACTATCTCCAGCTTCAACTAAATTTTTAGAAATACTAACTCATACAAACAAAGGGGAATTGAATTGACAGAAATTATACAACAAAACTTACTAGAATGGTACGCCTTAAATCATAGGGCATTGCCCTTTAGAGAGAATAATGATCCCTATAGAATATGGATTTCAGAGGTAATGTTACAACAGACCCAGGTTAATACGGTCATTCCTTACTACAATAGGTTTATGGAAGAGTTTCCGACAGTTTTTGATCTTGCCAGTGCCAGTGAAGATGATGTGTACAAATTATGGGCAGGGCTTGGGTATTACTCAAGGGCTAGAAATTTACTCAAATGCGCTAAAGAAATTGTAGAGGTCTATGAAGGGGAATTTCCGGCAGATTATAAACAAGCGTTAAAATTACCTGGAATTGGTCCTTATACAGCAGGGGCAGTACTTAGTATTGCTTATAACTTAAAATATCCTGCTGTTGATGGGAATGTTATGCGGGTAATGTCAAGAATATATAATATTACGGATGATATTGCCATGCCAAAGACAAAAAAATTTTTTGAGGAAAAAGTTCAAAGTATTTTACCAGCGGATGTTAGGCATTTTAATCAAGCAATCATGGAGCTGGGTGCATTAGTTTGTACACCTCAAAATCCAAAATGTAATGAGTGTCCCTTGCAAAATCAGTGTCAGGCAAATCAATTAAGCATACAAGATCAATTGCCTGTAAAAACTAAGAAACCTAAAAACAAATCGCTCTATATGGGGGTGGCAATTTTAAATAACCATGATAAGATACTCTTTATAAAAAATGAGAAAGGATTATTATCTGGGTTATGGGGATTGCCAATAGTGGAAGGTGGTAGCCAGATGGAGGCTAAAAAGAACCTTTTAAAAGAAGTGGAAATGGAATATAAATTCAAAATAAGACAATCTAAAAAGATTGGTGAAGTAACCCATATATTTACTCATAAGACGTGGAAAATGATGATTTACCAGATGGATGTAACTTTGGAAAAAGCAGATTTTTGCAGGGAAGAAGAGTCAGAGTATAATAAAAAGAGTGTGCTCTGGCTAGGGAAAGATGAAATTAAGAATTATGCTATCTCCACAGCCTTTCAAAAAGTCCTAGATCAGCTTAATATATAAAAACAAGGTTACAAACTATGTTATAATAGTAAGAACGCAATAATTGTAATATGGGGTGATAAAAGTGGTGAGATATGACGTTATTATAGTAGGTTCAGGACCAGCAGGCTTATTTGCAGCAATAGCCCTAGGATCCAAAAATAAAAAGGTAATAGTCCTAGAAAAAAACAATGTAGCTGGTAAAAAGCTACTTCTTTCTGGGTCAGGTCAATGTAATATTACGCAAGATGGTAGCATTGAAGATTTTGCTAATCATTATGGTGATCATTATAAATATATAAAAAAGGCATTACAATTTTTTACAAATAGCGACACTGTTTATTTTTTTGAACAATTGGGGTTAGAAATGGAATCCCTAGATAATGGGAAAATATTTCCCAAGACCCGTAGTGCTAGAAATGTTTTAGATCTCTTGCTTAAAGAGTGTGCTAGGTATGGTGTCACTATAAATTATGGTGAACCAGTAACCCGGATATCACAAGTTCAAGAAGGATATCTAGTAGAGACCAATAGGGAACGTTATAACGGAGAGTTTGTTGTTGTGGCAACAGGCGGAATGTCTTATCCTAAAACAGGCTCAACGGGGGATGGTTATACACTTGGGGCTGATTTAGGCCATCAAATTATTAAACCACTACCAGCATTAACCCCTGTAGAAATAAAGGACTTTCCTTTTAAAGATTTAGCAGGCATATCTATCAGCGATTTGCCCATTGCTATTTGGAGAGAGGGTAAAAAGGTCAAAGCGTGTAGGGGTGATGTCTTATTTACCCATAAAGGATTATCAGGGCCTGGGATACTCAATAACTCAAGATGGATGAGAAGTAAAGATATCCTTTGTCTTAATTTTATTAAAGAAATGGATGTAGTAGCATTTAATAAGGCTCTTTTGGATGAGATTAATAGTAGTGGTAAAGAAATGATTAAAACAGTTTTAAGAAAACAACCTTTACCCAAAAGACTTTTAGATGGTATTTTAACCCATATTAATATCCCTGAGGAAATGCAATGTGGTAAAATTAATAAGCAAACCCGTAGTTTAATTGTTAAATCATTAGTGGCGTGTCCTTTAACTATTTCCCAAATGGGGGGGTATCATATTGCTATGGTCACCACTGGTGGGATCAGCATGAAACAAGTCAACCCAACAACCATGGAATCTAGAATTAGCAAGAACCTCTACTTTATAGGTGAAGTTCTAGATATTGATGGGGATACAGGGGGTTATAATATACAAGCAGCTTTGTCAACGGCCAAGCTTTGTGCACATGGAATTAATCGAAAGGGGACACAATGAACATCTTAACCATAGAAAATATATCGAAAAGTTATTCGGATAAGACTTTATTTGAAAATATAAATTTAACTGTTTTAGAAAATCAAAAAATTGCCATGGTTGGTATTAATGGAACGGGGAAATCGACTCTTTTGAAGATTATAGCGGGTCTTGAAGTTTCGCCAACAGGATCAATAACCCAGATGCGTAATATGGAACTTCAATATTTAGCCCAGACTATGGAATTTGATGATCAATCAACGGTGCTAGAACATATATTTGCAGGGAAGCATCCTCATATGGTGCTGCTTAGGGAGTACGAATCTATACTTGAAGAGCTTAAAGTAAGTCCGGAAGATGTTAAAGTTCAGACTAAGCTAATTGCCATTACTGGCAGAATGGATGAAGAAAATATTTGGAATATGGAAAGTGAAGCCAAGGCAATTTTATCAAAGCTTGGCATTACCCAGTATAGTCAACCTATGAAAGTCCTATCAGGTGGTCAAAAAAGACGGGTCTTTCTAGCGGCGACCCTTATTCATCCATCAGATCTTTTAATATTAGATGAGCCTACGAACCATTTAGATGACACCATGATACAGTACCTAGAAGAATACCTGCAAAAACGTAAGGGTGCGACCCTTATGATTACCCATGATCGGTATTTTTTAGACCGAATTGCAACTCGTATTATAGAGCTTGATAAAGGGAGTCTATACTCATATGAAGGGAACTATACTGCGTTTTTAACCCAAAAAAGCGAAAGGGAAGAGCTAATGCAAAACCTAGAGCATAAAAGGCAACGTCTGTTCAAACAAGAGCTCGAGTGGATGAGAACTATGCCAAGAGCTAGGGGAACAAAGCAAAAAGCACGTATTGGCCGTTTTGAGCAGTTGGCAGATTCTAAGATAGATACCAGTAAAAACACTGTAGATATTGCCATAGGTGGTAGGCGAATTGGGAGGAAAATAATTAATATCGAAGGTATTTCCAAATCATATGGTGATCTTAATCTGATTGAAGATTATTCTTACATTCTTCAAAAAGAAGACCGTATTGGAATCATTGGTAAAAATGGTAGTGGAAAAACAACACTACTCAATATGATTAGTGGCGTAATTGCTCCAGATACAGGCGTGGTAGATGTTGGGGAAACCATTAAGATTGGATATTTTACTCAGGAAAATGTGGATATGGATACAAGCCTCAGAGTGATTGATTATATTAAAGAAACTGCTGAAATTATATATACCACTGATGGCTCTGGAACCACAGCCTCGCAGATGCTAGAGAGATTTTTGTTTCCACCTAATGTTCAGTACTCAGTTATTGGAAAATTATCCGGTGGGGAACGTAAAAGACTTTACCTACTTAAAATACTAATGGAATCACCAAATGTCCTGCTACTAGATGAGCCTACTAATGATTTAGATATTGAGACCCTTACCATATTAGAAGATTACATTAGGACTTTTAATGGCCCTGTTATTACCGTATCTCATGATAGATACTTTTTGGATAAAATGGCTACAAAGATTCTGGTTACAAATGGAAATGGTAAAGTAGATGAATATTATGGAAACTATACGGATTATTATGACCAAGTTCAGTATGAGCAGGAACTAGAGGCCCAAGCAGCAAGTAATGCTAATGCTACGGCTAATAAAGATTCCCATAGAACTAAAAATACGGTTATAAAGTTTACTTATAAAGAGCAAAGGGAATATGATGAAATTGATGGGGTAATAGAAAAACTTGAGGAAAAGATTTCAATGCTGGATCCTAAAATAAGCAGTGCAGGTAGTGACTTTGTATTACTGCAAGATTTGATGAAAGAAAAAGAAGGTTTAGAACTTGAATTAGAAGAGGTAATGGATAGGTGGGTTTACCTACATGAGATAGCAGAACAAATAGAAGAGCAGAAAAAAGGGAAATAATGTGGTTGATGGGTATTATTTCCTGGGAAATAATGGGCAATAACTTAAACTGAAGAAAGAAGGACTAACATGAATGATACTAAAGATTTACCGACTTATAGACTTGTTGCGGACTTGGCATTAAAGATATACCCAGTTTTATCAGATCAATGGAATCATGAGTATGGGGTTATCTTAAAAGGGATAGAAGATGTTTGGAAACTAACGGGAGATGACAAATACTTTAGATACATTGAAAATAGTATTTCCCCTAATATTAATGAAGATGGAACGATTAATGGATATATTAAAGACACATACGAAGTTGATAATATCAACTCAGGACGTTTACTATTTGAATTATATAAACAAAGCAAAGATGAAAAGTATAAAAAAGCAGCCTACCTACTAAGAAGTCAATTTGACACCCATCCCAAGAGTTCTGTAGGGGTTTTTCTTCACTCTAAGGCACAAGAAGAAATTAATTTTATTGATAGTTGTTATATGGGCTTTGTGTATCTTATTCAATTTGGACGAGAATTTGGAGATAACAAAATCCAAGATGATATCGTAGAGCAACTAATAACCATGGCAAAGTTAAACCAAGACCCTGTTTCTGGTTTGCTAGTTCAAGGGTGCAATCATACGAGGAAAGAAAATTGGGCTAACCCTATTACGGGATTATCTTCAAGTTTTTGGGGAAGAGGCTTAGGTTGGTATGCCGTATCCTTAATTGAGACATTAGAGATGCTTCCCAAAAACCATCCAGGCAAAGAACGGTTGACACAGATTTTCACCCAGCTTATGGCAGGTGTTGTGAATGTTCAAGATAAAAAGACGGGTGTCTGGTATCAAGTCGTTGACAAAGGGCATCTAGAAGGAAATTACCTGGAGGCTTCAGCCTCTTGCATGTTTACTTATAGTTTGGCAAAAGGAACAAGGCTTGGATACTTAGATTCTAGTTATAAGGATTATACAGTGAAAGCCTATAATGGCCTTGAAACTCAGTTTATTAAAATTGATGATCATGATGAGGTCAGTATGGTTGGTACTTGTAAATCAGCAGGCCTTGGTGGACAAATCCATAAGGATGGTACATTTAAGTACTATACATCAGAACCAGTAGCAGATAATGACTACAAGGGTATTGGAACATTCTTAATGGCAAGCATAGAAATAGAACGACTTTATTCCCAACAAAACCAATAGAAAATTGATCCTCACAGATTTTCGTGATAACTCTAGAGAAAACTAACTTTGGATACCTATTCTAACCACACATATTATAGTTATGATGGTAAACATTTAAAAACCCCCAAAGCCTTATTACATAGGCGTTAGGAGGTTTTTTTTGTGCATCACCTTACCAAACATAATATATAGTTATGTTTGGTGAGGACGTAATAACTGGGAACTTGTGGAAATCGGAAATATTATCAAAGATGGAGTATAGCTAAGTTAACTAGGTTAACCTTAATTGACATATGGGGTTATGTGTAATATACTAAGTTAACTAGGTTAACCTAATTTATATATCATTATAAGTATATTAAGGAATATTGGAGGGATAGCATGAAGGATGTTACGTTTGGGGTTAAGGTTCCAGAGGATTTAAGGGATGAGATCAATGAAATCATGAAAGAGAGCGGGCTTGTTGGTAGAGAATTTATGCAGCAACTAGTAGATACTTATATGTTGGATAATACGAAACAGGAAATACCAGAAATGGCTCAGGAAATAAAGGAGCTTCAATTATTAACCCATAGGATCAATGAGATGTATGTATACTTGGGTACGCGTTTTCAAAATAGTATTAGTAGCACGAAAAAGGAAAAAGAAGAAATGAACAAAGAAGTTGCTCAGGAAAAAAAGAATTACGATGAAGAGATAGAGAAATATAAGAGTAAGGTAGAACGTGTTAAAGAAGAAGTGTTAAGGTTGCAAGAAGAGATTAGTAATGTTAAAAAAGAGAATAATAAACTGAATGAAAAAATAGAAGAAATTAATAGCTATAATGAAAATTATAAAGAGCTTAACAATCAATATAAAACGACTATAGAACAACTCACAAAAGAAGTTGGGAATTTAAAGCATTTTAAAGTAGAAAATGATACACTTACAGCAGAGAATAGTAAACTACAAGAAAACAATGATAACCTAGCATCAGAGTTATGGTTTTCGAAAAGGGAAATTGAAAAGCTAGGGGAGAAGCTTCTTAAAGGAAAGGAAGATTATCAAAGTTATGTCTCGCGATTAAAAGAACAACATACTCTAGAAAAACAAACGGCGCAACTAGAGCTCCAATTAGAACACCAAAAAAACATTGAATTATTAAATACTAAGGCAGCTAATATGCAGACAGAGTATAATGATAAGCTAAAAGAGCTGTTGTTTAATATAGAAAACAAGCGTGTGAAAGGAGAAAAAAATGAACATCCAAATGACCCAACTGATTGAGGGGGCCAAACAAGCTAAGGGCCTTACTGTTATTATAGATGTGTTTAGAGCGTTTACGCTTGCTTGTTATGCAAAAAGCAATGGGGCGAAGCATATTATTCCTATAGGGGATATTAGAACAGCCTATAGTCTTAAAAGCACCAATCCGGAGTACATCTTGGTGGGGGAGCGAAAAGGAATTAAGCAAGAAGGTTTTGATTTTGGGAACTCCCCTTATGACATTGAAAAGGTAGATTTTACAGGTAAAACAATTATCCATACCACAAGTGCAGGTACCCAAGGCATTATAGGTGCTATTAATGCAGATGAAATTATCACAGGTAGTTTTGTTAATGCAAAAGCAATCGTAAGGTATATTAAATCTAAAAATCCAGAATATGTAACGTTAGTAGCTATGGGAAACAACGGAGATTCCTTTGCTCAAGAAGATGATTTATGTGCGAAATATATTAAGGCCTTGCTTAAAGGTGAAGAGGTTGATGAATTATACATAAAAGAAATACTTAAAAGAGAAGATGGTAGTAAGTTTTTTAATCCAGCTATGAATCATATATTTCCGGAAGGTGATTTTGATTTGTGCATGGCGTTTAATAGGTTTGACTTTGTTTTAAAGGTAGAATCCTATAATGAAGGTTTAGTAGAGTTATCTTTAAAGAATATTTAAAAGCTTTCTGTGGAAGTTTTTAACACTATTTGTAAGGGTTTGGCGAAAAAACCACAATTTTTTTATAACACAGATGAATAAGGCTAAAAGCTTAGTGTTTTATAACAGTTAAAAAAACTAAGGTAGGAATATAACTTGTGCATAATTAACATAAAGATACACATAAAGCAAACAATGGCTACAGATATACTCAAAAGTCATCTATGGCCTTTTTTTATGGGTGGCTAAGTGTTATAATGGCTCAATGGAAAGGAAGTATAATATGGAACTATACGAAGCATCATGTATCTTTATACAAAGTCTACATGATATAGGTCTTTCGCCCCATACTATTGCCAGCTACCAAACAGACGTTAAGCAATTCGTTAACGTGGTAGGAGACGTTGCTATTTTAGAAGATTTAACTTATCCCGTAGTAAACGATTTCTTTTTGTTTTTGCATACTAAAAATCTAGCTCATGCTTCTCTAAAACGTAAAAGGGTTGTTATACAACGATTTTTAAAGTTTTGCTATCAAAAACGTTTATGTACTCAAGATCACTCTGTTTTAATTGATCCTATGCGCACCAAACAAACAAATAAACCTAAGGATATTTTAAATTCAGATGAAATAACTGTTATTATGTCTTATCTAGACAATTCAGTAGAATCTTGTAAAGATGTCATAACAGCGCGAAAGTCTGAAATGTTGTATATAGCATGCCGGAATAGATTACTTATTTATATTTTACTTTATACCGGTTGTCGGGCAAGCGAAGCGGTTTCAATTAAAAAAGGGGCTGTCTCATTTCAAGACAATACCATAGAAATATTGGCTAAAGGAAGTAAATACAACAAGATACCCATACACGGCAAACTAAGTATAGCCTTTGAACAATATAAAAAAGATGAACTATATTTAAATAATATTGGATTTGAATTTCAAAATAGTATGTATTTATTTCCAAGTAAAATAAATACAAAGTCCCATATATCCACAAGGACACTGTATGATTTGATGATGGTACTATCAAAAGTAATCGGAAGAAATATTCATGCTCATTTATTTAGGCATACTTTTGCTTCTTACGCTATAGCATCAGGAATGAATATAGGTACACTTGCAAGTATTGTATCTCATAGTAATCCAGCTATTACATTATCAATATATACACATGAAATAGAGTCGCGTCAAAAACAAGAAGAAATGAAAAAACTGCAATTTGAATTTTAAATGCTTAAAAGTATAAAAACTTTAAGATAGGTCATACTAACCAACAAGGTGGTGAATTAAAAAATGACAAGTATAATTTTAGAAGATTTAAAAAATGATTATAAAGAGGGTTTTAGATGTATTCATTCAGAAATTTTAAATGATACCTACATTATGCAGCTTAAGAATTTTAGTACAGAAAAGATTAAAATGCTAAGCACAGCTAACCCCTATGAAATAAGCAAGATTAAAAATTATCTGGAATGTTTAGAGCAAGTTAAAGGAATTACGGGGCACGATTGCTAAAGGTTGCAAATAGTATCAATTTATATATTGTAAATATTTGGTATATATGATAATATGTAGTTATCAGATATAGGGGGTATATAAATATGCAAATTGGGGAAATATCGCGAACTCAAGACATTTATTTTCGAATTTTTCAACTAGAAAGACGAATTACAATGGATTGGTATAATAAAGATCAATTACTTGATGACTTATATAATCTCCGAGCAATCATTCATATACTCGCTAAAAAACACGAAGAAATAGAGAATCAACTAAATACTTATTATACAAGGATTGATTTACTAGTAGATCAGTTAATATAACACAAAAGGATCTGATATATACATCAGGTCCTTTTGTGTTATAGTAACCTAGAATCTATATTAGTTGAAACAAACATGAGTTTCATGTAAAATATAGTTAGACTAAAAATGTAGTCATACTAGAAAGTGCACCAATGGTTTAAAATATAAGGAGGCTTTAACATATATGAGTAGATCTACGTTAAAAAAGGAAATTTCTATTAAAGAAGCTTTAAAACAAAAGGATATAATAAATGAACTGTCCAAAAATATAAAAGATAAAAACTTAAAATATTGCGTTTCAACCTATGGTTGTCAAATGAACGTCAATGACTCCCAGAAGCTAGAAGATATTTTAGAACAAATTGGTTATATTAAGACTGAGAAAGAAGCGGATGCTGATTTTGTCTTATACAACACATGTTGCGTAAGAGAAAATGCAGAGCAAAAGGTATATGGTAATTTAGGGCACCTTAAAGCGGCTAAAAGAAATAATCCTAACCTAATCATTGCACTATGTGGGTGCATGATGCAGCAAGATACGGTTATTGCAGAGCTTAAAAAACATCATAAACATGTAGATATTATTTTTGGAACCTTTAACCTATATAAATTCCCAGAATTTTTACAAGCTAGACTTGAAACGGGAGATTCTATTATTGATATATGGGAAGAATACGAAGAATTTGTTGAATATTTGCCGACCACTAGGAGAAACGACTCTCAGGTTTCTATTAATATTATGCAAGGATGTAATAACTTCTGTAGTTACTGTATTGTTCCTTATGTAAGAGGACGAGAAAGAAGTAGAAATGTAGAAGATATTATTGCAGAAACCAAGCATTTAGTAGCTGATGGGGCAACAGAGATTACCCTCTTAGGTCAAAACGTAAACTCTTATGGGCAAACCCTAGATACACCCGTGACCTTTGCTCAGCTTATTAGGGAAATTAATAAAATAGAAGGCTTAAAACGGATTAGATTTATGACTTCTCACCCTAAAGATTTAAGTGATGAGTTAATTAAAGCTATGGCGGAGTGTGATAAGGTATGTAAACATATTCATTTACCTATTCAATCAGGAAGCACAAGGATACTGACAGCTATGAAAAGGCGCTATACGAAAGAGAGTTATTTAGCACTTGTAGATCGCATCAAGGCTGTTATTCCTGATATTTCCCTTACAACAGATATTATTGTAGGATTCCCGGGAGAAACTGAAGAAGATTTTAAAGATACACTTGATATTGTAGAGACTGTAGGCTTTCAAAGCGCCTTTACATATATTTATTCAAAACGCACAGGAACGCCAGCTGCTATAATGGAAGATCAAATTCCAAGAGATATTATAGGCAATCGTTTTGATCGGCTAATGGAAGTTGTAGATGGCATTGTGTTGAAAAAGATGGCAGAATATGAAAATAAGACGCTTGAAGTTCTCGTTGAAAAACAAAGTACAAGTAAACCAGGCATATTAAGCGGACGAACAGAACATAGTACAATCGTTCATTTTGAAGGGGATCCGGCTCTTATAGGCACTTATGTTAATGTGCATATAACTGAAGGGAAACCATATTATACACTCGGAGAAATTCAGTAAAGGTTGTGAAGATGTGGCATTAACGCCAATGATGATACAGTATTTTGAAATAAAAGATGAGCACAAAGACTGCTTACTATTTTTTAGATTAGGAGATTTTTATGAACTCTTTTTTGAAGATGCTTTAACAGCGTCCAGAGAACTAGAGATTGCTCTGACGGGCAGGAACTGTGGTCTTGAGGAGAAGGCGCCCATGTGTGGTGTGCCTTATCACTCAGTAGATGGTTATATTGTTCGCTTAGTTGAGAAGGGCTATAAGGTTGCACTGTGCGAGCAGGTGGAAGACCCAGCTGATGCAGTAGGGATTGTTAAACGGGCAGTAACTCGTATTATTACACCTGGGACCATGATTGATACATCGGCTTTAGATGATTCTAAAAATAATTATATTGCCTGCATTGTTCAAGTGGGGGATCTTTATGGTGTAAGTTTTGCAGATGTCACTACAGGTGATTTTGTGGTAACAGAATTATCTGAGCCCAATAGCGCTCAAAAGCTTATGGATGAAATGGCAAAGTTTAGCCCAGCAGAATGTATCGTATCTGCCGGAGTATATGAAGATACTGACTTAGTAGAAGAACTTGGTAATCGTTTTCGCATTAGGGTCGAGGCATATGCGGATTGGCATTTTGAATATAGCAGTGCAAGTAAAAAGATACTAGAACATTTAAAGCTTATTACCCTTGCATCTATTGGCCTTGAAGATATGAGGGCAGGGACCAGTGCGGCAGGAGCTTTATTATACTATCTCTATGAGCTGCAAAAAAGCGATTTAAAACATATGGGTAAGATTATTCCTTATTATACAGGGTCTTATATGAATTTAGATGTTTCAACAAGAAGAAACCTAGAGCTTACTGAAACCTTACGAGAGAAAAAACGTAAAGGTTCATTGCTTTGGGTACTAGATAAAACTAAAACAGCAATGGGCGCTAGGATGATCAGGAAATATATTGAGCAGCCACTGGTTAATAAAGAGAACATTAATTTTAGACTAGATGCTGTTGAGTGTTTTTTAAATTCGCCTATAGAACGAAGTGATATCCAAGATCTTTTAACCCAGATATACGATTTTGAACGCTTAATGAGTAAGGTTATCTACGGCAGTATCAATGCCAAAGACATGCTTTCCCTTAAAAACTCCATTGGGATGCTGCCAAAAATAAAAGAAATTCTTAAGACTTTAGATAATCAGTATAGCAATAGGCTCGTAACTAATTTAGATACACTAGAAGATATTTATGATTTGCTCAATAGGTCTATATACGAAGAGCCACCTTTTACCCTTAGAGATGGTAACTTAATAAAGGCTGGCTATAATGATGAAGTAGATGAGCTAAGACTAGCCAAAACAGAAGGAACAACATGGATTGCCCAAATAGAGGCTAAAGAGAAAGAAAAAACAAATATAAAAACCCTGAAAATCAAATATAATAGGATTTTTGGGTATTTTATAGAAGTGACGAATTCTAATTTGGATTTAGTGCCAGATTATTATATAAGAAAGCAAACCCTTTCAAATGCCGAACGCTATATTACAGAGGAATTAAAAGAAGTAGAAGATAAGGTATTAAAGGCAGACGATAAGATTGTAGTGGTAGAGTATAACCTTTTTGTAGAAATACGAAATATAATTGCCTCTAATATTGAACGAATCCAGCAAAGTGCAAGGGATGTAGCAGACCTAGATACCTTATTATCTTTAGCATTAGTAGCAGAAGAGCAACATTTTGTAAAACCTACTATAACTGAAGAAGATGGCATTAATATTAAAAATGGCCGTCACCCAGTGGTTGAGAAAATGATGAAGAGTAATGCGTTTATTTCTAACGATACGATTTTAGATGAAGCGGATAATCAGTTAGTGGTTATTACAGGTCCTAATATGTCTGGTAAATCGACTTATATGCGCCAAGTAGCCCTGATTGTTTTAATGGCTCAAATTGGTTCTTTTATTCCTGCAGATCAAGCTGAAATAGGCATCGTAGATCGTATCTTTACACGGGTAGGGGCCTCAGATGATTTAGCCTCAGGGCAAAGTACCTTTATGGTAGAAATGACAGAAGTCTCAAATATTCTCCATCATGCTACTAAAAAAAGCTTGCTTATTTTAGATGAAATCGGCCGTGGGACAAGTACTTTTGATGGCCTGAGTATTGCCTGGGCGGTTATAGAACATATTGCAGACTCTAACCTACTGGGGGCTAAAACATTGTTCGCCACCCATTATCACGAATTGACAGAGCTAGAAGAAAAAATACCAGGAATAAAAAATTATTGTATTGCCATTAAAGAGCAAGGTGATGACATTATATTCCTACGTAAAATTAAAAGGGGTGGGGCGGACCATAGCTACGGAATACAAGTGGCCCAACTTGCAGGGTTACCCCTACCTATTATCGGAAGAGCTAAAGAAATATTAGCTCAGTTAGATGATGCTGATATTACAAAAAGCACTAAAACCTTATTAGAACCAGGAAAACCAGTTGAAGCATCGAAACCATCCAAGCAGGCTAAAGTAACTAATATGCAGGTTAAGGATCAAATAACGCTCTTTAATCAAAACAAGTTTGATCCTGTTATAGATAATATTAAGGATTTAAATATACTTGGGATTACCCCAATGGAAGCCATGCAGATTTTATATGACTTACAACAAAAAGTTAAAAAACTGTCCTAGGAGGTGACTTATGACCCAGATAAAATTACTTGATAACCATACCATTAATAAAATTGCAGCAGGAGAAGTTGTGGAGCGGCCTGCTTCAGTTGTTAAAGAGCTGGTTGAAAATAGTATTGATGCAAAGTCAAGTGCTATTACAGTTGAAATTAAAGACGGTGGTATTTCTATGATTCGTATTACTGATAACGGCATTGGAATTTCACCTCAAAATGTTAAAACCGCTTTTTTAAGACATGCAACCAGTAAAATAGAAACTGATCTGGATCTTGAAAGCGTCCTATCCCTAGGATTTCGAGGAGAAGCCCTAGCTAGTATTGCAGCTATTTCTCAGCTTGAGCTCATTACAAAAACAAGAGAAGAAATTACAGGGACACGTATAGAGCTTCACGGCGGAGAAATTATAGCAGATGAAGAAGTGGGTTGCCCAGAAGGCTCAACACTTATTATGCGCAACATATTTTTCAATACACCTCCCCGTAAAAAATTCCTGAATTCCCCTGCTTCAGAAGCAGCAAAGATTTCTGATATTGTCTATAAGCTTGCTCTAGGGCACCCGGAAATCTCATTTAAATACATTAATAACAATAAGCTAGTTTTTAATACAACAGGCAATCATAATTTGAAAAATTGCGTTATGAATGTATATGGGAAAGACATTGCAAGGAATTCTATAGAGATTAAATTTAAAGAAGATGGTCTTACATTACTAGGAATACTGGGTAAACCAGGCACTTCAAGGTCAAACAGATCTTATGAAAACTTCTTTATTAATGGGCGCTATGTAAAGAGTGAAATCATTCAAAATGCAGTTGAAGATGCCTATAAAACAATCTTAACAATCGGCAAATTTCCAGTTGCAATTTTGCATCTTGTCATCGCGCCTGAAAATATTGATGTGAACGTTCATCCAACAAAAATGGAAGTGCGCTTTAAAGATAACGATAGTATCTACAGTTTTATATATGAATCTGTTAGAAAAGCACTTATGAGTGAAAATCTAATTCCAGAAGTATCATTTAGTATTCCCCATAGGGCAGTAACACCAAAACCGGTTCATACCCAACAAATAATTCCAGAGCCTTTTGAACTTAAGCGTAAAGAAGAAAATCAACCCACTGCAAAGACTATGGTGCCACAAATCAAGGTTAGTAGTCCTTACACCCCTGTGGTTAAAAGGGAAGGCTTATTTGTTAAAGAACACAAGCCACAGATTGTAGAAAAAGCAAGAAAGGTTTATAGAGACTACACAATTATTGGGCAATTTTTTAATACCTACTGGATGATTGAAATTGATGATAGTATCTATATGATTGATCAGCATGCTGCCCACGAACGGATATTATACGAGAAGTTATTAGGGGACTTTTATAGTTCATCTCCTCTAAAGCAAGCACTGATAGAGCCTATTGTAATCAATGTATCCCCTACTGAAAAACGTGTGATTGAAAAATACTTTGAGTTATTAAACCAGTTTGGATTTGAAATTGAAGAATTTGGGGCAGATGCTTTTGCTAGTCGTACAATCCCAATCCTATTTAATGGGCCTGCTCATCAAGATATATTAAGGCAAATGCTTGATTTGTTAATGGATAAAGAAATCCCAAATGTTTATGAAACTCAGGTGAATACAATTGCTGTCATGGCATGTAAAGCTGCCGTTAAAGCACATGATAAACTATCTGCTTTAGAGTGCAAAAAGATTATCGAAGACTTAATGGAACTTGAAAACCCTTACACTTGCCCCCACGGAAGGCCAACAATTGTTTCTATGACTAGATATGAGATAGAGAAAAAATTTAAAAGGGTATAATATAATTAAGATCTAATATCAAGAAAACATAGGTGATATAAATGAAAAAACCGTTAATTGTTATTACGGGTCCAACAGCATCTGGCAAGACATCTTTAGCTGTTGCATTAGCTAAGCAAATAGGTGGGGAAATTATCTCAGGGGATTCTATGCAGGTCTATAAACATATGAACATTGGGACTGCTAAAGTAACTGAAGATGAAAAAGAAGGCGTACCTCATTACATGATTGATGAATTTGAACCTGACCAGGAATGCTCAGTTGCTGTTTTTCAGAAAAAGGTTAAAGGCTATATAGACGAAATATATAGTAAAGGGAAGATTCCAATTATCGTGGGGGGGACTGGCTTTTATATAAGGGCTATAACCCACGATATAGACTTTGAAGAAACGGATACAAACACTGCTATAAGGGACCAGCTTATGGATGAGGCAAGAGAATTTGGAGAGGATTATATCCATGAGAAACTACGCCAAGTAGACCCTGTATCTGCAGAGAATATTCATAAAAATAATATTCAAAGAGTTGTTCGGGCCCTAGAGTATCATATGCAAACTGGTGAACAGATTTCTCTTCATAATGAAAAAGAGAAATCCCGCCAAACACCTTATAATTTAGTGTTTTTTGGCCTTAATATGGATAGGGATCTATTATATTCTAGAATAGATCAAAGGGTCGATGAGATGATTGAAGAGGGCTTAATAACTGAGGTTAAAGGCCTATTTGATAAAGGATATTCTAAAAACCTACCATCTATGAGAGGGATAGGGTATAAAGAGTTTTACCCCTATTTCGAGAACGAAGAAACATTAGAGACCTGTATAGTGACCCTTAAACAAAACACAAGGCACTATGCTAAGAGGCAATTAACGTGGCTTAGACATCAAGCTAAACCCATATGGATAGAAGTTGATCAGTATAAGTTTAATAAAGATAACATTCTTAAAGCTTTATTAGAGCATGTCAAAAAACAAATCTAACTAAAAGGCTAAGTGTACCTACCCTGTGAGCAGAAGTAGGTGCCATACTTAGCCATATATTTATGCCTTTTTTATTATGAAGGTATTAAAAGAATTTAAAAGGGAAGAAATAAAATTAAAATGCTAATTATTTTAACAAATATCCTTGAAGTATCTATGGTAATAATATAAAATAAAGTATTACTATAGAATAAGGGAATTATTATAGAATAACAAATTATTATGAAAAGAGGGGATACAAATGGATAAGACTATGAATTTACAAGAGAATTTATTAAACCAACTACGTAAAGATAAAACCATTGTTACAGTATTTTTAACAAATGGTTTTCAATTAAAGGGATTAGTTAGGGGATTTGATAATTTTATTGTGTTAGTAGAAACTGACGAGAAGCAACAAATTATTTATAAACATGCTATTTCAACCATTATACCTGCATCAAGTATCATGTTGGATCCAAACAGAAAATGAACCAATTGTTACAAATTTTAAAGTTAATTACTCCAGCTAACCCAGAAGCTTCACATAAAGCTAAGCTACTCATTGATAATTTAACAAAGCCTATTGGAAGTCTTGGAATGCTAGAGGAAATAGCCGTTAAATTAGCAGGGATTTACGGAGAAATGAGACCAGTAGATTTCAAAAAGAATATTGTTATTATGTGCGCAGATAATGGTGTTACTGAGGAGGGGGTCAGTACATGCCCCCAAGAAGTAACTCGTATTGTAACGGATAACTTTACTAAAGATATTACAGGGGTATCTGTTTTATCATCATTCCTAGGCTGTGATACAACTATTATAGATATAGGTGTAAAGGGGGAGTTTAACAACCCCCTTATATATAATCATAAAATTATGCATGGTACCAACAATATGGCAAAAGGTCCTGCAATGAGCAAGAGTGATGTCATAAAGGCCATTAATATTGGTATAACAACGATTGATAGGCTAGTACTAGAAGGCTATACGATGTTTGGTACAGGGGAGATGGGTGTAGCCAACACAACCACTAGCGCTGCAGTATTTAGTGTGCTTGAAGACATCAGCGTAGATATTGCAACTGGCAAAGGCTCAGGCCTTACAGATGGTCAATATCTACATAAGAAGCATGTTATCCAAAAAGCTATAGATTTAAATAGCCCTAACAAAGAAGACGTTATTGATGTACTTGCAAAAGTAGGTGGTCTGGATATAGCTGGATTATGCGGGTGCTACATAGGGGCAGCCAAAAACAAAGTTCCGATTGTAATTGATGGGTTTATTGCTTCAGTAGCAGCCCTATGTGCTTTTCGTATGTCGCCTTATATAAAAGATTATACTTTCCCTTCTCACCTATCAGCAGAACCTGGTTCCTTAGGTGTTATGGAAGCACTTGGCCTAAAACCAATGCTACATTTAAATCTAAGATTAGGAGAAGGATCGGGTTGTCCTTTAGCATTTACAATCATTGAAGCGGCTCTTTATACCATGCTAAATATGGGCACATTTGAGGAAGCTAAAGTAGAAAAAGAGACATATATAGACATACGCTAGACAAATGCAGACAAAAAATATAAAATTAGTGTATACTAAAGTGTGGAGGGTATTTACATCTTTCCACATTTTATTATTTTAGAGAGGGTTTAAATATGGAAACGAAAGAATTAATGATGTCGTCATTTAATATAGAAAGCAACGTATATGATTTTTGTATTAAGGCAGAGCAAGAACTTAAGGATCAATTTGAGGAAATAAAAAGGATTACAGAATATAACGGGGCTAAAGTACTCCATGCTATGCAAAAAAATGGCCTAAGTGATACACATTTTGCTGCAACTACAGGTTATGGCTATAATGATTTGGGGCGGGATTTAATCGAGCAAATATATGCGGATGTTTTTAGAGCGGAAGCAGGACTTGTAAGACCACAATTAATTTCAGGTACCCATGCCTTAACCGTAGCCTTTTTTGGTAATTTAAGACCAGGAGATGAGCTTTTATCAGTAGTCGGAAAGCCATATGATACCTTAGATAGTGTTATTGGTATCGTCCCACAAAGCGGTAGTTTGGCAGAGTTTGGTATTACCTATGCTCAGGTAGATATGAATGATGATTTTTCTTTTGACTATGAGGGAATAAAGAATGCTATTAACCCAAGAACTAAAATGGTGACTATTCAAAGATCTAAGGGGTATAAATTCAGGCCCACCTTATCCGTTAAGCAAATCGGAGACCTTATAAAATTTGTTAAAGATATTCGTAGTGACATTATCTGTATGGTTGATAACTGCTATGGTGAATTTGTAGAAACCATAGAACCATCTGAAGTAGGCGCTGATATGGTGGTAGGGTCATTAATCAAGAATCCTGGTGGTGGACTTGCCCCAACTGGTGGGTATATTGTTGGGAAAGAAGCGTATATTGAAAACGCCGCAATGCGTCTTAGTGCTCCAGGACTTGGTAAAGAAGTAGGCGCAACTTTAGGATTGAATCAGGTTATTTTACAAGGCTTATTCTTTGCCCCAGAAGTAGTTGAAAACTCACTAAAATCAGCCATATTATCTGCGCGTATGTTTGAGAAACTAGGATTTAATGTAATGCCGACGTCTAATGAAACAAGGCATGATATTATACAAGCAATACAAATGGATACAAGTGACCAAGTAATCTCTTTTTGTAAAGGAATTCAAAAGGCTGCACCAGTGGATAGTTATGTTACCCCTGAACCAGCAGAAATGCCAGGATATGATGCGCCCGTTATTATGGCTGCAGGTACTTTTATTCAAGGAGCATCAATAGAACTTAGTGCGGATGCCCCTATTAAACCACCCTATACAGTATACCTTCAAGGAGGACTTACTTGGTATCATGGTAAAATAGGAGCTATGATAGCGCTTCAAAATATGATTAATGAGGGACATTGTAAATTAATATAAAGGAGATTAAAATATGGATCATTCACAGTTTAAGAACAATAGCGTATGGGGTTTACTCTTAAAGTTTTCCATCCCAGCTATTGTAGGAATGTTAGTTAACGCATTATATACGGTTGTAGACCGTTTCTTTATTGGAAAAATGCCAGACATAGGAGCAGTTGCTTTATCAGGCGTGGGGGCAGCTTTCCCTGTGACAATTGTTATTATGTCATTTGCTATGTTAGTAGGGATAGGAGCCGGTTCTCGGATCTCTATTGCCTTGGGGGAGGGAAATGAAGAAAGAGCTGGAGTCATTCTTGGAAATGCTTTTATGCTTAATATTATATTTTCATTAATACTAACAGTTCTAGGATTTATCTTTTACAAACCTATTTTAGTAGCTTTTGGTGCGACAGCAAATACCTTACAATATGCCGAGGAGTACATTGTTATTATTATTGTTGGAATTATTTTTACCAACACCGCATTTTCTATGAATAATTGTATTCGGGGCTTAGGGTTTCCTAGAATAGGAATGATGACATTACTGCTTGGCGCTATAACAAATATTATTTTAGACCCTATCTTTATATTTGGATTTGGAATGGGTGTAAAGGGAGCAGCAATTGCTACCGTTATAGCCCAAGTCGTATCTGCTATATGGACAGTTTACTTTTTAACAGGTAAAAAGGTAAATATACCTTTAAAGCTAAAACATATGAAACTAGATTTTAGTATAATTATTAATATATTTTCAATTGGTATGTCTCCATTTGCTATGCAACTAGCAGCAGCACTTATTCAAATATTATTTAATAATAATCTGAACACCTATGCTGGAGAGTTAGGAATCGGAGTATTTTCATCTATTAATAGTATTATTATGCTCTTCTTTATGCCTATATTTGGAATTAATCAAGGGGCGCAACCAATCATCGGATATTTTTATGGTGCTAAAAATTATGCAAAGGTACGCCAAACTTATATATTAGCAGCTATATCAGCAACTGTTTTAGCAACCGCAGGCTTTTTAGCATGTATGTTTGCACCAGCAGCATTGCTTGGTATCTTTAATAAGGATAAGGAATTCTTAGAAATTGGTGTATATGGTATAAGAATATTTACAGTTATGTTACCGATTGTAGGATTTCAAATTGTATCAGCTAACTTTTTCCAAGCCATTGGAGAAGCTTCAACAGCTATGCTTTTATCCTTAAGTAGACAAGTTATTATGCTGATTCCTTTAATTATAATATTACCAAAGTTATATGGACTACAAGGTGTATGGATTAGCACGCCAATAGCAGACGTATTATCTTCTATGCTGACAGCCTTATTTATTATTAAAATGTTTAGAAAGCTATCTAAAATGGAAAGTGGAATAACCTTATAAAAAATATAAAACATGAAAAACTCCCTGTCTATAGGATATTAATCCTCTAAACAGGGAGTTTTCATTTATAAAGATTCAACTTCCATAATCCACATATTATAAGATGCATCAGATGGCATTTTCCAGTCTCCTCTTGGTGAGAGGCTTATAGATTCAACTTTAGGCCCATCTGGAAGACAAGACCGTTTAAATTGTTGGGTAAAGAAGCGACGGTAAAAAACCTTCATCCACTTTATAATGGTATTATAATCGTACTGACCTTCAAATGCACTTTGGGCGAGTATAGCAATTTTTTGAGGTTTAAACCCATAACTTAACATGTAATAAAGATAAAAATCATGTAATTCATAAGGTCCTACAATTTCTTCTGTTTTTTGTTCAATTTCTCCGTCCTCTGAAGGTGGTAGAAGCTCTGGACTAACAGGGGTTGTAAAAATATCAAGTAATGTATCTCTTGTGTTTCCTTCAAATTCATTATGGGCTGCCCACTCAATTAAAAATTTAACCAGTGTCTTAGGTATTCCAGCGTTAACCCCGTACATAGACATATGGTCACCATTATAGGTTGCCCAGCCAAGAGCCAGTTCAGATAAGTCCCCAGTCCCAATGACAAGGCCATTAACCTGATTCGCAATATCCATCAGTAGCTGAGTTCTTTCCCTAGCTTGTGAGTTTTCATAAGTAATATCATGAAGATCTGGGTCATGACCAATATCTTTAAAGTGCTGCATAGTTGCATCTACAATAGAAATTTCACGTGTCGTAATACCAAGGTGTTGCATAAGCGAAATAGCATTATTGTAAGTTCGATCAGTTGTCCCAAACCCAGGCATAGTGACGCCTATAATACCTGCAGGATCGAGGCCTAATCTATTAAAGGCTTTCACACAAACAATGAGTGCTAGAGTTGAATCTAGGCCACCAGAGATACCAATAACGACCGTCTTAGTGCCTACATGTTCTATACGCTTTGCAAGGGCCACCGTTTGCAGTGTGAATATGTTAAGGCAATGTTCATTTCTGGCCTCACCCTTACTCGGTACAAAGGGAGAAGCATCAACGGTTCTATCAAATACATAAGCCCTATTTGTATGTGTAAAAGGGACATTAATATATGATTTTAGGATTAAGTTTTCATCATGGGATGCATTAAATAAAGTGTTTTTTTGCCTTTCTAAAGCAATAAGTTCTGTATCAATAAGGGTATAAACAAGATTATTACATTTTTGGAACCGTTTCGATTCACCTAAAAGAACCCCGTTTTCGTATATTAAACTATGACCAGGATAGACGAGATCCGTAGTTGATTCGCCAGTTCCAGCTGAAGCATAGACATAGCCAGATAGGGTACTCATTGAAAGTCCTTTTAGAACGGATAGCCTTTTACTCTTTGACCGAGCAGTTTCACTACTAGCAGCTAAGTTAAGTATTATATTAGCACCTGCTAAAGAGTGATAGGCACTTAGTGGAATAGGTCCTAGGGCATCTTCGCAGATTTCTATAGCCAAAGAGAAATACCCATGATTACTTGCTTTAAAGATCATTTTTGAAGAAAAAGGAACTTCTTGATCACAGATAGTAATAGTGGAAGAGAGGGCCTGGGAAGATCCGCTAAACCATCTCTTCTCGTAATACTCATTGTAATTAGGCAGATAAGTTTTTGGAACGACTCCAAGAACTGAACCCTCCTTAATCATAACAGCGCAGTTAAAAAGCTGGTTATTTAATTTTAAAGGTAGGCCTACACAAATCATCATAGAAGTCCTTTTAGAATGGGCTACAATTTTAGCTAGATTTGAAAGGGCGCCTTCAATGAGTACTTGCTGATAAAATAGATCCCCGCATGTATAGCCCGTAATACTTAGCTCGGGAAATACAATGAGTTCAGTTTCTGCTTGATTAGCTTCATTGATGCAGGCTATTATTTGTTCTGTATTGTAATTACAATCCGCAACAACGAGTTTTGGCGTTGCAGCACATACTTTAATAAAATTAAAATTCATATAAGTTCTCCAATCTTAGTTTTTAGTAGTATATCCAAATGACGGACAAAAAACACTAGAAGCACAAAGATGCCTATAGTGTTCTAAATAATCCTATTACTTTCCCTAGTATTTCAATATCTTTTACAAATATAGGATTCATAGAATCATTTTCAGGTTGAAGTCTTACAAAATCATTTTCCTTAAAAAAACGCTTTACGGTTACAGAATCATCTAATAGGGCAACAACGATATCCCCATTATTAGCAGATGGTTGTTCTTGTACAAGGATTAAATCCCCATCTAGAATATTGGCTTTTATCATACTATCTCCAAGGACATTAAGCATGTAAATTTCCTTATTATTAGCATAAGTAATTGGAATAGGGAAGTAGCCCTCAATGTTTTCAACGGCTAATATGGGAACACCTGCCGTTACCCTGCCTACAATAGGCACATGAATAAGTTCCCCAGATGCATTTTCTTCTTCTGTTTTAATAATCTCAATAGCCCTTGGCTTAGTTGGGTCACGTCTAATAACACCCTTTTTCTCAAGGGTCTTTAAATGGGCATGGACGGTTGAAGTAGAACTAAGTCCAACGGCGACACATGTTTCGCGAACTGAGGGGGGATACCCCTTTGATTTAATCTCAGACTTTAAAAAGTCTAAAATTTCTTCTTGTTTTTTACTTAGTTTACTAGTCATATTTGAACACCTCAAGTTATTTTAGTGTATATATTGTACCACAATAAAAAGCAAAGTTCAAACAAATGTTCGGAGGTTATTCCCTAAGCTTTACAACATTTGCAGCACTTCGTTTACGCTCATCATCAATCTGGGCATAATGCTTTTTAGTTGTGTTAACATCCTTGTGGCCCAGAACATCCGCAACCAAATAGATATCACCTGTTTCTCTATATAAATTGGTTCCATATGTAGATCTTAGCTTATGAGGGGATATATCCTTTAATGAGGTAACAAGTGAGGCATATTTTTTAACCATCATCTGAATAGCTCGAACAGAGATTCTTTTTTTCTGCATAGATAAAAAGAGGGCCTCCTCATCAATGATACTCTCTACATTTTTACGTTCCTCTATATACTGATCTAAAGCGGTTTCAACTTCATCTCCAAAATAAATAATGGTCTCATTACCACCTTTTCGTGTGATTTTAATTCCGCCTACCTCAAAGTCCACATCATCAAGGTTAAGGCCAACACACTCAGAAACCCTAATTCCAGTCCCAAGTAGTAGGGTTACAATGGCTAAATCCCGCATTTTGGTTTGCTCATGATATTGCTTTTGTTTTTTTGTTAATTTGTTACCTGATTCTACAAGGTCAAGCATTTTAGCTACTTCATCAACTTCTAACCGAACAATGTTTTTTTCCGTAATTTTAGGTAGTTCTACCAGGGTAATTAGCTGTGTTTCAATCATTTCTCTTTTATAAAAATAATGAAAAAAGGTTCTTAAACAGGCTAGTTTTCGGGCCTTACCCTGGGCAGTGTTTTGATAAGCAACAACTTGTCCTTTTTGGGTTGGGTGAGGCTTCTCGTAATAAGTCAAATACTCCAAAAACCTTTCGAAATCTCTAGGGGTAATAATTTCTAAATCCTGAAGTGTAATTTCCTTAATCCCTTTGGAAGCTATATGTTCAATAAACTCAACGCAGTATTCAAAAAAGATTCTTAAATCATAACTATAGCCAATTCTTGTTTTAGTACTGGTGGTTACTTCAATCCCTCTAAAAAAATCAAATACAAAATCCGGAAGTAGTTTTATAATTTCTCTGAGACGAAGGGTTTCTTCTTTTTTTATATTTTCATGATAGCTAGACATATGAGCTCCTTATGGGTTACATTGGTTTGTCTTTTTATACTTATATTTAATTATAGCAAAGAACTAGGAACTTAGCATGGTTTTATGACGTAAATCATTGACATGATAGTTTGTGAATGTTAGAATTTGTTTGACAATGGTATACAAATCATACGAAATTAGCGGAAAAGAGGTATTTTAAAGTGAAAATTATGTTAAAAAAGATAAGTGAGTACTTTTATAGAGGGCCTATTTTAAGCACCTTAATGTTTTGTCTTATAGTATCCTTTTTAGGTGGTGTCATAACATGGCTTATTAGTATCATTACAGAGTCAGCAAGTTCAGCTCCTTCAAGTATATTTCTTGCGCAATTGGTGTATTTCTTAATTCTATTGCCGATTGTTTTAACCATACAAAATATTATTTTCTTATTGGGCAAACCCAAAACAGAAGAAAAAGAGAGGGCCATAAAATGGTGGGAGGTTGCAGCAATAGTTGCAGGTGGGACATTTTCCCTGTTCTGTCTGTCATTGACGGAAATTGTTTTTGAAGATTGGCATGTGCCATTATACAATATGGACAAGCATACCCCTATTAGGATGGAGTCACTTTGGACAATGGGTATTATTAGTCTATTAGCCATTATGGCTTATATCGTTCTTAGATTTTTGCCTATAGAAAAATTGCCACCACTTTTTGCAGTGGCCTGTATATCGGCCTTATACCTTGGAATTGCAGAGTGTATTTTATGGTGTATTCAGATATTTAATGCAGCAGATCTAGCGATTGTTTTACTGTGTGTATTTCCATTTAACTGTGTGCTGATTGCTATACGAACGATAAAAAATGTTGTGCACCAACACATTAGAAAAAAAGAAAATACCTCTGGGAAATTCAAATCTATTGCCATATTACTAAGTAACACCTCCAACTGGCCATGGATTGCTTTTGTTGCTGCAATTCCCTTGCTTGGTATAATAGTTCTTGTATTACTGCTTTTTGGTCAGGAGCCAGATAGCTTCATCAAAGCATGGACAGAAACCGCCGATTGGACTATGTCACAGAAGATTGCACCTCAAAACATTCCTAAGGACGGGCATTATTTATGTACCGTTGCTGCAGGCGGGCACAAAGCAGTTGTAAAACCCATACGTACAGGGAAACGACATGGTCACCGAGTTGTTGTAAACAGGCAGTTGTGTATTGCCAATGCTTTTGAACAACTTATTGAAGAGCGGACGCCAAGATTTCACCGTTTTGTGAGAGGTGTGTATGATAAAAGCGGATATCCAATTGCAAAACATATAAATTCGCCATATGTTGCGGACACCATATATTTTATAATGAAACCACTGGAGTGGATCTTTCTTTTTACTTTGTATCTATTTGATACAAAACCGGAAAATCGTATTGCAGTTCAATATCCACATTCAGAGTTACCAATACTTTAATATATTAGATATGTTTATAGCTATCTTTAAATATATTCATTAGGAATTGTTTGAATTCATCAAAAGAGTCTACATCTTTTTTTCTTATAAGTGATGCTTGATTTGCTGTTAAGTAAAAAATGAAATAATCTTTGCTCTCTAGGACAGAAAAAAATTGATTGTACTTTAATTCAGCTGTAGATTTAAGTAAATCATTTTCCATAACCACTTTGTCTTCATAAAAGGTTAGTATATTTAGTGAATCAAAAGTACCTGTGAGATCTGTTTTTATGCGCACTTTGTTTTTTCTCTCAACTTTGAAACAAACTGTTCCTAGAGCGAGTGCAAAGAAAAACAACCAATAAAGAATGATTGCGGTTAAATTTAGCTGGTATAGGCTCCAGTTAAGGAGTAAGCTACCAACAAGTGCAATAATAGCTATGATTGGAATAGTTATTTTGTTTCTACAAAAGGTTGCCAAATATAAGAACTTCCTATAATCTGATTTTTCCATGGTAGTCTTTATAGTATAAATTATTTGCTCCATTATTTTTCCTGCTTTCTACGATATAAATTATTTTAATAACAACTATTTTATACTGATTTTACCATTTCAATCATAATATTTCAACCGGTGTGATATCAGGACTTTATAGCAGGTACAAAATTGGGTTTCAAAGGAGCTTATCATGCAGATTCATAAAATCATTAATTTTTTAGAAACAGATACCTTAAGTGTTACTTTTTCTTCTAATGGATTAAAATATTTGTCTTTAAGAAACAATACGGGTAATGAACTCATAGATTTAAAGAACTTTGGGAAAGCGGAAGAAGAAAACCCCATGGTATACTTATTGGTTAAAGAAACATGGAACTTTTTGGATACAGGAAGTCATAATATGGTTTTGGATTTAACAGGTTTCACATCTTTTCAGCAAGCTGTTTTTGAAGCTGTAAGTACAATTAGTACCGGTAATATTTGTACGTATAAAGAGCTTGCTGAGATACTGGAAAAACCAGGGGCAGCACAAGCTGTTGGGAGTGCAGTTGCAAAAAATCCAGTTTCATATTTTATACCAACTATTGAGAAACTTAGGGGAAATTATATATGTAGTAGAAATAAATGCTGTTTGGAATGATATTAAATAATTATAAACTAGAAACAGAGCTCAACGAGCTCTGTTTTTTATATAGAGGTTTTAATATTGCAACACTTTAGAAGGGAAAACAGATTATGAGTCACTTGCAAATGTTTAGTGTACTATAAAAGCATTGACAAAAAGAGTTAAATATATTAATATTAAGCAGTAAGTTAGTAATTTAGTAACCAAGTAGATTACTAAAAATAAGTGGAGGCGAAAAAATGAAAATACCAACAAATTTAAAACATAAACCAGTTATTGTATCAGAAGACTATGAAAACATCGATGGTCAGTATGCTTATAAAACCGATACGAAAGGCCTTTCGTTAGGGCTCGCACAGTGGAATGATAGGGGAAAGGTAGATATTTCAGCTAAAGTTTGGAGACATACTGGCGATAAATGGTCAAGACAATCCGAAGAATTACCGCTTCACCGGGTACTTGATCTGGCTATTCTTGTTTGCAGAACGAAACGGCACTTTCAAGATGCTTATAGATATAAAGAGTTATATGATATAGAAAATCCTGTTATTGATAGAGTAGGTTTACAAGGAGATGCAATGACAATAGCTGTAGCAACTGATAATGAAAAGATCAACGATGATATTCAGTTGTTTTCTCAAGTACTCAGCAATGAGGACGAAATGATTGGAGAACGCTTACGTGTGTTATCCGGTATATTGAAGGATATGGGATATTAATTGTTTAGAATGACTTTAAATGGATAAAACAGATAAAAAGAAATTGTAAGATAATTTTACAAAAGTGAATCAGAATGATATATTCTGGTTCACTTTTGTATTTAGATAAAATATTTAGTGGAAATAAATAAAGATATGATATAGAATAAACAATGGTAAGAAAACATATAGAATAAAAGCAAGAATGATATCTAGGAGGATATAGAATGAAAAGAAAAATAGCTTTATTATTATCAGTTAGTTTAATATCTGTATTTGTTATAAGTGGATGTGGCAATCAGAAGAAAGGCCAGGAGTTTAAAGCCGAAATGACCTTTAATGGTTCATCCACTTTAGCACCTGTCATGTCAGTGTTAGCCACAGAGTTTATTGAGGAATATACGACCTGGGATAAAGTCAATTCAGAGTTCCCAGAGAAAAATATATCTATCTATGTTTCAGCAGGAGGATCAGGCGCTGGTGTTAAGGCGGTTTTAGAAGGAACCAGTGATTTTGGAATGTTAGCAAGAGAAATAAAAGATGAAGAAAAAGAAAAATTGGGTGAGATGGAAGCATTTACGATTGGTATTGATGCTTTAACAATTTCAGTAAACCCGGAAAATCCATTAACTAGTTTAATGATTAACGATTTAAGTTCACAAGAGATAAAGAAAATATTTTCAGGCGAGTATAAATACTGGGATGATGTGGATCCAGGTTTAGAGCACAAGGAAATAGTAGTGGTTATAAGGGATTTAGGGGGCGGTGCTCATGGCGTATTCCAAGATAGTATAATGGGTGATACAGAGGTGCGTACAGATGCTATACAAGCGCCTTCTATGGGAGCATTAGTTACCAAAGTAATTGAAAACAGATATGCAATAGGATATGCTTCATTTGGTATGGTTAATCAGAATGCTGGGAAAATTATTCCTTTAAAAGTGGATGGTATAGAACCTGTAGCGGAAAACATAGTTAACGGTTCATATAAAATATCGAGACCTCTTATAGCCGTTAAAAAAGGTAGTCTCAGCAAGGAACAAAGAATATTTATGGATATGGTTACATCTGAAAAGGGTGCAGCAATTATTGAAGAAATGGGTTTTATCCCAGTAAGATAAATTCAATAATGATGTGAGGTGATACGATGAGAAAAACAATAGAAAGGATCTTTAAGTTTCTAATTAAAATAGTGACTTTAATTTCTTTGTTACTAATGGCATTTATAGTACTATTTATATTTAAAGAAAGTATACCATTTTTTCAAGAGGTGCCTGTACGAAGGTTTATACTAGGAAGGACCTGGAATCCTTTAGGTTCTCCTGATAAACTATCCATCTTACCAATCATACTAGGCACCGTGTATACATCTTTGGTAGGCATTATAATAGCATTACCCATAGGCGTTGGCTTCTCTGTTGTCTTATCATGTTATACAAATGGCTTTATTAAAAAAGTAATAAGAGGGATTGTGGATGTTTTAGCCGGCATACCCTCTGTCATATATGGATTTATAGGCTTGTTAGTGTTAGTAAAATTTTTTGAGACCCAGTTTTCATTTCCCACAGGGGAGTCTGTATTAGCCGGAGGTATCATTCTCGCCCTAATGATGCTACCCTATGTTATATCTACTTGTGATGAGGCTATGGAGAAGGTGTATAAGGAACATTCACAGCACTCAAATGCCCTAGGTGTCTCTAAATCTTATATGATACGATATATAATTTTACCTAGCAGTAGAAAGAGTGTTTTAGCCGCTATGGTTTTAGCTTTAGGCAGAGGGATGGGGGAAACCATGGCAGTTATGATGGTTATAGGGAATGCGCCGTTAATGCCCCGTTTACTTAAAAAAACACAAACAATACCTTCTCTTATTGCACTTGAAATGGGCATGGCAGAGGTTGGAAGTTTACATTATCATTCCCTTTTTGCATCCGGCTTTATACTAATGATCATGTTATTTATAATCAATATAATATTACATTTTATTAAACAGAGTATAGATGTATGATAGACATAAGGATTGATAAAAATGAATGAGAAAATCAAAGATTACATGTTTAAAATATGGCTAATAGTAAGTACAGTAACTGTACTTACTATTGTTTTATATCTATTTGGTTATATCTTTAAAAAGGGCCTAAGTTCTATAAATCTAGAATTTATATTTGCAAATCCAAAGGGTATGCCCATTGGAGCAGAAGGCGGGATATTTCCGGCTATTGTAGGCAGTTTATTGCTTACTTTTATAGCTTGCCTATTTGCATCTATACTAGCCATTTCAACTTCTATCTACACCCTATTTTATTGCCAATCTAAAAAAGTAGAAAATATGATCCATTTAATCGTACAATCTATGGCAGGAATTCCTTCGATCGTGTTGGGCTTGTTTGGATATACTTTATTGGTGCTCCATTTAAGATTAGGTAGATCTTTATTATCTGGGGGTATAACGTTAGGTATTATGATATTTCCTTACATCCAGATAAGAGTAGAAAAAACATTAAGGGAAGTAGATCAGAACATAATAGACTCTTCTTATGCCATTGGTGTATCTAAGGCTTATACGATATTTAAGCTTATATTACCTTTATGTAAGGCTGAGATCATTTCTACCATAACCATGGCAGGAGGGTTTGCAATGGGAGCTGCTGCACCTATTATACTAACGGCAGCCGTCATCTTTGCACCAATACCAAAATCTCTATCTGCACCTGTTATGGCATTACCATTTCATTTATATATGCTAACTGGAGAAGGAATATCTTTAGATAAAGCCTATGGAACAGCTTTAGTACTGATACTAATGTTGCTTATAATAAATATAATAGCAGCAATTTTTAATATGAAAAAAAGGGATGATCAGTAATGGACATACTCAAAATAAATAATTTATTTGTAAGCTATGGAGAAAAAGAAGTATTAAAAGATTTATCCATGACTATCAAAAAGAATAAGATAACAGCTATCATTGGCCCATCTGGATGTGGAAAGTCAACCTTACTGACTACTTTAAATCTTATGATTGGGGAAAATGGAGGAAACTTCAAAGGGGAGATAGTATTCAAAGATAAGAACATATTATCTTATGAAAAAGATAGTATAAGGAGAAGTATAGGCATGGTATTTCAAAAACCTACGCCTTTCCCTTTTTCAATTTATAAAAATTTAACTTATGCGCCTATATATTATGGGACGAAGGATAAGAAGGAATTAGATCGTATCGTTGAAGCTACCCTTAAAGAAGCAGGACTTTTTGGTGAAATCAGTAATGATTTACATATGCTAGCGACTAAGTTGTCAGGGGGCCAACAACAAAGACTTTGCATTGCAAGAGCCCTTACTGCAAAGCCAGAAGTTTTATTATTAGATGAACCTTGTTCGGCTTTAGACATTAAAAACATCCAAAACATAGAAGAGATGTTACTTAGATTCTCCGAAAACTATACGATTGTTATAGTAACCCATAATTTAGCTCAGGCCAAAAGAATATCAGATTATACCGCTTTTATATTAGATGGTAAACTAATAGAATATGAAGAAACTGAAAAAATGTTTACAAATCCTAAGGATAGTAGAACAAAAGAATATATAGAAGGCATATATGGATAAGGTGATTTTATAAGCAGGCGATATTGAAGGATAGCAAACATCCTTCAATATCGCCTTTTGCTTTGGATATACTAGAGCTCTATTATAATGGTTAAAAAATCGTTATAAAAGATATTGACATAGAAAAAATGGTATGTTATTCTAGCAATAGACCGATGGTCGGTGTGCGCTATACCGGAGTGAAATTGCAACAAGAAAGAGGGGGTACTGTGAAGAAATTTATAATTTTATGGATTGGTGAATTAATTTCAAGTATTGGTAGTGGTATGACTGCATTTGCTGTTTCAATTTACATTTATCAGCTAACGGGAAGTGTCACATTAGTATCTGTTGCAACACTACTGGCATTTCTTCCTACGATTTTACTAAGTCCTGTTGGAGGCATCCTAGCTGATCGTTACGACAGAAGGTTGATGATGATATTGGGGGATTCTTTTTCAGTGATAGGACTTCTTTTTATATATATCTGTATGCAGACTGGAAATGGGGGAGTTGTACCTATTTTTATTGGTGTTACTATAAGTTCTATTTTTATATCATTGCTTGAACCTGCCTATAGAGCTACGGTTACTGATCTCCTTTCAGAGGAAGAATATGCTAGGGCAAGTAGTTTGGTGCAGATTGCAGCTAATTCTAAATATTTAGTATCACCTTTTATAGCTGGACTAATCCTTTCTGTTGCAGATATCAGGACAATTTTAATAATTGATATGGCAACATTTTTTGTAACTGTTTTTACTATAGCCTTAGTACGAAGGGGTATCTATATCCCTAAGCCTAATAAAGAAAGTCTTAATTTCTTCAGGGAATTCAAGGAAGGAATGAAAAGTATTACTTCTAATAAAGGGGTAAGTAGCTTGGTAGTACTGATGGGTTTTATGTGCTTCTTTATTGCTTTTATACAAACACTTATGACGCCTATGATTCTTTCCTTTTCTGATGCTAAAACTCTTGGGATTATGGAGTCCGTAAGTGCTATTGGGATGTTAGTTGGAAGTGTTATTATTGGTATTTTAAACATCAAAAAAAATTATTCCAGGATTCTTACGATTTCATTAATCTTAGCTGGCATTTTTATGGCACTGACTGGAACAACAACTAGCATCTGGTGGATTATAATTTTCTGCATGTTGTTTTTTACAGCCCTGCCTTTTGCTAATACCTGTGCAGATGTGTTGGTTCGTATTAAGATACCAAATGATGTGCAAGGAAGAGCATGGGGAATGATAAGTATGCTTACACAAATGGGGTTTGTTGTGGCTTATGCGATTTGTGGTCCACTAGCGGATCATGTGTTTGAACCCATGCTTATGGAAAATGGCATTCTTTCTGGAAGCATGGGGCAAATTATTGGTATTGGAAAAGGACGTGGCGTTGGCTTAATGCTTATTATTGCTGGTATAGTAATGGTTATATTTGCTTTTATCTTTGGCTTCAAGAAAAGCATGAGGGAAATAGAGTTAGAAGTGTAAATTTACAGACCAAAAGTGGAGAGAAAAGGAGTTTACTATGAGGATAGTCAAGGAAGGCGAAGTACGAAGGCGAGAAATTCTCCTTGTTTCACGGGAATTATTCGTTAAAAAGGGTTATGAACAGACATCAGTTAATGATATCCTAAAGATTGTGGGCATAGCAAAAGGGACCTTTTATTACTATTTTGCCTCTAAAGAAGAAGTACTTGAGGCAATCATTCTGGATATAGTTGATGAGGGTGCAATGAGGGCAGAGAGTATTCTAAAAGACAAATCTATTCCTTTAGTCAATCGTATTATGATGGCTATAGTGGCACAGACACCAGAGTTTGAAGGGGCTGATGAGATAAAGGTAGAAATGCATAATGTTGAGAATACAAAATTGGAGCGGTTATACTTGAAGGAAATGCTTAAGCGTATGACCCCTATTTTAGAAGAACCTATTGCTGAAGGGATCCAGCAGGATATTTTCCATATAGCGTATCCAACGGAATCTATAGAATCTATTTTATTGTTAGGACATATGATGTTTGATTGCGATGTTTTCGGGTGGGAAATAGAGGATTATCCAAGAAAGATAAAGGCATTTTTGTTTAATGTTGAGAAATTGCTGGGAACTAAGGAAGGGGAGCTTAATGTTTTTTTACACATGTTTGGACAGATGAACTAAATATACTAAAAGGGGTGTGGTTCGATGAAGGTTACAATAAAGCTATTGTTAAATCTTATCCACAAGGATTTTAGGAGAAACAAGGTAATCACAATAACCCTAGCAATATTTTTGATGATTTCCACCATTTTTATGGCAGGCGGATTAAGGGTGACAGGCACAATCATATCATCAATGAAAGGACTCAATAAACAGGCTATTCCTCCTGAATATCTACAGATGCATAAGGGACTTTATGATGAGGATGAATTTGAGAGATTTAAAGAAAATCATGACTATATTAAGAATGCTCTCATCGTAAAGATGCTTGCTATCAGAAATGCAAATATTATTTATCAGGATGGGACTTTTGAAAAATCTTTAATGGATAACGGACTTGTGGTTCAAAACGAGGATTTTGATTTTCTATTAAATATGGATAATGAAATTGCGGTTGTAAAACAAGGTGAAATCGGAGTTCCAGTGTATTATGCAGAGGAGCTTGGAATTAAGGTAGGAGATACCATTACATTACGCGAGGATAGTTATATAAAGAATATGACTGTATCAACAATTATTCGTGACGCCTCTATGAACGCGGCACTAACAAGTTCTAAACGTTTTCTTCTCAATCAGAAAGATCTAAATGATATAAGTCAACACATGGGGGAATGGGAATACTTATTTGAGTTCCTTTTAGGGGAGGGAGCATCTACAGCTGTTCTAGAGAAAGATTATACGGATGCCCATATGCCTTCTAATGGTGTAGCCATAACGGGTAGACAACTTAATATAATAAACAATCTTTCATATGGCTTAGTGGCTATTATCATTATACTCATTAGCATGCTTTTAATAATGATAGCACTACTGTGTATATCATATATAATTAGGGCAACCATGGCAGAAGAAAGTTATACAATTGGTGAGATGAAAGCAATTGGGTTTCCAAACAAAGCCATTGGGAAGTTATATCAGATGAAATACATATTACTTGCACTTGTGTCAGGAGTAATGGGTTATCTCATAGCCATTCCATTTGGAGACTTATTTTCATCATCTATCATTATATATTGTGGAAAGGGGATAACCCAATGGATGAAGTGGATATTTCCTTTAATAGGAGTCATCTTCCTTATAATCATTGTTATATTTAAGTGTAAAAAAACAATTCATAAGAATCTCAAAAACTCTGTTGTAGAGATGATGAGAGGAGAAGATACAATAAAAAAGGAAGGTCACTACTTTTTACCTATAGCAGGATTTCAATATCAAAATCTTAGCATAGCATTAGGGGAATTAAAGTGTAAATGGAAAGAATATGTTGTTCTGTTTTTCGTGTTTATATTTTCATCATTCTTAATTTTACTTCCTATGAATATGAAAAATACGGTTGAGAATCCATCTTTTATGACTTATATGGGTGTCGGAGAGAGTGATATCCGTATTGATATCCAGTATACAGATAAGCTCCAAGAACAAAAAGAGGCGGTTCTATCCTATCTGGCAAATGATCTTGAAATTAGCAAGTATGCAATTTATCAAAATAGCTATGTACAGTTTAAAAACTTGGATGGTGAATGGGAATATCTTCGGGTGGAAAATGGTGATGGCTCTGTTTTCCCATTGACATATCTCAAAGGAAGCGCACCCAAAGATAAAAAACAAATAGCGCTCTCTTCTTTGAATGCTTCAGACCTGGGAAAAGAAATTGGAGAGAGTATAACCGTAAGATACCAGGGAGATGAACTCCATTTTACCATTAGTGGTATTTACCAGGATATAACCTATGGTGGAAAGACTGCCAAAGCTAATATTGATTTTGAAGAGAAAGATATTGAAGTCTATATTATTTATTTAGATGTTATGGAAGGTGTCAATATTGCAGATAAAACCTTTAAATTACGAAGTATTTTGACCCATAGTAAAATAACACCTGTTAGGGAGTTCGTCTCACAAACCCTTGGTGGTGTGACAGATAATTTGAGCTTAGTTTCAGCTGTGGCTATTATAATTTCATTAGTCTTAATAATGCTGATTACTGTAATGATTCTACAACTTATTACAGCTAGAGAACATAGCCAAATTGCAATCAAAAAATCAATTGGATTTTCTAATAAGGATATTAGAATACAGTTTGGAATACGAATCTT
>DUUM01000437.1 GCA_012841565.1 Candidatus Epulonipiscium sp. | reverse complement strand
TATAAAATATTATTTTTAATTTAATTTATGATATTTCCTACCCTACACAATTGTTTTCTGATCTATGTAACGCCTAATTATTCTGATATGCATCCACCGTGCATGGTGTATTATAACGTCCCACGTACTCCTGATGTTGTCTAATCTCAGATAGCTCCTATCTTAGGTTGGACAATATGCGCAGCGAACAGGAGTACTTTGTTCTCCGAAGCCACATGTCCCGCAACTCAGAGTGCGACAGGACGTCGCACCCTTTGATAAATATTCCTCCGACTTCATTACTAAAAGATGCGACTTAACTAACGTTAAAACATCCATTATATTCGTCTCCACAAGTTGCAATTTATAAACTCTATATGCCCATAGTCTCTTAAATTACAATTTCCTCACCACAGGATAGATAAAACATATTGGGCATTTTCTGTGATAAGTATTGAAACGCTGCTGTACCCGTACAATGACATGTATAGAATTTTAGCTTATGATATCTTTGCAACCGTTTCACAATTTCATTTAACAGTGTTTGAGATACGGTTTTCTTTGTTAATGGATTAAATAGATGATAACCACCAATGCAAAACTGTGGATGATATGATATTGCTTTTTCCATAATGTTTACAACACCTGCGTGACCACATCCCATAATTACAACCGTCTTCCTTTCATTAATAACTAAGTTATGCTCATGTAAAAAATCATCTTTTTTCCCCTTTTGATACAGCCCATCATTAGCATTAGAATAACACTCGCTTATGTCATTTATGGTAAACAAACTTAATTCATCATCAATCTGGTAGTCACCATCAACTAAGATAATTTGTGGATGTCTTTCAAACTTTTCATCGAGGCCAACGTTTACCTTCATAAATAAAAATTTACTGTAATGTGGGTGAAATGCTGTTCTTTGCACATAGATTTTAGCATGTGAGTTAACTTGTAAAAAACGACTTATTGCCCCTCCGTGATCCATGTGTCCATGTGAGATAATAACAGTATCAATCTCTGAAAGATCGATACCTTTTATTCGTGCGTTATCAAAGAGTGTATTGTCAGGACCCAAGTCAAAGAGTATTTTATGATTTTCAGTTTCTATGTATAGTGATAAGCCGTGTTTTCCTTTTAATCCATTTTTTGCTTTATTTTCAACTAACGCTGTAATTTTCATATAATTCCTCCTTGAAGATTATATAAATAATCTGTTAATCTTCACTTCAAATTCTGATTTATCAAATTGTTTATGGTAATTCATGTACTCACTATTCTTCAAATATGAATGTTTAAATCTCCGTAGCTTCGCTTTTATAATCCGCGACAGGACGTCTCGTCTATTACGTGTGGTTTCGGAGAACGTCCCACGTACTCCTGATGTTCCGCAGCCTTAGATAGCTCCTATCTTAGGCTGTGGGATATTAGGAGTACTATGTTAGTGGAAGTCCCCCCCTTTGTTCAATAGCACTTGCCACAATTAATATTGCGTATATAAGTTGTTTTTCTACTGATGGGTAAAAACACATAATCTATCTATTTCGTACCAAAAGAACCTGGCTTCTTAACCCACTTTCTGTCAGTATCGTCTTTAATATAGAATCTTATAATTTCACCACAATCCAAGCATATATCACAGTACATTTGAGATACATAAGTGAGAATCCCTTTGGTTGATTTTGGCCCGATATTCCCCGTGTCAGCGCTTTTACCTATTGAAATACCTTCCTCTATTTTTGTGCTATTACAATTTTTACAATTCATCATAATGCCTCCTTCCTGATGTTCCGCAACCTTCTCTCCTACCTAAGGTTGCACGATATCCAAAGGACTATGTTAGCGAAAGTCCTCCCTCTGTCGAACAATACCAGATAACATAAATACTGGTCCTATTATATTCACTTAGTTTTCCTTTTTAAAGTATTCAGTACCCATGACAAATAACCCAAATAACAAAAAGACAAATGAAATAATCATTGGAATTATCATACCAGATTCAATGACTGTCGTTAAAAAACGACCTGGGGGTGTTGCCCAACTTGAAGTCAAGTCATTAGCTATAATAATAGTTATTGCTAACCCCCATATCGTACCAATCAGTGATGAGAAACCACCAATTATAACCTTTTTCACCTCGATCACTTTCCCTCATCAAATATAAAAACTTTGCTTCGTATAAATTTAATAATTGCGTTTTAAATGTAAGATCAACTAAACGACTCTATTAATATGGCGAACTCAGAATTGTATGACCTATGATTTCCACTAACGTCTCACGTATTTCTGATGTCTAGCAACCTTAGATAGCTCTTATCTTAGGCTGTGAGATATCAGAAGTACTATGTTAGATGATGGCTTCTGCATCTAAAAACTTAAGTCGCCAGTTAAGCCAAACATATAATAATGAAAAACATAATGTATTCAGGAAGAACCCCCAACTAAATTGAATTCGTCAATACTCAAATTCTTCATTTTCTATAAAATCCTGGTTGCTATCAGATTCTTACTCAATACACTATGTTTACACTTGTTAACCTTTATCTTTACATAATGCCGATTACCGCAGAGCTGTCAGCTAACGTCTCACGTATTCCTGATGTCCCACGGCCTTAGATAGCTCCTATCTTAGGCTGTGGAATGTCAGGAGAACTATGTTATTCGATGGAATTTGCGGAACTTATCAATGGCCACAAATTAATCTTTATACTCTCCCAAACGACGCTATATTTGTTCTCTGCTTCTTCTACTTGCCCATTGATGGTACTTAATATCCGAATGAGCATATTTAGCTGATACTGTTCTTCGTATAGTATCTCTGGAATGTAAGTAATTTAATTAGCTACTTTTTTGAATAAATCTAAAAACCAATCTAGTCAAAGCCTTCTATCTACCCTCTTAATTTCAACTGCTTTTCATTACTATTATAGATTTCTATTCGCTTTCAAAATTCATAATTGATTCTACATAATCCACGGCTTCCTTCAATCCGCAATTTGCAATTACTCTACAACGTTTAATAGCTTTGTTTTTATTGCCTTTAGAGACTAGATTTAGGGATTCTTCATCTTTATCTATTAAGTCAAATCTAATGTTTTTTCTCTTACAATTGAAACTCAGTAAAAAAAACACAAACCCCAATGATATAAACCCTAACCCCCTACCTAACTGTCGATGCATAATAATATGAAGGACTCCTACTAATAGATACATAGTTGCTGCCAAAAAAAAACAATTTGATGCTGATAAATATGCCGTTATTTTTTTCTTAAACAAACGTCTCCCCCAGCCTTCCAATTTCTTATTTTAAGTACAATCTATTCTAAGATAATGATTACTCATTTGTAGATTAAAAGCTAGTAAATTCTGTTGAATAACGTCCTACGTACTCCTGATGCTCCGCAACCTTAGATAGCTCTTATCTTAGGTTGCGGAATATGCGTAGCGAACAGGAGTACTTT
>DUUM01000436.1 GCA_012841565.1 Candidatus Epulonipiscium sp. | reverse complement strand
AGCTGTTCCAATTCCCATAAAGTACTTATCGGCTAAGCCAATAATGGCCTTGCCTGTTGGCACAAAAACAGATTGAACAATCTTTGTTGGGAATGGTAGCACATCACTGCGGTATAAGCCATCTGTACCCCTAATTGTAGTAGCTGGCATGATCTTGTTTAAGTAATCTACTGGGTTAACAATCATTAATACGTTGTTAATTTGACGTGTTGCTTCAATGTCATTATCATCTTCATCTTTGCCTTTAACCACCTTAGCAAGTTTGGATAAGATTGCTCCATATTCCACTGGTTCAAGTGATGTTACCGCAACAGTGTCTTTAACTGGATAAACTCCACCTGTAACCGTTACGTCATCGCCCACTTGCCTATTCATTCCAATCGGTTGGTCTTTTCCTGTTCCATCAATAATTCCTTTTTCAAGACCAAAAGCAATAGCTTCGGCTAAGATTGTACGAACATATCTATCTAGCCAAGTTGGTCCTAAATCAAGCATATCCTTGCATACTGGAATAAATGCAGATAATTTATTAAGTGTCATATCAACCATCTTAAACCCACTTGTAAGTTCTGTTACAATTTCAGTGCATAGCTTATCCCACGTTGCTAATTGGTTTCCATTAGTATTAAGTAACATTTTAACGATGCCTGATGTATTTTTAAAGTCTATTACTGATAACAGTTCGTGTTCTGCTTTTAAATCATCAAATACTGCATCAATAACCGTTTCAGGCATAACAACACTTAAATCCGTTAATGCTTGCTTAGGACTAGCACTTCTCATGGCTTCGATTGTTTTTTGGTAAAAATTCTTTTCATCAGACGTTAACTGACGTACTCCCCTACCGATTAGAACATTTGTATCTGTGGTTTGCACTACTGCTCTCGCTTCACCAATAATAGATTGTTGCAAGTGATCTGCAAACTCTGTAAAGGCCTGGGCGAATACTTCTTCGTTACCCTCTTTTAGGGCACCATTCATTTTTTGCATGATCTCGTCTTTCTTTTGGTTAACTAAGTCCGGATTAGGTACACCTGCAAAGTGTTGTAAGTTTAATCCCATTAGTTTTTTATACATCTTATTTTTCCTCCTTGTTATTAAAAAGTGCCTTCAACATGTTTAAAGGCTGGTTAATTGGTTCTGGTATTGGTTCTGGATTGCTTAGTTGTAATTGTTCCTTAATCTGCGCTCTTACTATTTCTCTCATTTTATCTTCATCAAAGTTAATGTTTGCAACTAGCTTTGGCTTAGATGTTATTTTTTGCACAAGCTTATTTCTCACACTTTGAGTTGCCACTTGTTTTTCTTCTGTTTCAACTAGCTTTGTAGCAAAGCCTAATTCTAAAGCTTTATCTCCGCCAATCCATGTTTCATCATCCATCATTTCTTTAACTTCTTCTTCTGTGATGTTAACGATATTCATGTATACGTTGATACTAGCTTGGGTAATTGTTTCCAAGTCCTCCGCTTGCTTTTTAAGTGCGTTAGAATCCCCAGACCCCCAGGTCCAAGCATTGTGGATCATCAATAAGGATGTGTTACTCATTACTCTTTCATCGCCAGCACTAAAGATTACACTTGCAGCGCTACATGCAAATCCATCAGTGTAAGTTGTAACCTTGGCTTTATGCCTTTTTAGTGCATTGTAAATTGCTAACCCTTCGGCTACTTCACCCCCATAAGAGTTGATAAATACATTGATACTTTCTATGTTTTCATCTAGTTCTTGTAACTCTTTGGCCAGTGTGTAGCTTGATACATCACTATCTAGCCATTCCCATGATGTTATGTCTCCATAGATATAAATATCTGCACTGTTTGTTTCTGCATTTTGGTACATTGAGTAGTACCTTTTCTTAGATTCTTTTTCAGCAAAGAATTGTAAGTTCATCTTTAAATTATTCTTCATCCCTTATTCACCTCCCTTCAATACATTATCAATTAATTCAAGGTTTTTAGTTACGAATCTCATATCTCCAACATCTCCACCTATAGGCTCTTTACCTAAAATGCCTAATGTATCATCAATGGTTAACGCCCCATTCCTATTTAGCAGATCAATAGAGTTGGCAACATCTCTTAGGTCTACCGCTTTAATGTTTGATGTATCTACTTTTACATAAGTATTTGTCAAATACTCTTTTTCGCCATACATCTTACGGTTTATTTCATCCTGTATTGGCTTTGTAATGGTATTTATACAGAAGGTTATAAAGTTATTGACTGCATCTTTAGTATCCACTGTATCCCCTTTTAATAGGCTTGGTGGTATTCCTAAGCCAACAGCTACAAAATCAAATATATCATTAGCAAAGTTCTTTGCTTCCCTACCGCTATCATTAGATTTACTTCCCTTCGCTTCTGAAATCTCTGTGTATTCAAATCCATTACTCTCTGGGTATACTGCATCTTTCGTGGGATCCATAAAAGCACTCATGCTTTTTTCGATATGCTTTTGCAATTCCCCTTCGGTCTGTAATTCTTTCGGTAAGTTAGTCGGTATTTTAAGTTTCCCTTTTCTTGCTTTAGAGTTTTGATAGCCTTTAATACTAGATGCTATTAAACCCGAATAATCTTCACTAATTCCCCTTAGTGCGTTCATTAGGTTTCTGTTGTCGTATTTTAGGTAAAGCACCTTGCTTTCTTCCCACGTATCTTTTAATTCATAATCTCCTATACTTATTTCAGAATACACATTGCCACGGAAAGCATATTCTTGTTTT
>DUUM01000435.1 GCA_012841565.1 Candidatus Epulonipiscium sp. | reverse complement strand
GCGTAATAAATTGGGAATCTCTGTTGACGATGTTGCCATGGTGCTTAATCATAAGTCTACTGTTAATCGCATAACTGATTTATATATAGAGGTTGATTTTAGCATTATTCATAGAGCAAATAGGAAGTTTATTGATTGGGTGTATGGGTAAAAACTCTGTGATTGGGCGATGATAGCCACGCAATCTGAAACTGCTTCTTAATTTTCACCCGTGCACAGGTGGCAGTAACAGAGGATATATTATTATAGAAATACCCTATAAATATCGTTTTTACTTAAACTTGGAGCGGATTGATGCTTTTTGTAATTCTGCCAATCAAAGTTTAGAATTGAATCCCTAACAAAAGCAATGTTGTTTTTATCATTGACTACAATTTTGTAAGTTTGAGTGTGGATATTTTCAAACTTTTCTTTTCCAATGCTTGCTCCACGCCTGAATATACATAAGTCGAAATCTATCTCATCATAGCCACTTTGATCGTCTCTGTAAATCGTGAACATGCTGCTCTGTAGTCTCGGCTTAGAGTTTAACACCCCATTTATAGGTCTGCTGTATAAATTAAAACAACAGTGAACCTTCATTCCGCTATATTCCAAAACGCCCAAATCAACGCTTTTTACTAAATCAAACAAGTAAAGACTATCGCTATTATTCATCTGGCTAATAGGTAAAATGAATCCTATCATATCACCCATCTTACACGCTTGTTTATAAAAGCTCCTCGAAAGATTATTCCTATTTCCAAAAGGAGGATTCCCTATAAATGCTCTACCTTTCTTATACGGAATATCTAATTCTAAAAAATCTTGCTGGATTATACTTTCATGTTCAGGCTCTATATCATAAGCTATACATTCGTCTATCTGCAAACTAAACACGCCAGCACCAGCACTTGGCTCGATTATCTCAGTTGTATTTGGGAATGTTTCATAGAACAGATTGATACACTTCTTTGCAGTTTCTACTGGGGTATAAAACTTATCTAAGTCAATATTAGTACTCATATTTATTCATATTTTTTTTATCAACCTCACAAACATTATTTGGAGTTTGCAAGAGTTGTTTGAGTTATTATATCTTTTAGTGCATTTTGATAGGCATTGTGGGCGAGAAGTTCTGTTTTAAATAAGCCCAAGTATTTATTCTTTCCGTTTATCCTTATGTGAGCCTGCCATTTATTAGATGATTTGTTAAAATAGACTCCCTTGTACTTACTTGTACACTTTGGCTTATAGTCAGATGGACTAAATGAGCCATCTTTAATTTTAGATAAAGCGGATTGGTATGCATTAGATGCCTCTAACTCGGTGTCGTAGTAACCTAAATGTGTCTTCACCCCCCTGTGTTGTATTTGAGACCTCCACTTAGACACATTCTCATGCCAATTAACACCAGCATATTCCGAACTAAAAGACTCTTCATTAGATCTGAAACAGATTGTTGTATTTGCTCTATTCGTTACTATTCTAAGATTGCTAACCCTATTATCTGACCTATCTCCATTTATATGATCTACAACTAATGTGTGACCATCAGGTTTGTGTCCTAAAAAAGTCATCGCTATTATCTGGGAAAACATAAAATTCCTACCAATGCCATTAATACGGAGTGTGGTCTGCCTATATCCTTTGTTAACAGAACCATTCATCACCCCACCTCTATAAAATCTCTCCCCACCTCTCGAATCAACCACTATCCTATCTAAACTTCTAATTCTTCCTAAATTACTTGCTTGGTAACATCCCTCATATTCAGGAATATCTTTCCAAATCTCTACTTCTTTTTTACTCATACTGGTTGCCTTTTATTTTATTAATTAATTATACTTCATTCTAAAATACAGCAAGGCTAATTACCCTGTAAGTCTATTGCAACTTGGTATTAAACTTCAAAGAAGGAATTAGCATAAATTGCTATATTTTCGTTTGAAGTCAGAGTTAAAATCAGATGAACCAAGTTACCCTTATCACACTCCTTGCTAAAATGTGCAGGTAAAATCTAAGCTT
>DUUM01000434.1 GCA_012841565.1 Candidatus Epulonipiscium sp. | reverse complement strand
ATATTTCTGAAGAAATGAATAAAATTTTATCACTTTGACAATACTACTAACATATGATAATATAAAAGAACATAAATCATATTTTTTCAACATAAATATCCAAAAACCCTTAGTTGGGCAAATATGAGCTTACAAAGCGACAGCAGATGCTGTCGCTTTTTCTATTTATAAATTATATTATCCGATAAAACTGTTTATAATTTGTGGGAATTGTGGAAAAGAAATGTTAATACATTCACTGTTGTGGATAATAGTTTCATCTGTAGCCATCAGCCCAGCAATGGCTAGGGACATGGCAACTCGGTGATCTCCATAACTTTCTACGCTTGCTCCGTGTAAGCTGCCTTTTCCTTCAATGATCATTCCATCTTGGCTTTCTGAAATGCTAGCCCCCATTTTACTAAGTTCTGCTGTCATAGCAGTAATTCGGTCACATTCTTTTACCCTAAGTTCTGCGGCGTCTGCTATTACCGTTGTGCCTTTAGCAAAACATCCAGCTACTGCAATAATGGGTAATTCATCAATTAGTGATGGAATAATATCACCAGAAATTGTGGTGCCATGAAGGTCCGATGTGCGTACCAGCATATCACAAACAGGCTCCCCGCATTCTATTCGGTGATTGTAGAGGGTAATATCACCTCCCATATTTTGTAGTACCGTAATAATACCAGAACGGGTTGGGTTAACCCCTATGTTTTCCATATAAATTTCGGAATTTGGAACCAAGAGTCCTGCTACCATAAAAAAGGCTGCCGAAGAAATATCACTAGGAATGTTAATATCTAAACCATATAAAGAAGGATATCCTTCAAGGCTGGCTTTATTATTTTCAGATGTAATATTAGCTCCAAATCCTTTAAGCATCAGTTCTGTATGATTGCGGGATAAGGCAGGTTCTATGACGCTTGTTTGGCCATGAGCATAGAGTCCGGCTAATAAAACAGCTGATTTTACCTGAGCACTAGCTACTGAAGAATGAAAAACAGTATTTTTTAAATCAGCAGGATGAATAGTAAGTGGTGCATAGCTATCCTCTCTGGCTGCTGCAATATGAGCATTCATTTGCCTAAGAGGCAGTATAATTCGGTTCATGGGCCTTTGCTCAATAGAAGCATCGCCGCTAATAATAGAAGAAAAATTTTGGCCACTAAGGATACCAGATAAAATCCTAATGGTTGTCCCACTATTTCCAACATCTAATGGCTTAGAGGCTTTTTGTAAGCCGTGTAAGCCTTTCCCATGAATGAAGATTGTTTTGTTTTCTTCCATATCAATGGAAATCCCCATCTGCCTAAAACAATTAATGGTTCCTAAACAATCGTCTCCCATTAAAAAGTTTTCAATTTTAGTGATTCCTTTTGCTAGGGAGCCTAACATAATAGCCCGGTGAGAGATGGATTTATCTCCAGGAATAGGAATGGTTTGTTTAATTTTACTAGCCTGGCTAACAATCATAAAAAATTCTCCTCTTTGTCATTAATAAAAGACGCTGTAATGGTGTTCTCTAAGTAGTTGCATACTATTAATCATATGGGTTTTGTTTTCAAATGTAACTTGAAGGACTCCACCATGAAATTCCCTATGGTTTACAATTCCAATATTTTTAATATTAATTTTATGATTACTAAGTAAAGTTGCAATGTGAGCAATCATTCCAGGTTTATCTGGGACATCTACATATAAAGTATAAACTTTGGGTAATAAACTAGGGGCGTTTGCGGAAAATGTATCCCGGTAATTTTTTGCATCATTAAAATAATCATAAAGCCACTCTTGATCGTCCTTTTCAATAGCCTGGGTTACCTTTGCTAAAATAGATGAGTAACGATCTAATATTTTT
>DUUM01000433.1 GCA_012841565.1 Candidatus Epulonipiscium sp. | reverse complement strand
TCCTAATACGGGTATAGTTGTAGGTCAACCGACAATCCTTTTTCAGCCACTTTGGGCTTAATGCCTGTTAACTCTTCAATCTCCCTCACCATCTGTCTTGAATCGCTGTTACGGTCGCTAAGGTGTAATAAGGTGATACTTCGACATTCACTTAAATCATTAGCTTTGAGGAATTTCTTTACATTCTCTAAACTAAAATGTGATTTCAGTAACCGTGGCTTTGATGCTTCGTTTATATATCCATCTTCTATATTCTGATCTAGTGTTTCTTTGATGTAATTACACTCAACAGCGATGTAATTTAATCCCTTAAATTTATACTTACAGTAGTAACTGTCTGTAAGGAATAATAATTTTTCTTCTGTTGGTTTGTACTGAATCAAAAACCCTAGTGGCTCATTGGCATCATGCTCTGTGGTAAATGGCATAATATTAAAATCTGCTATTGTAACTTGCTTGCCTGCTCTTATAAGGTTCATTCTGTGATTATATATTGGCCATAAATCCATTGTTCCGCCACTCATATAAACATCTATTCCGGCTTTCATAACATCGCTAACCGCTTTAGAATGGTCTTTATGTTCATGGGTAACTAATGCACCCACTACCTTTGATAAGTCGTAATCTAGGCCTTGCTGTATCTCTTTCCATGGGATACCTACTTCTAAGAGTAGGCTCCCGGTTGGAGATTCAAGGATGTAACAGTTACCCTTTGATGAACTTCCTAATACTTTGAGTTTCATTACACCCTCCTTAGGTTGTACATTTGTCCCTCGATACTTCCAATATTACTGTTAATGTTATTCATTCCATTGCTTACAGTTCTTTGGGTTGCTAACTCTATACCTCTAATTTCTTCTATTATTTCGTGCTTAATGTCTTGCATGTCATTTGAAATCAATTCGTATAAATACTCTGCAATCTTTTGGATATCTTTATCTTCCACTGTCACACCACACTTTCTAGTAATATGATGAACTCTGAAAATGTTAAGTTCTCAAGGAATAATTGGTCCTTGTTAATTTCCTCTACTTTTAAAATCTTTAATCGGTCCCTATCAAATTTATTTAAGTTATGTTTTATAGAAATCATTTCAATAAGTCCCTTGTTTCCTCTCGGAGATTTGGAAACTATGCAAGTTGAACGTTTTCCATACTCACCTAATAAGTAGGTTATTCTATATATTTTCATATTAATAACCTGGATCTTCCATAACGATTTGCTCTCCACCTACATCTTCTACAGTTACTTCTGGCTCTTCTTCTGTTTCTTCTACTTCCATATCGATTATTTCTTCATCTTCAAAATCTAGGGTTTCACTGTTTGCATTTTCTTCGATAGTTGCACTTGTTTCAGCTTCTGCTATTTCACTATCAAGCTTTCTGGCAAATTGTGATGTGATACTGCTATCACTAGAACTGTTAATGATATATTTACAAACCTTGTTAATGGCTGTTTTCTCTGCCATGTCGGCTGTGAATTTACCGTGTGTGGAATATTCTTTGATATTGCCTTTATCATCAACTGGTTTCATTGATGATTGACTCCAAGCTTGTTTAATTTGTTCAAATGTCATAATGGTAGACAACTCTGTTTCGTCGTTGTAAAGGACTGTTCCGTAGGCGCCTATGATTTTACTTTTATCTATATTCCCCAACTTTTGAGTGTGCTTTGTTATGATTTCTTTTCCGTGCTTAATGTCGTATTCGAAAATATCATCTTCATAAACTACTTTTCCATATACGTCTTTGATTTCTGGGTTAACTGTTTTAGCAGCATGAATTGACCCAAAGTAAGACCTTTGTAATTGTAATGTTTTACCATATGCTATGAAGTAACACTGTTTTTTGTCTGGGTTAAGTCCTTGTACCACCATACTTAAAAGACTGTTGGCTATACTTGTTTGTGTGCAAGTTTCTAAGACTGGGGCTTTGTTTCTGTCAAGTGTTTCTTGAAGCATTAGGTATGCTGATTTTAAAGCGTTCTCTGGAATATAGTTTTCTGGGAATACTAACTCACCCTTTGCTTGAAATTGCTTTACTCTATTTGCTACTGTGTCTACAATGTTCTTTTCAATTACTTTTGCTACTTGATTTGACATTTAATCTTCCTCCTCTATGATTCCAGTAATGAAACTTTCTATTGTAATTTCAATATCACTTAATGGGACTAATGTATCTGCTGGTATCTCTCTTGTAGTAAATATACAAGGTTCTGTTTTTATATCTGTGATAGTGATTTCTACATCGTCATATTGATTTTTAACCGTGTCGATAAAGTCCTGTTCATTTTCAAAATCCTTTTTCAAACCATAAACCTTTCTTCCACATTCCGACCACCCTAATTCTTTAGCCATTTACATCTACCTCCTTGAAATATTTATCAAAATCACTAACTTCTATGTGATGTGCATCCTCTTGTTCATCTATAAAAAAGTATAGATTAGGATCTGGGTCAATTACTCGCTCTAAATCGTAAACATTACCTTTAACAATCCATATATCCGTTGGATCATCCGCCATATGGGCTGTTACTTTTGCTATTGCTCTCATTCGATTATCTCCGTTCTTAGTGTTTTGTCTTGTTCACTTACAATCAGTGAAATCACTTGACTCTCTGTATCTGCTAACTTAACAACTGACTCTCTGTTATCAATAAATATTGGGGCTGTAACCTTGTAGAAGTCACATAGGGCATTGATAATATCCAAACCTGCGTTAATCTTCCCTGCGCTGTTCGCATCCTCAAATTTGATATATGAGCCATTGGTGTTAATTAAGGCTATACAAGTTTCCTTGATGCCTTCGTTGGTTACATTCTCTTCAAATAACTTGAATTTAACGTACTTAAACTGTTTATTGATGTTCTCGTCCATGAGGTTGACCTTAGTCACTACAAACCGTTCTAGTAGGTGTTTATTGCCCTCTAGTTCCGCTATAAGGGTGGAGACTCTCTTTTCTTCTGCTTTTAATTCTTCAATTCTTACTTTTTTCTTTTCAGTTTCTGTTTTACTGTTTAAAGTCGTGTTTAATTTGTCAATTTCAACTTGGATCTCTGATTTTTTCTTTAACATGTAAGCTGTATCATCCTCTGATGGCTTGTCCAATTCGGCTTGTAGTTTATCAATAGCTTGTTGGGTAAGGATATATTGTTTATCTTCATCATAATTAGGCTCTGCTACCGGTTCAGCAATCTCTTTTTCAACGATTGCTATATTGGTAGTAATATCTTTAAGCCTTTGCTCTTTTTCTAATAATTCTTCTTGTAGTCCAATCAAATTTAGTTCAGTTTTTTGCGTATTTGCTTTTAGTGCCAATCCTTTGTTTTTGTTAGTCTCTGTTAACTTGACTAACTTTTCAAGTACTGCTAATTTTTTCTTATTAAAGTTAGCTTCAAGTTCTTTGGCCTGAGCTTCTATATTTTCGGAAGGTAGCTCTTGTCTACATGTTGGGCACATGCTTTCAGTTGAGTCTATTTCTAATATAAATTCATTGGAGTGGGTGCTTGCTACGCTATCCTTTAGATATTTCCATTCATCTAGGAGTTCTTTCCTTGCGTCCGCATTAGTCTCAAGTGTTTTGTTAGCTTGCTCAATCTGTAGTCCTAATGTCTTGATTCCGGATGATAGTAATATCTTTCCGTTTTCAAGTTCTGACTTCTCGCTAATCAATTTCTGCGTATTTGCCCCTGAACTAACTTTAATCTTTCTCTTAATCTCTTCAAGTTCATTTTTAAATGCGTTCAATTGTTGATTTTTCTTATTAACATCTTCTGTTTTCTTGGCAGCACTTGTCATGTATTCGTCTATCTGTGCCAGCCCTTCTTTAAATTCAGCTAAATCCTTTTCAACTTGGCTGTAATCTTGCGTTTCTTGTGGCAAAGCTAAGGTTAATTCGTCAATCCTTGGTGGGATGTTGTCCCTTTCCTTTTTGTAACCCTTCAACTGATCTGCTAGGACTGATTTGTATTCATCTATGGTCCTACCATTTAGCAATTCACTTAGCTTGGATAAATTCTCATCACTAGCGATTACTTCGTCGTTGGTCATATCTCCTGATATCTGCAACAGAATCTCTCTTCGCTCTTCCCATGAGAGTTTAGTGTTAAAGTAAAGTGGATTTGTTATCATCTTGAAGATGTTTTCATCAATCAATCCGTCAACTTTCGCTTTATAAGTTGTTGCTTTGAGTGGTACTTCGTTGAACCAGTAAGACTTTATGTGTCCATCAAAGGTTTTTTCTGTTTCTCCGTGCCTTTTAACCCATTTCTCTTCCCTTATTTTCTTTAGTTTAAGAGGTTGTCCATCAACGGTTAACTCTGCTTCAACTGATGTCTGCAAGTTGTTTATATCTTGTCCTAGTTCGTCCTGTGGCTTGACTGTAAAGTTTGTGTCCGCTTTGTCGTTGCTGTCCTTGTCAAAAAGCAACCATAAAAACGAGTCAATAACAGAGGTCTTGCCTGTTGCATTATCTCCGAATACTTCTACATTATTTCCTTTAGCTTCTAGCTTGAAATCCTTTAACCCCTTAAAGTTCTTTATGTGTATCCAATTTAATTTAATATCCATGCTAAATCCCCCTTATTTACTTTTTTTAACTTCTTGTAGGCTTGATACATCTTCTGTCCTAAATCCACGTACTAGCCCATTTTCTAGCCACATACGATGTTCTTCAGTGCCTGCAATACTTCCCATGTAGTTGCCTTTTTCACCATCTTTAAGGGTTACTATGTCGCTTACCTTAGGTCTGAATTCTCCCGTAGGTCTTTCTGGTGATTTGGTGTGAAGTTCGAGGCCATCAAGAGCCTTTTTAAGTTCTTTTGCAAAACCCTCAATATCATCTGTAATTACCTTTGGAGCTATTGGCTCTTTGATTTTATGGTTACAAGGGCTTTTGGGTGCTTGCATGGTGCCCACATGTGACTTGGTGCTGAAACCACCTGTAAACGGACCTTTAGACTTGTCCTCTAGTGGGTAGGTCGCCTTGATTAAATCATCTAGTACATCTGATACAAAGTGCATGTATTCAGCACTCTGTTTTGGGTTGTTTGTCATTTTCACGATTATATCTTTCCACACGCTAAAAGCTGTGGTTGATAAGTTTACTAGGTCTACAATGTTTCTTGGATTAATTTTGTGATTTTTCATATGTTTATTCCCCCTTATTTTTAAGTTGTTCCTCTAACTGCTTGATGCGTTCCTTTAACCTTGCATTTTCATGTATAGCCTTAAATTCAGTTTCAAGCTCATAAGTTAAATCTTTTTCCATCTTTTCTGCTTTAGCCATGAACTCTAAAATCATGCCCATTAACTCACTTGGTGTAACGCTGACCTTGTTCTCGTAAAATCCTTTGGGTACATTAATCTTTAACTTTGTGTGCATTGTGCCCCCCTAATCTTCTATATAAAATTCATCTTTCTTGATGTAATCCGCAAGTCCGTATGATGTGTACATATCACCTATCACTGCAAAAAACTCATCTAATTCACAATAGTATTCATCCCCATCATTTGGATTCTGATATAGAATTTTCTTGCCACTTTTGATAGCTTGCATGAATGTTACAGGGTGTTTTACTTCTTCCCAATCCCAATCTAGTCCAGGATTGATTGTAATTCCTTCTTGGCTTATATTAATGACCTCAACTACATTTGTTTCTTGGCTAAGTTTTGAAATTAAATGCTTTGCACCAACAACTCTAAACTTTTTTTTAGTATTTTCCGTCAATATTTTCATCATTTCCCATGTTTTCATATCGCTAAATCCCCCTTGTCCTATTCGGCTCCAAGTGTTAAAATCAAAGTGTCTAGTTTTAATTTATTACCTGGAGCCACTTCGTATTTGTTTACTTAGTGGCTTCTTATATTTCACAAAAGTAGATTCCTTTTTCTACTTCCACGTAATCCGGATCGTTGGTGTCTGTTGTAATAATTGCAACGTTGCCTGTTTTATCCCACATTTCAATCGTGGTAGCATCCGAAAGAGTGTAATCAACCTTGCTCATATCAAAGTTCTGTTTTATGAAATGTAACATCCTGAACTGCTTTATTGTTTGAACCTTTTCTGGGTTCTTTTTTATTGAGCCACCATCACATACATTGTTTTGTCTTGGGTTCATTGTTTTACTCCTTTTTCAAAATTATTTTAAATTTATCTAATATGATTGTAGGGTCGAATCCCTATGGCCATTTTTCTTATAAAAACCCATGGCTCCAATCGTAAAAAAACCAAAAAGCCCATGTTACTGCAAAAAATGTAATTGCTAGTGCTAATATTTTCGAGATGTTTATCATCAAAATTTCTAGCGAATCAACTAATATTTTCTTGGTAAGTTCCGTCATACTAACCCCTTGCCTTTCTAGCCAACTTGTCCATCAATTTAGCGTGCTTTATGTGAAACTCAATTAGTACTTTGCACTCCTGCATCTGTATTACTGCGCTCTTGTAGGAGTCGCTATCATCACCATAAAGAAGTTCTGCATCAGATATTCTCTGCGTTATATTCTTTAGTTGTTCTCTTAAGACTTTGATTCTCTTTCGCTTTATCTCAACCATATCTACACCCCCTTTGTTTAATCATCTTCGGTGTTTTCTTCGTATTCGCTAAAAGATATAGATATCACTTTATCCAAGTCCACTTTCATCATTTGAGCTGAATTTTCTCTGGTAATTTCTACTACATCTTGTGGATTCCCGTTCATTTGATTTTCAAACCCAAGGCTTACGCTTGTATATCCCGTACTACCTTTACCACCAAACATTTCTGAATCTAGTACCTTAAAATAACAGGTAACACTAAAGTATTTAGTTTGTTGTTTATCTTTTTTCATAGCTCCCTCCGTCTATCGTTAATTATCTTTGAGTTTTTGCATTAGCTTTTCGTATATTTCTTTTCGTTGTGGCATTGAATATTTTTTTAAGGCTTTTACAATCATTCTTGCGTGGTGCTCTGTCATTACCTTTTCTACTTCTTCCCTTGGCGATTCAAAATAGAATGTGATTGGAATGTCTTGATCCTCTGTAACTGGAAACTCTAATCTTTCAATGTCTAGGTTTGCTTTTGTTTTGGTCATGGCAATCGCCCCCTTGCTTTAGCTTATGTGGATGCAGGAATGTCCTATTACTTATGCCATTTCACTTCCATTGCGCTGTATGTGTGCTAAAATATTTGTGAGGGAGGTGATTATTTATGGATAAGAAACAATTTGATAAAATCTTTGATAGTAGTGTCCAAGAAATATTGAGAAGTGATACCCAAGAACAAATACTTGAAACAATATCTAAATATTCTAATGACAACGGAAAGTTATCTAATGAACAGCTCGCAATCTTTTCGTATGTTGAATCTATTACAAAAAGCAAGGAACTTCTTTATTCAGTCTTATCAAAAGTACTAGATATAGAAGAATGAATCTGTTTTGCTAATCCCTTAGCATCAATTTGAGTATTTTGCTCCGAGCTACTCGCAATAGCTTGGAGTGTTTTTTTTATTTCTTTCAGCTCTTCTAATATGATTTGTAATAAATTATCTTTTTGGCAATATTTTTCTCTCATTCGCAACTCCCCCCTAAACTAACTGCATTGTTATTAATTCTTTAAAAGCTACCAAGACCAAATCGTCCCTTTTCATTTCTAAAACTTCCTTATTGTAGATGTAAAGTTTGATAACATCTTTATGCTTATCGTATGTGAACGATATTTCGTCGGAAAACTGTGACCCAACTTCTTTTATTACATTTTCACTACTTTTAATAACCACATTCCCAATCATTTCTATTACATCAGCTGTGTTATCGAATAGTTTTTCATTGTTTTTAACTGTCATACGTTCCACCTTTAAGCGATTCCATAGTTTATAGCCATTTCTTTTACGATTGCTACATATCCCTCAATAAGCTTTTTATCATCTGCTATAACATCCAAGGCATTCAACTTATCCCTCTTAGATTTGGAAACTCCCTCATCCGCCATTCTTCTACGTTTGTTTGTGAGCCTAGTTGCAATACTTACTCCCATTCTCATATCTAGCAATTCGTAACTTTCATTTCGCAAATCTTTAATGTGTTCATTGCTACCTAGTGCGTGTGCCATTCGTAAAATTAGACTTGCAGTGTCTTTTCTCCAACTTGTGGTATCGAGTGAAATTACGTCTTTTAGGTTGTCTATACGGCCATTGGTTTGTGTGATGGCTGTTTGCATTTGTTTTTGTTCCATTTCAACTTTAATCATGAATTGTAATTCTGGGCTAAATTGTCCGATTTGTGGTGCTTGTAACTCTTTTTCCATTTCTTCAAACTTTGTAACATATATTGCTGTGAAGATAATTCCTTTTTCGCCTGTCATTTTGTTGGCTACCATGTCGCAACCTTTTCTAGTTAGTAAGTAACACGGCTGTTCTCTGCCGTAGCTATCCTTAAAGGTGCTTTCTATGAAAAAATTAGATGTCTGCATTTTTGCAGAGATGTCTTTTTCTAGAATTTCAGCGAAACCTCTTATACTTCTCATCAACTGATCGTGAGGACGGTCTACCATTCGTGCCACTTCTCTACTTTCCACTAGTAACTTTCCTTCTTGGTTAATAATCGTTAAATTGTTCATATATTAAATCCCCCCTTTTATTTTTCCTTTACCTTAATTCCAGATGTTTGAATTTCTTCTGATGCAAATAAATAATCAAGACTCATACCTGGAAAAAACACATTTCTAATTTTCAATACTTCTGATAATGAATATTCAGTCTTGCCTCTATTTTTATTACTGATAGAGTCATAAGTTACAGTTAACTCTTTTGCTATATCTGTATTTTTGATATTTTTTCTTGCCATTTCTGCCCTTAGATTCGGAAACATATACTACCTCCTTTCGACAATTTTCTACTATATGTCATTACTACATGTCGTAACTTGATTACATATTATACTATGTGTCGTAATGAGTCAAGTCCTTTTTGTAAAATATTATGATATGTCGTAATTAATACTGTACAATACTAAGAAGTACGGTATAATAGTAGGTACAAAGAACAATAATAATAAATATAACGAAGGGAGGAATTCAAAATGAAATTAACAGATAAGATAGATATGCTTATGAATGAAAGAGGACTCAATAAAATGGATTTATCAAGAGGTGCTGGAATACCCTACACTACTATTAGTAGCTTTTATGATAAAGGGACTGAAAATGTAAAGCTTTCAACGCTTAAAAAATTAGCTGACTTTTTTGATTGTAGTTTGGACTTTATAGCAGATGATTCGGTAACAGAGAGAAAAAATAAAACTAACAGACCAACAACAATTGCTGCTCACTTAGATGGGGAAGATTTAACCGAGGAAGAAACCGATGAACTTAACAAATATATAGACTTTTTAATTTCACGAAGAAAGAAATAACTTCTAGGGGGTATAATATGAGCTACGACTTACTAATGATGGAAATTGAGGAGCAAGGAATTGTAGTAGTACAAAACGAAAGGATTGGGAGGTTAGATGGGCTTTATATAGACGGGATAATAACTCTTCACTCGCGATTAGAAACTACTATAGAGAAGAAATGTATCCTTGCTGAAGAACTGGGGCATCATTACACGAGCTATGGGGATATTCGTAACCAGAGCATCATGTCTAATAGAAAACAAGAATTAAAGGCACGTCGTTGGGGTTGCGAAAGGCTTGTATCTCTTAACACACTTATAGAAGCCTATAAATTTGGTTGTAGGAGCAGATATGAAACAGCTCAATACATAGAAGTAACAGAAAAATTTCTAGAAGAGGTTATTACATACTACTTTCAAAAACATGGGTTATATAAAGAGGTAGGTAAATATACAATCTTTTTTAATCCCTTGGGTGTTATGGAAAGATATTAGAAAGGAATGGTAATTATGAAAATCGCAATATACTCCCGTAAATCTAGGGCATCAGAGCAAGGGGAGTCGATTCAAAACCAGATTGATATGTGCAAGGCCTATGCGGACACGCATTTTAAAGATATAGAATTTTTTGTATATAAAGATGATGGTTTTTCTGGTGGAAATATTGACCGCCCAGAGTTTCAATTACTACTAAAAGAACTTAAAAAAAGGTCTTATGATGTTTTAATGTGCTATAGGCTTGATCGCATAAGTAGAAATGTTTCTGACTTCTCTTCTACTCTTGATATGCTCACAAAAAATGACATAGGATTTGTTTCTATTAAAGAAAATTTTGATACCACTACGCCAATGGGACGGGCTATGATACACATTTCAAGCGTGTTTGCACAGTTAGAGAGGGAAACTACCACAGAACGTATTACAGACAATATGTTCGCACTAGCTCGCACTGGTAGGTGGCTTGGTGGCACTGCTCCCACTGGATTTGATGGAAAAAGGGAAATGTATGTAGATGGCAATGGCGATAAGAAGTTTGCGGTTAAATTAACGCCCGTACCAGAAGAGCAGAAAATTATAGAAACGATATTTGATAAATATATAGAGCTTGGAAGTATCTCAAAGGTTGTTACTTATTGCGTTCAAAATGATATTAGAAGCAAGAATAATAAGATACTTCACGCTGCAACAATCGGTAGATTGCTGAATAGCCCTGTTTATTGTGTGGCGGATGGGATTGCTTATGATTATTTTGCTAAGCATAAGAGTATAATCGAATTAGAAAGAGAAGATTTTGATGGGAAATTTGGGATCATGCCCTATGGTCGTACAAATCAAGCTGGTGATAGAGTTAAAAACAATGATATGAGCAAGTGGATAATTGCAATTGGAAAGCATAAAGGGGTTATAACATCTGATAAATGGATAAAAGTTCAGAAGATGCTTAAAAAAAATAGCCACAAGGCCATAAGGGGTGAAAGTCCTACTAATGCCTTGCTATCCCCACTTTTGAGATGTGGGAGTTGTGGGGCTAGGATGATTGTCACCGGCCAAACTATTTTGGCGGATGGTACACCTGCTTATTATTACAAGTGCCAAACTAAAGATGTTTCAAAAGGAACTAAGTGCGATATTGCCAACATAGCGGGTTATAAACTAGATGAATACGTTGTTGAGCATATAAAAAGGATTTTAAGTAGCCAAACAGGATTGGATGAATTACTAGAGAGTGAAAAGAAGGATGTTTTAGAAGATAAAAAATTACTGACTAAGAATAAAAGCAAGATAGAAAATACTATTAAAAAAAATAGAGATGCTATTGATGGGTTGATTATGAAACTTGTAGAGCTTGGTGATGAACCTGGTATAAATGACTATGTAAAAACTAAGGTTAGTATCTTACACAACGAAAACGAAAAACTTAAAATAAAATTAAAAGATATTGAAGATGAGGAAAAAGTTAAAGAAGTAAGTGAATTGAATATAGACATGATTACTGATTCCCTTTTGAATTTCAACGCTTTAATAGATTCACAGGATGTTTTAGGCAAGAGAAAGCTTATACAAGATGTTGTTCGAAAAATAGAATGGGACGGCAAGGAAGTGCATATAGGAATCTCTATTAATAAACTAGATCATGGCTGAATAGCCCATCAGTACCATAATTTCAATAACAATGGGTCACTCCATCATAAGTGCTGCTGTTCCTGTTACGTGAGGGGTTGCCATACTAGTACCGCTCAACGTTGTATACCTACCCGTATTACTTGTGGATTCAATATTAACACCAGGGGCTACTAAATCTGGTTTAATCACTGAATCTTCTCTTCCAAATCCCCTACCTGAAAAAGGTGCAATTTGCCCTGTTACTGAGTTATAAGCACCAACACTAATAACACCTGGGGCAGTTGATGGTGTTGTAAGTGTTGTAAACGGTGTAGAATTTAGCATTCCCGTTCCTGGCCCTGTTTGCTCCCTTGTAGGCCCCCACACATTGTAAATGCCATCAACTACATCAATACCATAAAGCGTAACTGTCCACACCCCTGTATCTACTGCCCCATCTCCTATACCCTCTAAAAATATAACAATTTCTTCATCTCCATTAAGAGGAGAGGGTGGTGTAAATACAACAAATATTTTTGTGTTTCTTATAATAAGAGAACGCGCCCCTTGCCTAACGGTAAACCGCCCTGTTTTTTGTCCACTTGGGGATGTAATTTCCACTTCAAAAATATCAATAAAACTCTTCCAAATATATAAGTAATAAAAGGCTTCCCCCTCACCAATTACAAATTGAAATGAATCGTTACCACCTTGTGGTACGATGCCCGAGGAATGATTAGAACTTATGCCCTCATTGCCCGTAGCAACAACAATAGATGTTTTCCAAAAGGTAGACATTTCCTGCAAAAACAATTCTAAAAGAGATTTACCATCATGAGAGCCTTCATTCATTCCTACACTAATATTAATAGCAACCGGCCTTCCCAAGGATCTTGCCTTATCGATAACATATTTTGTAGCCGTCATAATTTCTGTGGTTCTAACAAAACCTTCTCTTCCTGGCTGCCCTAACTTTACAATAATAAACTCGGCCTCTGGTGCCGCACCTATAATATCCCCCCCTGACGCCCTTCCATTTCCACCTGCAATTCCCGCAACATGGGTTCCGTGTCCTGCATAATCTTCTAGTGGGACAATGGCTAATTGCTCCTGCCTAGTGGGTTGTGCTAAGGCTTCATTAATTTTCTCTCTCGTATACTCAGTTCCAATTTTATAACCTAAAGGGGGGGCTCCTTGTATATTTTGATCCCATATAGATGCAATTCTTGTACTGCCATCCTCATTTCGGAAATCAGGATGACTATACAATATCCCAGAATCTATAATACCTAGTATGACGCCGTCCCCTTTTAAATTATAAGGTGCATTATTGTGCACTTGTGGGATACAGGAAGCAATCATATTTTGTGTGTAAGAGTATACCATTTGCTTGGGAGTTTCTATATATTCAACTTCTGTATAATTGGTTAAATTTATAATATTTTCTCTAGGTATTGTTAAAATTGCAAACTGTGATGTAAGTATTTGTGCAACTCCCCCTTGTTCTATAGCAATTCTTTCTATATCGCCATTGTATTTCACCACTACTTCCCAATTACCTGTAAGGCCAAAGCTTAACGACTCTTCTAAGTTTGGTGTAGATATAGCATTTGGAAATTGCTCCACAATATTTAATATACCACCCAATTTTTTCTCCGCCACCTAATCACCCCTTACTAAAATAAATCCGAATAAATATATTATAAACACCATTAATGATAGTAATCCCTTTCACACTTATGACACATTCCCCACTTACTGGGTTTTCCATACGAAAAAGTATTACTTGTGCACTTTTAAAACTACCTGAGGTAATATTAAGGGGTTCATTCGCAACATCAAGGGCACTGTTTTTCCTATAAATATTCATCCCGCCCCTATTTATTAATTAGACTGATCAGCGTGTCTTCTAAACAAAATGCTCCGTATCCCCACATTGGGTTAGGATATACCATATCCGTTACTAGCCTTCTTGTATTCCTAAGTAAGGCAGTCCGTAATATATCACCATATAAAAACGGAGCATTACCATTTGTAATTCCCCACTCCATCAGTAGTGCTGCACCACCTGTGACAAATGCCGATGCAATACTCGTACCTGTAGCTGGGCTATACCCCCCTTGATTGTCAGTTGTTATAACCTGTGCTCCTGGAGCTGCAAGACCTGGTTTTACACGTCCATCCCTTGTAAAACCTCTCCCTGATGAGGCTGTAATTTGATTGGAAAAAGGATTAAAGGCCGCTACACTAATAATCGCATTACCTGTTGATGGTATCGTGAGGGTTATATCAGAACTCGGTTGTAAGAATATTGTTTGATCCCCAGTAACTTCCTTAGTGGCTCCCCAAATATTATACCTACCATCTACAATTGATACGCCATATATAGTAAGGGTCCATATTCCTGCATCGATACTTCCATCTTGGCTTTCCATATAGACCAATATCTGTTGATCTGGGTTAATATTAGAGGGTTCCGAGAAATTAATAAAAACATTGGTTTTCCCTACGCTATACAATGTATTGTTTGAAAATATTGTGACCCTATCTGTGGCCTCTCCTGTGGGAGCAGTAATTTTTATTTCAAAAGTGTCAATAAAACTTTTCCATAAGTTAAATGCATAAAATTCTTGATTGGAATTTATGACAAACTGTATCTCTTTTTCTTCATCTTGGCGGAGAATTCCCTGGGTATGAGTTGCTTGATTGCCTTGATTGCCAGTACCAACTATAATAATGCTTTTCCACCTTGCTGCCATTTGATCTATGAAAATTTCTAGAAGTGTTCGCCCATCGTGGCCACCTTGAACCATCCCAAATCCTATGTTAACGGCAATTGGTCTATCTAGTTCCGTGGCCTTTTCAATTACATATTTAATTGCCCGCATGACTTCTAACGTTCTAGGAAATGAATCCTCGCTTTCCATCCCTACTTTTACAACTATAAATTCAGCCCCAGGAGCTACCCCAACTTCTCTGCCTTCCGAGCCCCTCCCATTTCCACCTGCAACACCCGAAACAGCCGTTCCATGTCCCACTTCATCTATACTTGGAACAAGAGCAAGTGTTTCTTCTATGGTAGGCTGCATTAACGCTTCATTAATTTGTTCTTTTGTATATTCAGTCCCTAAGTCAAAGCCAATAGGCGGCCTTCCATCAATGGTTTGATCCCATAAATAGGCAATTCTTGTGCTTCCATCTTCGTTTCTAAAATCGGGGTTAATATAATCAATTCCCGAGTCTATAATGCCTAAAAGTACCCCCCTACCCCGAAGATTGTAAAGAAGCGGATTATACATATTTGTGATACATGCTTTACCATAACTTTCTCTTAAGATATAAAACATTCTGCGTGGGAATTCAAGGTATTCAATTTGAAAAAAACTTGCAAATTCTTCAACTTTGCTTGGTTTTATCACAATACTTGCAAAGCTTTCATTTAAAATTTCTACTTTAGCCCCTACTGTTTGAACAGGAATTAAAATATCACCATGATATTTCACAATAATCTCCCAATCACCTTCCAAAGAAACCCCTGTGTTGGCTGTAAAAGCTGTACCTATTGAAGTTTGGTAATATTTTAAGGCTAATTCAAGTTCTGCATCTATTTTACTTTCATATGCCATAACCCTTCACCCCTATTTGCGATAAGTCCGAATTAATATCTATTACCCCATATCCACTTGATGGATTTGGATATGACAGAGTTGGTTGTCTTTTTACCTGATCAGACAATATTGCTTTCATAATAATTGTATTGGCAAGTTCGTCCCCCTGTATTAATTGATTTTGATATATATGTGACGTTAGGCCAACGGTTATTGCACCGGAAGGAGCTGTTCCTGATATAGTTCCCCATCTATTACCTGGAAGAGGACCTGGTATATCTACACCATCAACTATATAATCCGGACAAACCTCGTTACTGCGTGTAAATCCCCTACCTGAACTGGGGCATGCTGATAGTGATATTTCATTGTAACACCCTATAGCAATTACACCCGCTGCTGAACTTGTATTATAGATAGTCGTAAATGGGCTTGCTGGAGATAGGACTGTCCCCGGTAAGATCATTCCTGTTTTAGGAATCCATATATCGTAACGTCCCTTAATGACAACCGTACCCCTAACTTTTATAATCCATTCTCCCTCCATGGGATTTTCAAACCGAAAATGAATCACTTGAGCGCCTGTATCAACATCAAAAATAATACCTTGGGACCATACAGAAGAATCCTCAGATAGTCTATATGTTTGGTTTTCATTTAACAAAATGCTGGGCGGAATATCATCCTCTGATTTTGGAGGTGTTAATAATACCTCTATTCGATCACCAAACATCGCCCATATCTCAGCTAGAAATCCTACCTGCCCTTTAGCTATGGTAAGCTTGAGTGATTGTTCTTTTGCTTCCTTTAAATCTCCCGAAGCATGATGTGCTTTGTTTGCTTCTTCTCCAACAGATATCACTGTAGATACACCTGGATTGGATGAATAACTTAAGATAATAGAATCTAAAATATTTGTACCATCATGTGACCCGCTATTAGTCCCTGAAGGTAAGCAGATAGAAATAGGTTTTCGAATCTGGTTTGCTAAGTTAATTAAAAACTGAAAAGCAAGAGCAATGTCTAATGCTGAAAATCCTAGTGGATTATACTTCCCGTAAAAAAAGGACTGCATAGCGTGGCTAGCCGGTTTAAGTTTTACAATAACTAATTCTGCTCCTGGTGCAACTCCTTTATAGATGCCTTTTTCATATGTCCCAAAACCTGCCGCAATACCCGCCAACATTGTGCCATGCCCCCATTCATCCTTATGGGGAACTATTTCAAATGGATCTGAGCTTTTTAGAGCTCTATCAATTATTTCTTTATCGTATACGGTTCCATATCCATAAGGTGAATCCATTCCTATGGTTTGGTCCCATATACTTATAATTCTCGTTTCCCCATCTGAATTGGTAAATGATGGATTTGTATAGTCAATTCCAGTATCAATAATTCCAATTAATGTATTGGTTCCATCGAAACTTACAGGGGACTTTAATATGGATGTGGCTTTAAATTCTCCTTGCACAATATCTTGGGGCTCATTCCCTAAAATAAAAGGAATAATTGTTGTAGCTGCTTTCCCTAGATAATCTGTGAAGACCTGTTCAATTTTACCCCTAGGTCCCCTGACCCCTGAGTAAGGAAAATCAAGTGGATATATAGTCGTATTTGATGGGGGTATTATAATGATTTCAGAATTAAGGTTGTTATAGGTAATAAAAACATCTATAATATCATCTTCTGACAGCAATTCATAAGGGATATCTAGGACACTACTTTCTTCTACCATAGATTCCCTAAGTTCTCTAAAGTTTATGTTTATTAAACTATCTAACCTATCTAAATCTTGCATTAATATCCTTAAGTAAGGCATTTGTTTCTCCACCGTTTTAGTACTAGCAACAATCTTATTAATCATGCCTATCTTTGTATTGGCAGCTTGTAATTCTTTTTGTAAGCTTTTCATACTTCACCCCACTACACGCTTATTTATATATAACAGCACTAATATCTAGCAACCCATATCCCCTCGACCTGTTAGGGTAAGACATAGTCGGTTCCCTCTTAACATTTTCTACTAATAGCGCTTTCATCGTGATGGTATTTGCAAGTTCTTCTCCTGCGAGCAATTGTTTTTCATATATAAGTGATGCCACGCCAACTGTAATAGCACTAGCTGCCCCCGTTCCTGTTATTGTGCCCCATTCATTCCCTGGAAGTGGTCCCGGTATATCTACCCCCGGCACCATAAAATCCGGTTTAACCCGATCATCTCGCGCAAAACCCCTCCCTGAGCTAGGTGTTGCTGATGAGGACTTTTTATCGTAACATACCACCGTTATTAACCCATTGGATGCGCTTGTATTATATATGGTTGTAAATGGATCTGCCGGTGAAAGGACTGTATGTGGTAAAATCATTCCTGTTTTAGGAATCCATATATCATAACGTCCCCAGATAATAATAATTCCTTTAACCCTTATAGTCCAATCCCCATACAAAGGATTTCCTAAGCGAAATCTGATGACCTGGCACCCTGTATCCATATCAATTTTACTCCCCTGAGACCACACAAAAGAAGTATTGGTTATTTTGTGTATTTGTGCTTTATTTAACAATATGGTTGTGCTTTCTCCTCCATCTAACTTAGGTGCCATTAATAATACCTCAATTTTATCTCCAAACATGGCCCATACTTCTATAATAAATTCATCCTGTCCCTGGGAAATTGTAAGCTTAATCTCCTGTTCACTTTTCTCTTTTAAATCGCCTGATGCATGGTGAGCTTTATTAGCTTCTTCTCCAGCTGGTAATATGACAGTTACGCCTGGCTTTTCTGCATAGCTCATAATAATCGTATCTAAAATACTAGTACCATCGTGAGGGCCACTATTGGTTCCCATTGGCAAACATATAGAAATAGGTTTTTGATGCTGATTTGCCAACGTTGAAAGGTATTCAAATGAACGTGCAATATCTAAAGCTGAAAATCCAAGGAGATTGTATTTACCATGATAAATCTCTTGCATTGCTGGTGTGGCTGAAACGAGCTTGACAACAATAATACCTGCTTCTGGGGCTACGCCTTTATAAACCCCCTTCTCATCCTTGCTATCTCCTGCTGCAATTCCAGCAAGTATGGTTCCATGACCCCACTCATCCTTATGAGGAACCACTTCAAATGGATTTGGGCTTTGCAAGGCCTCATTAATAATCTCCTGGTCATATATTGTTCCATACCCATAGGGCGAATCCTCCCCTATGGTCTGATCCCATATACTTACGATCCTTGTTTTGCCTTCAGCGTCTATAAAAGCAGGGTGTGTATAATCAATTCCTGTATCAATAATTCCAATGAGTGTATTAGCCCCTTTAAGGTCTGTGGGTGTATTTAAAATGGATGCGGCTTTAAATTCAGTCGCTTTAATCTCTAAGGGCTCATTACCTAAGATATAAGCTAAAGAACCAGTTATTAACATCTCTAGAGAGTCGCTTAAAAGTTCTTTAATAGCTGCTACGGTTCCTCTTACCCCGAGGTATGGAAAAACTAAAGGGTACAGACTAGCCTCTTTTGGTATTATTATGGTTGTATATTTTTTCAAGTTATTATAGAAAATAAATGCATCTATTTCTGCATCTTCTGGTGCAAGTGCATAGGCAAGGTCTAATGTTCTAAATTCCTCTACTATAGGCATTGGTATTAGCAGTTTTATCAATTCATCTATACTGTCTATGCTACAAACCCTTGTATAAAGGTTATCTTTTTTAAGCTGTGAAGCCACATTTTTAATATAATAAGTTCTTAATTTTTGTCCATACAGGGATGGCTCATTCATTCTAACAATCCCCCACTCCATCAGAAGAGATAAGGCCCCTACTGTTAGTTCTCCATATGTTGAAAATATAGGTCCTCTATTTAATCCTAGATTTATTTTTAAAGTTTCACTACCTGCTTCTAAATTACTGACAATTATAATTTTACCCCACAGGGTCATATCACTAATTATTTCTCGTATTAGGTTATTGTTCTTATTATCCCCATTACTTATATCAAATGGTAGATAGATAACCAAAGGCTTTTGTATACTGTTTGACCGTGCTATCATAAAACGAACTGCCCGTATAGCATCTGCCGTATAAAACCTACTTTTTTGCCAATTAACCAAAATGACATCACTATCTGGTGCAATCCCTTTGTTTCCTATACAACTATCCATAGAAGATAATCCATCTCCTTGGCAGCTCCTTCCTATGTTCTTTATTTGTTCTTTGTTGTACTCATTGATTCCATTATGAATACATACAAAGCGTGTTTCCCCGTCACATGTATTATAATAATTGTAATTTATATCTTCGTTGTGGCTAATCCATCCAACAGTTACACCTTTTCCACTGACACCCTGTTTTTCTTTTTCTTTCGATATAATCTGTGCTAAATCTGCCTTATTCTTAACTTGACATATAGGCCTAGATTCTTCTATATATTCAATTTGCATTAAGCTCTTTAAGTAAGAAACTTCTTTTTCACGTATTTTTACAATAGCGTATCTTTCGTTAATCGTATCAAACATGGTATCTGTTCCCTGTAATGCTTTTTGCAAATCGCCATGATACTGGATAATCCATTCACTATAATGATTCATTGTTCTTTACACCACCTACTATTTGTTAATATAAAAGGTATTAATATCAAGTATGCCATACCCCCTAGATGGGCTTGGATACGATATCGTCTCTTCCCTCGTTAATTGTTGAACTAACATAGCCTTCATCATAGGTGTATTAAAAAGATTTACTTTTTGCTTTCTTTGCATCTCATACAAATTAGCACATATTCCTGCTGTAATAGCACCAGATGGGGCTGTTCCTGTTATATAACCAAATTTATTATCTGGAAGAGGGGCCGGTATATTCACACCTTCTACTAGAAAGTCTGGTTTCACTCTGTTATCTCTTGTCAGGCCTCTTCCAGAACTTCCACAAGGTGAAGAAGCTGCCTTATCATAACATGCTACAGTAATGACCTTTTCACTTGAACTTGAATTATATATGGTAACAAATGGACTTGATGGTGAAAGAATGGTCCCTGGTAAAAGCATACCTGCTTTAGGAATCCATATATTGTAAAATCCATTGATAATTGTAATGCCTCTGATACTTAAAGTCCAATCTCCCTGAGCAGGATTGTCAAGCCGAAACCTTATCAGCTGGCAACCTGATTCTGGATCAATTACACTTCCTTCAGTCCATACATAGCTGTTATCATTAAATTTGTAATTTTGCGGTTCATTTAGTAGGATTATGCTTACGGACGAGCCCATAGATGCTACTGCCCCAGGATGAACAATTGAGACTTCAATTTTGTCCCCAAAGGCTACCCAAATTTCAATTAAAAAGCCTTTCTGTCCTTTTGGTATGACTAGTTTAACTTGTTGAAGTGGATTCTGTTTTAAATCCCCTGACGCATGATTCCCCTTATTCGCCTCATCCCCAGCTGCTAGCACGATTGTTATACCTCTATTAACACCATAAGTACCCAAAATGTTGGTTAATGCCTCACTGCCATCATGAGGCCCTGTATTGCCTCCTATAGGAAAGCATACAGAAATAGGTTTTTGAAGCTGAGCTGCCACGTTACCTATATATTGAACCCCAAGGGCAACATCTAATCCCGAAAACCCTAAAGGATTATATATTGTATGAAAAATCTTTTGCAAGGCAAGAGGGGCTGGTCTTAGCTTGACAACAACAAGCTCTGCTTCTGTTGCGACCCCTGTATACTCCCCATTTTTATATACTGCAGCACCTGCAGCTATTCCTGCTAGCATGGTGCCCTCACCCCATTCATCTTTATGGGGGACCACTGAAAAGGGATCTGGGTTTTGTAGCGCTTTATTGATCATTTCTTTATTATATATAGTTCCATAACCATATATAGATTCGTTTCCTATGGTTTGATCCCATATAGCTTCAATCCTTGTTTCTCCATTAGCATCTATAAAAGCAGGATTGGTATAATCAATACCCGTATTTAAAATTCCTATTAAAGTACCTTTTCCTTTAAATTCTTGAGGCTGTTTTAAGATAGATGTAGGTTTGAAATCAGCTGGGGTAATATTTAATGGTTCAATGCCTAAAACAGGGGCAAGTGTCACGGTGGTAAAGTCACTTGAAAATTCATTGAGATTTTTTGTTATACCTTCCAATGTTCCCCTTATGCCTATATAGGGATTTTGGGGCGGGTATGCAATAGTGGTTTGATTGACTGTTACAGGCATTTTCATATTAACGTTATTAAATGTAACAATTACATCTATTACCTCATCTCTTTCTAAAAATTGATCTGCTATTTCAAGGCTTCTTAGTTTTCCTATATACCTAGCCATCATTCACCTCTTGCCTATTTATAATAATGCTAAACTACTCAGTAAGTTTAATCTTCCATAACCCTCAACTGGATTTGGATAAACAACTCCTTTTTGCCTCGTCGCTCCTCGTATTAATATTGCACGAATTGTGTTTGTATTCATAAAGGGTAAGTTCCCTTCTATAAGCCCCCACTGAAATAATAGTGCTGCTGCCGCTGCTGTCACGGCAGCACTGGCTCCTGTGCCAGTGTAAGATGTATAACCTCCCCCTACTTGTGGCGCCCTTACATTTACGCCTGGTGCTATTAGATCAGGTTTAATAATCTCTGCCCGGGTTGGTCCCCTACTAGACCCTGCAAACATACTTTTATCGATATTATCATAAGCCCCTACAACAATAGAATCCGACATGGTAGCTGGAATCGTTAAAGTTATAAATGGATCTGGTTGTAAAAACCTTGTTCCAGAATCTAAAAAACCATCCTTGGGGAGCCAGGCATCATATCTTCCGTCTACAACATAATCTCCATATACAGTAAATGTCCAAATCCCATTAGTAGGTTTATCAAGCCTCACAGTTATTTCTTCTGCACCATTCCTAGGATCTGGGTACTGATACAGTACCGTAACCACCGTCTCTTCTAATGGCAACTTAATTCTTTCGAATCCACCGGGTGTAACAGGGATTTTTTCGATAATAGTCCCTATTGGACTACGAATAGATATTGAAATCTTATCCGGATTACGACTCCACACGATAAGTTCAAACCCCTCTTCACCCTCTGCAACATTAACTTCAAAACTATCACTAGGCCTACCTACTAATGTTCCTGAATAATGATGCCCCGTATTCGCTTCATTACCTGCTGAAATAACGAGGGCTATATCTCTAAGGGCGGAGATCTCTTGTAGGACTGATTCTAAAATATTCGAGCCATCGTGGGCACCATCATTTGTCCCTATGGCTAGACATATAACCATAGGCTTCTCAGTTTCTCTTATAGACTGTATTAAGTATCTTACGCCAAGCATAATATCATTTGATTGACAAGCATAAGCGCCATCCTTAATAAAATAATACTGTCTTAAATATTCACTTGCTGGCCTTAACTTAACAATATAAAGTTCTGCATCTGGTGCACCCCCAGTATATTCATTAGCCCCACTTCTATCATAGCCGGCTGCAATACCCGCAATAACTGTACCGTGACCATTCTCATCTCTACTTGGAACAACGCTATATGGATCAGGACTTGCAAGGGCTTCATTAATTTGCTCTTTCATATATTCTGTTCCATACTTAAATCCTGTTGGTGGGCTTCCTTCTATGGATTGGTCCCATATCCTTTGAATTCTTGTTGTACCATCTTCATATCTAAAGACACTATTTGGATAATCTATTCCTGTGTCTATAATTCCAACCACAACTCCTCTTCCTCTAAGCTCTCCATAGGGATACGTGTGAAAAAGAAGAATGCCTGCCTCATCTAGTGCCTCTCTAGCATTTAATCCATACAATAGGGGTAATGTGACAGCCTCTGAAGGATTGTGTATTAAAAACGACTCTCTTTCCTCCTGCGGTAGTCTTATATTTGCATACCTTTGATTAATAATTTCAACACTGGCACTTGGTGAATTTCCTAATCCCTCGGCTATACTTCCATAGTACTCTAAAATATACTCTTCAATAGGCGCCCCTGTAGGTAATGGAAGTAATTGTTCCCCTGGGGTCTGTATGGGCATTTTCCTATAATAGTTTTTAGCATTTCTATGAGATTTTGGACACATTTCATCCCTCCTTATAATATAAAAGCTCAAAATCTTTTATTTTCAAGATTTTGAGCTTTTATATGTCATAACTAATTACTATTATGTATATGCACGTAATATGTAATATATTTATATTTTAGTATTCTCTTCCATGTTCCCTAATAATTGTATCAATTTTTCGGCTTGCTTCTGATTTTGATAGCTTATTAATATCTTCTTTTAAACTAATGTTGTTAGCCGTTAGAAGATACCTTAAAAAACCCTTTTGCCTTGCTGTTATTAGACTTTGTTTTGGAACCTTCCACGCCATTTTACGGGGCAAAAACGCCTCTGGCGCTTCATTGTAATAGTCTTTAATAAGATGCCTTAATAACTCATGAGTTGCCTTTGCATCATGGAAGGCCCTATGAGCATTAGTTAAGTCGATATTATAATATTCACATAGGTCTCCTAATCGACGGCTAGGCAAATGTGTTAAAAATCTTCTAGCAATTATCAACGTATCAATAGCCTGTTTCTCAAAAGCATATCCCTGCTTATTAGCTTTGACCTTGAGCATGCGATAATCAAATAAGGCCACATTATGCCCCACAATAACATTATCCTTACAAAAATCAAGGAATCTTGGCAATACTTCCTCTATATATGGGCAATCAGCTACCATATCATTCTGAATACCTGTTAACATTGCAATATACTCCGGAATCTCACTTCTAGGTTGGATAAGCTGGCTAAAGATATCAACTATCTCTCCATTAATTGTCTTCACAGCCCCTATCTCTATAATTTCATCTTTCACAGGCTGAGAACCAGTGGTTTCTAAATCTAATATGATTAATTCTTTTGGTATATACATAATACTCCTTTCTAAAGAACAGTTTATAAATTACCCTAAAATCTCTTGACTTCCCTATGTACAACATGTAGTATATAAATAGTGTTTAACAACTACATATTGTGTTTACACAGATGCGTCATCATAAAACTTTGGGGGGATACATATGCTATGCTATGTTATAAAACGGGATGGTCGAAGGGTAGAATTCGATAAATTTAAAATACAAAATGCCATATCTCTATCTGCAAACGAGTTAAACTTAGAATTAGATGTTGATCAAATTACAGGTTTAGTTTCTAAAAATATTTCTGAGCGTAATATCAAAGAAATTGATGTTGAAAAGATTCAAGATTTAATTGAAGACACATTAGATAATCTAGCATTAAATCATGTTACATCTGCCTATTCAAACTACCGTAAGGAACGTACACGCCTTCGTGATATGAAGTCAGATTTAATGCATACGGTTCATAATATAGGAATTGAAACTGACCGCGATAATGCAAACGTTGGAAATAACTTCTCATCTAAACTTCTTCGTATTGCTAGCGAAACAAATAAATGGCATAATTTATCAAAAATGCCTAAAGATCTCGCTAAGCGCCATGAAGTTGGCGATTTGCACTATCATGATTTAGATAGTTATAATCTTACTACAAATTGCTTACATATTGATACTGGCGATTTGCTCAAACGTGGATTTAATACTGGTTATGGAACGATCAAACCACCTAAACGTATTGAAACTGCTGCCGAATTATCTTGTATTTTATTACAAGCATCTCAAAATGATATGTTCGGTGGCCAATCTCATGTAAACTTTGATAATGATTTGGCACCTTATGTAGGGCTTACTCGTGATGAGATTATAAATGAATTTAAGGCTCTACTAACAACAATGTCTCAAGATGACTTTGATACCTTTGTTAGGCAAAAATTAAGCAAACGTGTCCACCAAGCAATGCAGGGAATTGTCTATAATTTAAATACTATGCATAGCCGTGCTGGGTCCCAGGTTCCTTTTAGTAGCCTTAATCTAGGCATTCCACTAACTGAAGATGCTGCGCTTCTTTGTGAGGCATTTTTGTTAGAATATGACAAAGGACTGGGTAAAGGGGAACAACCTATATTCCCAAACATTATATTTAGAGTTAAAGAAGGTGTCAATAGGGAAAAGAATGATCCTTATTTTTATCTCTATGAACTGGCTTGTAAAGTTGCTGCTAAGCGCATGAATCCAACCTTTATGAATTTAGATGCTGATTTTAATAAAAAATACTACGACCAAGGAATCCTTCCTGCGACTATGGGTTGCAGAACATATGTCTGTTCTAATATTAATGGGCCTGAAGGACCAGCTAAGCGTGGTAATATTGCACCTACTACCATTAACCTACCACGTATTGGTATACTTGCTAAGGGGAGTGTCAATAAATTCTTTACTATTTTAGACTCCCGCTTACAACTTGCTAAAGACTCTTTAATGCACCGCTACGGTATTCTTGCTAAATTAAAAGTTAAAGATCTTCCTTTTGTTGCTGGCGAACACTTGCTACTAGGATCAGAAGGCTTATCTCCTAACGATACCATTGAGCCTATCCTTAAAAATGGAAGTTGGTCGATTGGATTTATAGGTCTTGCTGAAACTTTAACCGCTTTATTAGGTTCCCATCACGGCGAAACCCCAGAGGCCCGTGAACTCGGATACCGTATTATACAGTATATTAGAGATTTCACGGATAATGCTACAAAAGAAACAAAGCTCAACTGGAGTTGCTATGCTACCCCTGCTGAAGGTCTAAGCGGAAGATTTATAGCTCAAGACCAAGAAAGATTTGGTGATATTCCGGGCGTTACTGATAAAGATTATTACACCAACAGCTACCACGTTCCTGTTGGTCATCTCATCTCTATTAAAGATAAGATTCAAATTGAAGCGCCTTTTCATGCCATGTGTAATGCAGGGCATATTAGTTATATTGAAATAGATGGCTACCCCACAGGTGAAACCATTCTTTCAATCCTAGATTATGCCTATAAGGAATCAAATATTAGTTATATGGGTATTAACTTTCATCTTAGATATTGTAAGGATTGTGGACACCGTATTCAAGAAAACTCCTCTATTTGCCCACAATGCTCTAGTACAGACATTCAAGGTATTAGTAGAGTTACAGGTTATCTTAGTTTAGATGAACGTTTTGGTGGTGGGAAATCTGCTGAGCGTAGTGACCGTATTGCACACAACGGAAAAAACACTGCTGTCTATAGAAATAATTTATCATGAAAACACTGCAATTGGCTGGATTCTTAGATAATTCTACTGTCAACGGTGAAGGTCTCAGAAGTGTTGTATTTTTATCAGGTTGCTATCATGATTGTCCTGGGTGCCATAATGGTGATATGCAAAACCTAGACTACGGAGAAAGCTTGACCCATAATGAAATTATTACACGCATTAAAAACAATATGCCAATTATAAAAGGTGTTACCATATCCGGCGGAGAACCATTTTTACAATATGATAACCTTCTTCCCCTATTAGAAGAGATTCGCTTTCTTTCTCTTGATTGTTGGGTTTATACAGGGTACACATATGAGCAGTTATTAAAGGATTCAAACTTCAAACAACTCTTACCATGGATTGATGTACTAGTTGAAGGTCCTTTTGTACAGGACCTACTCACCACTGATCTGCCTTATATTGGCTCTACTAATCAAATAATCTTAAAGCTTGCTAATGGGTTAATTCAAGAACAGCTACATTTTAATTGAAAAATCATAACTTTAATTAAAGTTTATAATTTCACCTAACCTGTCATTTATATCCTATAGATGGCAGGTTTTTAGTCATTATCCATTACTTCTTCCACTGAAATACTACTATTCCTCCAATCATAAAGGCCACTCCTATTAATTTTTGCCACTCAAAACCAGGACTTTCTGTGCCAAACCACCCTAGCAGTTCAATAAGATAAGCCACAATCATCTGAGATACTAATATCAGCATAATGGCATATGCCGGGCCCAAGCTACTCATTCCCCTAATAACCGTATAGGTAATTCCTGCACCAAGAACCCCCCCTAATAAATAAAATTTATTAACCTCTTTAAGTCCACCTAAATCTCCATCTTTTGTTATCCACAGTGCAATTATGCAAATAATAAAAGCCGTTCCTTGAACGATTGCACTTGTGAGCCATAAGCCCGCTTCTTCCGTTACACGTGTATTAAATACACCTTGTATACTCATTAAAGCCCCTGAAATTAAAGATACAATTATTCCAATCACTTAATCACATCCTTTTATCTTCTAGCTTTCACTATTTGCCATATAATTATGTATATCCATTTGTATATTTTCTTCATATATTGTATAATACTAATATATAGTAAAACTAAATTAAATAAGGAGGATTTTCATGAAAGATTATATTAAACATGATGTTGATAATAATAAGTTTTATATTGAAGGTGACACACAAAATAAAGGTCATGTAACATATGCCATCCATAATGGTGTTATGGACATTAACGGAACCTATGTAGACCCCGATCACCGTAGCCACGGCTATGCTAGAGAACTTGTAGATGCGGCAATTGAATACGCTAAGGGTAAGGATCTCAAACTAAAGCCTACATGCTCGTATGCAGTCAAAGTTGTGGATAGAGATTACGCAGATATGTTGGCTTAGTGCATTCACGGGGACTGTTCCTACTCTAGTCTGGTGAAGTAAAAAACACAATATCTTCCTCTACTCCCCTGTTTAGCATTTGGGCTACAAGCCAAAAATGCTAGCGGGGGATTTTTATGCTAAACTCCCTCTCCATCAAGTTCTTGCCTTTACACTAAGGTTTAGGCCAGATAGCAAGACTATGGTATAATACAATTTAATATAAATCAACTGAACCATATATTAGGAGGTTATTATGAAAGATAAAAATATTTTACTTTGCGTAACAGGAGGAATTGCTGCCTATAAAAGTGCTACCTTAACAAGTAAGCTCGTTCAAAAAGGGGCTAATGTCAAAGTCATTATGACCAAGTCAGCCACTGAGTTTATTGGACCTCTTACATTTCAATCCATTTCAAAAAACGCAGTTTATACCGATGTCTTTAATGAAATCGACCCATCTATCATCGCTCATATTGATCTTGCTGACTGGGCTGATGTTGTTATCGTAGCACCTGCTACCGCTAATATTATTGCTAAATTTGCTAATGGTATTGCTGATGATATGGTCTCATCCACTTTCCTGGCTATGACATCTCCTGTATTTATCGCGCCTTCTATGAATGTCCATATGTATAATCATTTTTCTACTCAAAATAATATACAAACCCTTAAGACCCAGGGCTATCATTTTATAGAACCCCGTACGGGCATGCTGGCATGTGGCTACGAGGCAAAGGGCCGTATGGAAGAACCTGAAAATATTATAAAGCAAGTAGAGGAATTTCTGAGTAAAACATCTCCCTTAAGTGGCCAGGCAGTCCTAGTGACTGCAGGACCTACCATAGAATCTATTGATCCTTTTAGATTTATCAGCAATCATTCCACTGGTAAAATGGGTTATGCCATTGCTGCCGAAGCTGCCAAACTAGGTGCCAAAGTCACACTTGTTTCAGGTCCTACCACCTTACCTGCGCCGCCTAATGTAACGATCATACCCATAAAATCTGCGCAAGAAATGTACGAGGCCGTTATTTCCATATATCATGAAACTGATATTGTTATTAAAGCCGCAGCTGTTGCAGATTACCGTCCCAGTATTACCTCTAAACACAAAATCAAAAAGCAAGATGGTGATTTAAGTTTTCAATTAGAACGGACAACTGATATATTAAAAGAATTAGGCCGCACAAAAACCAACCAATTTTTAGTCGGTTTTGCAGCCGAAACACAGAATATAGAAAAGTATGCAGTTGAAAAACTTCAGACCAAAAACTTAGATATGATTGTGGCTAATGATATTTTAGATGCCAATGCTGGTTTCGGCAAAGAAACAAACACTGTAACCATTTACAAGAAAAACGGAGCAACTATCCCCCTGCCGACACTCAGTAAATCAAGGGTTGCTCAAGAGTTGTTAAAACTCATTATAGAAGAAAATTCCTAAATAAAAATTTGATCTATTGCCACAATTGTGTATACTTTAGTAAATAAATTTGTCTTGCATCCATAAAGAGCGAGAATAGAAGGATTTAACGAATTCAGAATCTATTAGACTTCACCTTGTAATCACTACAATTCTTATGTTATAATTATAACGAATTCAAATATAAAGGAGAGATATTATGTATAAAAAGAAAGTTTCACTATTGATTGTAGCAGTTTTATTGCTGAGTATGGTTTTAACAGGTTGTAACGCAGACACTTTAGGATTTGTAAACTATCTGGAGGAAATGCAAACGGTTGCTACAAGCAAAGCTATCCAAACAGTTAGTACAATCTCTATTGGCGACGTGAAGGTTCCAGCTGATATGTTTAGTGCTGAGGAAACAGCCTTAATGACAACTGTAAATACGTATCTGAAAGATAACTACATAACCATTACACAAAAATCAGATACTAAAAAGAATGTTTCATTTATATCATTTGATTTAGTTGAAAAGAAAAATAATAAAAAGGAAAATCTTGCAACACTTAAGTATAAAGATGAGGCTTTTGCAATTTCTATCAGCCCTAAATTTAACGAGCTTTACCCAGGTATTACGGTTGTAGCAGCACCTTTTAATAACAAACTAATTCCTCTTTCTACTATTAAAGAAGTTTTTGCTGATGCCCCTCTTGCTCTTAATGCACTTTCTGATCCTAAGTCATTAGAGGGAGTCCAGGAAAAATCCTCAGCTTTCCTAAAAGAATTAACAGCAATCTATAAGGATGCCGATACTAACCTAATTACTAAAGAGGGTAATGCTTTTGTTCTTCAAGTAGAGACTGAAGATTTGGTTAAACTCGCGAATACCTTCGTTACTATAGGTATTAAGAATTTTGATAAAATTATAGATACTACTATCACTTTTATGGATTCTTTAACAGATGAAGAGTTTAACGCTATGTATGCTACTACGTTCCCAGAAGGTAAAAAACAAATTGTAGACCTGTTAAAAGAAGCGAAACTAGAATTTGCTAAAGAAGGAATGGCAGATGAGATACTCGCTAGCTGGAACGCAGGATACGCTGAAGGCGCAGATATGGTCTCTACTATGTTAGCCGGAAGCTCCTTACGCATGCGTACTTGGAAAGAAAACAACAAGTACTACACAAATCTATACAACGTAATAAAAGTATCAGATCCGACAAATTCAAGTGTAATGTTTAATGCTACTATCCTTGTAAAAGAAGAAACACAAGTACTGGCTGATGGTTTCGATGTTACCATGCCTACAGAAGAAATAAGCAAAGAACTTTTAGAAGCTTTGGTAAACGAAATATAGATTAAAAATTAAAAGCAAGTCGCCTATGAATTTATAGGGACTTGCTTTTTTTGCTAGTTTAAATAGGCTTATTTCCGCATTACGGAAAATGAAGCGTCACCTTGGCAACACAACTTCCTGCTATTTTTTACAACAACGTAATATTATTTTCACTACAAATTTTAATCATTTCGTCGGGCCATACACAAGATTGAACTTCTCCGATGTGTGCCTTTTGTAGGAAGTACATGCAAATACGAGATTGCCCAATCCCACCACCCACTGTATAAGGGAGCTTGCCTTCTAGGAGCATTTTATGGAATGTAAATTCCTTACGCTCTTCACACCCTGCAATAGCCAATTGTTTCTCTAATGTCTCTTCATCTACTCTAATGCCCATAGAGGAGAGTTCTAGAGCCTTCTCATGTAATGGGTTCCAAAATATGATATCACCGTTTAAGGACCAGTCGTCGTAGTCTGGTGCCCTATTGCTATGTGGTTGACCTGATTCTAGTTTTGCTCCAATTTGCATAATAAATACAGCCTTTTTATCTTTTGCTATGCGATGTTCTCTTTCATCTGGCGTCAGCTCTGGATACATATTTTCTAATTGCTGGGCTGTAATAATGGTTATTTCTTCTGGAAGTAGTTTATCTAGGGTTGGATACAGTCCATTAACATAGTTTTGTGTTTCTAGAAAAACTCTGTATATTCTTTTTACAATATGAATGAGTGTCCACTCGTTTCTCATATCTTTAGTGATTATTTTTTCCCAGTCCCATTGATCTACATATAGTGAATGTGTATTATCTAAAACTTCATCTCTTCTTATGGCATTCATATCTGTGTAGATCCCCTCATCTACTCCTAGGCCATATCGACCTAAGACCATACGTTTCCACTTGGCTAGGGAATGTACAATTTCAACCATGGCATAGTTATCATCTTTAATATCAAATGTAACAGGTCTTTCTTCTCCACTTAAGTTATCATTTAACCCTGATTCCGGTTTTACAAATAGGGGTGCAGATACGCGCATAATCTTTAGCTCTCTTGCAAGTGCCTTTTCAAAGAAATCTTTTAATTGTTTAATGGCAATTTCTGTTTCTTTTAATGTTAGTTTTGGTGTATAGCCTTCTGGTAAAATAAGTTTTTCCATCCTTCTTGCCTCCTAAGTCATTTATATATTTATTTTAAAGCAATAAAAAAAGCCCTTCGATCCCTAACAAGGAACAAACCTTGTAGGGACGAAGAACTTATATCTCGCGGTGCCACCCTTATTGATTACAATCATGTAATCCTCTTACTCGCACAGATCAGTTACATATTTAACAGATCGATACGCTTCAATGATAACGGTTTGATTCCGTCCAGGCCTACTAACAATGGTGTTCGGTTGGAGACTCCAAGATGTTCTTCTATTCAAACTTCATACTGAATTTCCACCCTCATCAGCTCTCTATAACTATATTTGAATATACTCTTCTTATCACAGTCTTTAAGTTGTTTTAATTATACTAATCATATGTTACTATTCTTTATTTGTCAAGAATTATTCTTCTTCATTAATCGTATCATTCTTTTCTACAAATATGATATTATAAGTTTTAATCAAAATACCACCTAATATAATTGCTATCATTAGATTTCTTAATATTAGAAACACCCCAACTAAACCATGTGAAAGACCTATCCATTCACCACGCAGAATAAACACTTGACAGACCATTCCAATAAATAAGGCAAACATACTTATTTTGATGAGTGGTCCTGTTATCTTTTTAAAGATCATAATATAGATTTTCAAAATAATAGACATCATAAACACTACGATTGCTATCATAGAAACCAATATGCCTATTGGATCAAATTCACTATATGTATAACCAATTAAAGCCACAATTACACTAAATATACCTACTTTAAAATATATATCTAAATTTCTTACTTTATCTCTAAATAATACCAACAATCCTATCATAATAACCAATCCTATAGCGCCACTTATTAAATTCATCTTTTCCCCCCTGTGAATATGGTATTCTATATCATATAACAGCTAATAAATCCTAACTATTAAGCTTCATTAATCATACTAAGGTTTAATTCTTTCCGCTCCGACTCTATATGCTTTTCTATTATTTTCATAGCCTTATTAATGTTTTTATCTTTGCACGCAGCTATAAGACTTCGATGGTCTTCGTTAGCTGTTTTGGTGTCATGGGTTAATATAAGTTGCAGCATGGTATAACGCTGAATCGTTACAAATAATTTTTCTAATACATCCATCAGCCTCTGATTTTTAGTTGGTATATACAAACTCTCATGAAATAACCAGTTTAAACGACTCCACCTGACTGGATCACGCTCATGTTCCATCTTAGTACAAATAAACTCAAACATATTAATATGCTCATCTAGTAGATTCGGTATGGCTTGTTTGATTGCCCCAGTTTCCAAAATAACGCGAAGTTTAAAAGATTCATTCATCTCTTCTAAAGATAAATTAGTGACGACCGCTCCTTTATTTCTTACACATTTTACTAGGCCTTGTGCTTCTAACTGGATAATAGCTTCTCTTACGGGTATCAAGCTAACATTAAACCGCTTTGCTATTTCCTCTTGTTTTAGCTGAGTGCCCCCACTAATCTCACCACATATAATCTGTTCTTTAAGAGTCTCTGATAAAATAATTGGCATATTATTAAAATTTGTGATTTTTTTCAAGGTTATATTGCTATGGTCCTTACTCATATTATACCAGTTTTCTAATTATAGTCTCATTATCTCCAGGAATTAAATCAATTACAGGTATCTCAATTAAAGTATAAGCTCCTGGTTGTTGGTTCATAGTTGCCCGAGCTGCACATACAAGTACTTGGGAAGTTAAGGCAGGGTTATTTATTTTCATACTGTAGCTAAATAATTGATTTTGAGTGTTTCCAGATACGCCTTTTCTTTCCATTTCTACGCCATGTCCCATATCTGTCAGGAGGCTTACATCATCTACTTGTGTAACAATAGTTTCACTGGTGATAAAATAGGAATCCTTTTTAATCGCCTGTTCTACTTCATTAAAGTTAGCCCCCTCTTCTAATTCAACATATACCATCCTTCTGTGTATGCCTGTTCCAGTAGGGATTGTCATGGATAATGCCTCTTTAACGCCGTCTTTAGACTTTGCAGCGACTGTATGCCCCATACTCATTCCTGGCCCAAAGTTAGTATATGTAATCCCTTTAGGTGCCATAGCTTCCATAAGAACACGCATAATTGAATCCGTTCCTGGATCCCATCCTGCTGAAATGATTGAAACCGCTTTATTTTCTTTTGCTACTTGAGCTAATGCTTGCTTTAAATCCCATAATTCGCCGTGTATATCATAACCATCTACTGTATTAATGCCCAGCTCCAAGGCCTCTTTAGCCACAGCTAAAGTAATTCTTGTTGGCACACATAAAATCGCTACATCTACTTTTCCCAGTTCTTTAATCTGAGCTGCTACCTTAATATTCGTAAGTTCTAAGGGCTTGTTATCTACGAAGCCTGGTCTTTGCTCAACAATTCCCACAAGCTCCATATCGGGTGCCGTTTCTACTGCCTCTACTGCATATTGTCCTACATTTCCATATCCTATAATAGCAACTTTTATTTTATTCATATGACACTCCTTTTTTATTAACCTTTTAAGTTTAATAGCCTATAATATCTTTTATAACTTCACCCGCAATGATGAGTCCTGACACTGATGGAACAAAGGCAATACTGCCTGGTATCTGCTTACGACTATCCGTATTTTCTTCACTGTCTAAAGGCTTTATAGGTACCTCTTTAGAGTATACCACTTTTAGAGCTGTTATACCGCGATTTCGTAGTTCTTTACGCATAACTTTAGCTAGCGGACATACTGAAGTTGCATATAAATCTGCTACTTCAAAACGTGTGGGATCCATTTTATTACCTGCCCCCATTGCACTTATAATCGGTATCCCCAGTTTGTTTGCTTTAACAATTAGATCAATTTTAGCCGTGACCATATCGACGGCATCTACAATATAATCATAATCATCAGCTAAAAGTTCCTCTGATGTTTCTGGTAAATATAACTTTTCAAATATAGTCACTTCACATTTAGGGTTTATTGTGTGAATACGCTCTTTCATTGCTTCTACTTTAGCTTGTCCAATTGTTTCGGTAGTCGCTAGGAGTTGACGATTAATATTGGTGAGTGAGACAACATCGTTATCAATCATCACAATCTTACCGACCCCACTACGGGCAAGCGCCTCAACAGTATATGACCCAACTCCTCCGACACCAAAAATAGCCACTTTGCTATTTTTTAGTTTTATGATAGCTGCCTCTCCAATGAGAAGCTCCGTCCTAGAAAATTCATGTAGCATCTTATCACCTATCTTTTTTATATTCTTTTAAAACAAGTCCCCCTTATACGCTATATGACGCATAAGAGGCCCTGTTATGATTGTTATTGGGGTGGTTGATACGGTACACCATAAAAATCACAAACACCTGCTACAATGGCCTGTGCCACTGTCTTTTGGTATTCTACATTAAGCATCAGCAGTGCTTCTGGTAAGTAATCCATAAATCCACATTCTGCTAGTGTTGCTGGCATCATTGTATGCCTAAGGACATAAAAGTTAGCCGGTTTCGCCCCTCTATTTACTAAGCCTGTAGACTCAATAAGACGGTCGAGCACATTTTGAGCCAAGGTCTGACCTATTACACTGCCTGTGTAATAAAATGTTTCTATTCCATTTGCCCTAACTTGGAACTCAGTGCCTAGTACATTGTAATGAATACTGACAAAAACAGCCACATTTTTATTAGATGTATCAATGCCTTGGGCATTTAATTGCCTTATATATTCCAAATAAGCCATATTTGCAGTACTTGTTCTAATACTTAATGGGGTATCATAATCGTCTGGCGATGTTAGGAGTGTTTTAAACCCCAACCGCTCAGCGTCTTGGGCCGTAAAGGCCGCTGTGGGCTTATTAAACTGATATTCCTGAATAACAGTGCCATCTGGAAGTTGTGGAGTTCGCTTTTGGGGGGTTGTGGCGCCGTGCCCGCCATCAATAATGAAAAGCGGAACAAATCCCAATAAGTTATAAAAATCAATCATATATTTCCCTCACTTTATACCATAAATTTCTCTTGTCTTATATAGTATATGTGCTTAAGGATATATTGTTATACAATTTCTGTATCAACCTTCAAGATATGATTTTGTAACCAATCCAGTACAAATGTGAGCATCTCTAACAGATACTTTGTTTGATCATCATCTAATGATGTAATATTAACACTATTAACCTTTTCAATAAATTCTGCATGCAATATTTTGTGAGAAAAAAACTTAGGATATTGTATTTCTAACATATAGGCTTCTTCTTCTTGAAAATGGAAAACTGTGTAGTCTTTTAATTCTTGGAGAACTTCTACGATTTGGTCATATTTATCAGTATCCTCATTAATCTTTACTAAATCATAGATTTCTCCTGCAAGTTCAAATAATTTTTCATGTTGGGTATCAACTAACTCTAGTCCTATTTTGTATTTATCTTTCCAAACTAACATTTCTCTATCTCCCTATTATATAATTTATTTTATCCTAAATCATTTATAAATATACCACTCCTAAGTTTAGGTTCAAACCATGTGGACTTTGGTGGCATAAGCTCATTAATATCCGCTACTGCCATTAATTCTTGTATGGATGTAGGAAACATAGCAAAGGCTATTCCGTTATACTGATCTGCAACCTTTTCCAAATGTCCTAAGCCCCTAATCCCACCAATAAATTCAATTCTATTATCTGTTCTAGGTTCCTTAATACCAAGCACAGGATTTAACAAATGGTCTTGAAGTACTGAGACATCTAGTGATGCCACTATATCTTTGCCCACAATATGTGCCTTAGCCACAAGGCTATACCATTTTTTATCATAATACATGCCAAAGCTATCTTTTACTTTAGGCTTATAAACACCCTCTTCTTCTTTCACTGTAAAGTCTTTTGAAATGGTTTCAAAAAAAGATTCAGCTGATAAACCATTAAGGTCATGTACGACTCTGTTATAGTCCATAATACAAAGTTCTTCTTCGTCAAATGCAACAGATAAGAAATATTGACTGCCTGGTGTTTGCCTTGCATTGCCTACTGTGGCCGCCGCTGCGGCCCGATGATGTCCATCAGCTATATATAAGCTTTCTATTTTATCAAATTCTGTCGTTATTAAAGAACCGATCTCCTGATTAATCTTCCAAACCGCATGAACAACTTTATCATCTGCCGTAAAGTTATAGATAGGCTCATTCTTTTCTATATAGTCTTGGATAATTTGTTTTAACGCCTTGTTCTTTTTATAAGCTAAGAAAATAGGACCTGTATGTGCATTGCAGGCATCAACATGTTTAATACGATCAGCTTCTTTATCAGCCCTCGTATTTTCATGTTTTTTAATGATTCCCTGGTTATATTCTTCAACACTAGCCACGCCTACAATTCCTCTTTGGGTAATGGTTTCATTTTGAAGTTGATAAATATAGTAACGCTCATCCTTATCCTTTTCTAAAACATCCTCATTGATTAATTTTTGAAGATGGTCTTTAGCATATTTATATTTTATATCACTATCTTCACTTTCATCCTCTGCCAAAAAAACTTCTGGGAGATCTATTTGTAAAAACGCGTAAGGATTATCTTTAACTATTTCTTTTGCTTCTTCAACGCTCATTACATCATACGGAAGTGACGCTACCTGATCCACGTACTTAACATTGGGTCTTATTGCTGAAAACGGTTTTATTGTTGCCATAATTTCTCCTCCATTTTATGTATCATGATTAATATCAGTGCCATTATTAGTACGAGACTAATAATCAGTAGAAAACTGTGTAAAAAGAATTCTTGGGGTAAAATCGTAATGATAGGGTCTAAATCAGGATCAAAAATCCAGTAATCATTGGTAAATGCAATATGATGAAAGAATACAAACGCTTTATCAAAGTTAATCATTACAGCAAGTAGAATCCCTAAAGGAACAGCAATAGTCCCTACTGCAGTATGTTTTAAAAAACTATACTGCTTTTTCATGATGTTAAATATAATCCCAATCATACTGTAGACCCCTAGTACGTACATTGCTTTTTTTAGAAACATAAATATAGCTTTTACATCTACAAAGTGTATTTCTCCTGCTTCTGACATTTTAAAAGAAGGTAATTCAAGTTTATCTACATTTTCATCTGTTAGGTATTCAATTAATACATCGTAATTTTCTTTGATTTGCTGTTCACTTCTGTCTGACTCTTCAGCGATTGATAAATGACTAATGTCCCAATAGTATAGTCCCTTAAAAGACAGTGATAACAAGACAGCAAAACAGATAATTGTAAGGCTAAATGTAATTGGTAAGGTCCATTTAATAATCTGGTTTACACTTTTCATATCAGACTCCTCATTTTTACTTGTGCATCTCTTAAATAATAACAAAAAGCCACTAAAATTGCTAGTGGCTTTTGTAAGTTACTTAATCTATAGGTTACTTAAGTTTTAAACTCTTTCTTTTGGCGCATAGGATGTATGCAATAATTCATGCGCTTTCTCACTCATAGGATGACCTAAGAAGTTTTCGTATAGCTCAATAATAGCTGGATTCTCATGAGACTTACGAATTGTTTTTCTCTCATCTTCTGTGTAAATTGCTGCTTGTCTCTTTTTAATAATTTCTGCATCTCCCCCGTGGTATGGTTGTCCACCACCACCGACACATCCGCCTGGACACGCCATAATTTCTATTGCGTGGAAGTTTCTTGGGTTGCCACCTCTTATTTCTTCAAGTAGCTGTCTTGCATTTCCAAGTCCATGAGCTATTCCAATATTAAGATCAAAATCTCCTACTGCAACTGTTGCAGAACGGACCCCCTCAAAACCACGTAGTGCATGGAAATCCACTTTTTCTAGTGTTTCTCCTGTTAGTTTTTCGTATGCTGTACGCGTTGCTGCCTCAATAACACCGCCTGTTGTACCGAAGATTACGCCAGCACCCGTTGACTCGCCAAGTGGCATATCATACTCTGCATCTTCTAAAGCGTTGAAATCTATATTTGCTTGCTTAATAAGTTTAGCCAGTTCTCTTGTTGAGATAACCATATCAACGTCGTGGTTAAGCTCTTCACGATCCGCCTCATATTTCTTAGCTAAACAAGGCATAACGGATGCCACAACAAGTTTTTCTCTTGGCACATTAATTTTTTCTGCAAAATATGTTTTTGCAATTGCCCCGAACATTTGTTGTGGGGATTTTGCTGATGATGGAATATCGAGTAGGTCTTGGAACTGACCCTCAAAGAAGTTAACCCATGCTGGGCAACAGCTTGTAAGGATCGGTAACGCGACATTCTTATCGCCATCTAAAAACCGTGTTAAACGATCAATAAGCTCTGCTGATTCTTCCATAATGGTAAGGTCAGCTGCAAAGTCTGTATCAAATACATAGTCAAACCCTAGTTGTCTAAGAGCTGCTACCATTTTACCTGTAACAAGTGTTCCTGGCTCTAAGCCAAACTCTTCTCCAAGAGCAGCACGAACTGCTGGAGCTGTTTGAATCATAACGATTTTATCTGGATCTGCAAGAACTCTAATGATATCATTTGTTTGCTCTGCTTCTGTTAAAGCACCCACTGGACAGACTGCAACGCATTGCCCACAGTACGTACAAACTGACTCTGAAAGAGGTACCTGGAATGCTGTTGATACAACTGCATCAAACCCTCTATTAATACCCGAGAGAGCCCCTACGGTTTGCACTTCATTACACATAGTCTCACAACGACGACACATAATACATTTATCCATATCCCTAACAATTGACCTAGATGTGTCTTTTGGATAAGTTGATTGCTTGCCTTCAAATCTTACTTCACGCATACCAAGTTTTTTTGATGTATATTGAAGCTCACAGTTTCCTGCTTGTTCACAAATCAGACAATCTTTTGGATGATCTGAAACCATTAACTCAAGTACTACTTTACGTGCATTTAAAACACGTGGGGAAGCTGTTGTGATAACCATTCCGTGTGTAACTGGTGTTGCACATGATGGTGCTAAGTTTCTTCGTCCTGCAACTTCTACTACACAAATTCTACAAGAAGCCGCTTTATTGACCATTTTGGTATCATGTAAATCTAAATGACAAAGTGTTGGAATCTGTATGTCTAATTTACGCGCAGCATCTAATATGGTAGTGCCTGCTGGCACTTCAATCACTTTACCATCGATGGTAATTTTAATATCTGCCATAGTGTTTACACCCCTTTAGATTATTCTTTAATAATTGCTTTAAATTTGCATTTTTCCATACATGCACCACATTTGATACACTTTTTCTGATCAATCTCATGTAATTCTTTTACTTTACCATTGATGGCATCTGTTGGACAGACTCTTTTACAAAGTGTACAACCAACACATTTATCTGTAATCTTATATTCTAATAACGCTGTACATTGTCCTGATGGACATTTATGGTCTGTTACGTGAGCAACATATTCATCCCAAAATGCGTCTAATGTAGACAAAACTGGGTTAGATGCTGTTTGGCCAAGGCCACAAAGAGATGTATCGGTAATAACATGGCTCAGTTCTTTCATAAGTTCAAGATCTGCCATTGTACCTTTACCTTTTGTAATCTTATCTAACATTTCAAACAATCTTGTTGTTCCAATTCTACAAGGTGTACATTTTCCACAAGACTCTTCTTGTGTAAACTCAAGGTAGAATCTTGCTACTGCTGGCATACAGTCATCTTCGTCCATAACAATCATACCACCAGAGCCCATCATTGAACCTTTTGCAATTAAATTATCAAAGTCGATTGGTGTATCAAGGTCTTTTTCTGTTAAACAGCCACCAGAAGGGCCACCTGTTTGTACTGCTTTAAACTTCTTGCCATCTTTAATACCACCACCGATATCAAAAATAACTTCACGTAGGGTTGTCCCCATTGGCACTTCTATTAATCCTACGTTATTGATTTTACCTGCAAGAGCAAATACTTTTGTTCCTGGAGATTTTTCTGTACCAATTGTTTTAAACCAGTCAGCACCTTTGAGTAAGATAACTGGAATATTAGCAAATGTTTCAACGTTATTAACGCTAGTTGGTTTACCCCAGTAACCACTTTCT
>DUUM01000432.1 GCA_012841565.1 Candidatus Epulonipiscium sp. | reverse complement strand
TATAGGGCTACAATATTAAATGCAATAATTAACATACTTCCAAAGATAAAGTTGCCGCGCCGATTATTTAATGCAAAGCTAAATAAATGACCATTAATAAAGGCATAAAGTAACATTAAGCCAAGTAGCCATATCTTGAAAACCTTTTGATTAAAACATCCACGAATGAGTTTTAAAATCCCACTAAAAACTTTCCATATTAATGTGTTTTTAAAGAGTATCCCTTTTTTAAACTGCCTAAGCATAGAAAAGAAATAAGTCATTCCTATGATGGCGCTTATCGCAAGTATGGTTATAAAAATAGCGCCGTTAGGGCTATATCTTATATCCAAGTGTCCAACACCGGCCACAATACTAATAGAAACAACCGCTGCTATGAGTACAAAAAAGGACTGAAGATCGTTATAAATCCTATCAATCTCTGCAAGATAAACTTCTCCGCCTTTTTCTTTCTTACCCGAAGCCATTAAAAGGTATCCGAAAGAAATCAACAGTAGTAATAAGCCTCCAATTAATGCGATTGTCGCATAAGGTATTATTTCTTTCACCGCTGTAAACTCAGTAAATATATCATAAAACATATCCCCTGGGACAAGAGGATCATTTAAGGATACATAAAGCTCTTGTGGTGACTCTTTTAACATTTCCCTAATATCACTCATCATATATAAACTATAAAGACTTGTATCTTGATCTATATAGATAACATTAGGCTGATTTTTAATCATTTCTGCTTGATAACCTTTTCTTATTTTATAAGAAACATCTCCTGTTTTTAAATCTCCCATATAGTAATTAAAATTAACAGCTTCCGACAAATTCTGCTTAATGCTTTGATAGCGCTCAGAGTCTTCCACTTTATTACGCCCATGTTTATACCGGGTCCCATATTCAACTGTGTTATGAATAAGCCTACTCATTCCCATCCTATATTCATAGGTTTCCTCATAACTATTAGCACCTATTATATCTGTATTACTTAATAAGAAAAAGCTGCTAGCTAAAACTCCAACAAGGCTTACCCACATAATAAAAGCAGCAACTATTTTTGTTGATAATCTATATTTAATACTTTTCAATTTTGTATCCAATTCCCCACACCACCTTTAAATATTTTGGTTCTTTTGTGTTAATTTCTATTTTTTCACGAATCCGTCTAATATGCACAGAAACTGTATTATCCACGGAGCACGGAAAATCATTCCATACATGCTCATAAATTTGATCTGTTGAAAATACACTTCCCATATTTCGCATTAAAAAAAGCATAATCCCGTACTCTGTTGCTGTTAGCTTAACAGGTTCACCATCTACCCTTAGTTCTTTGGCATCTGTATTCAGCTCTAAGCCTCCAGTTTTAATGGTGCTACTATTATCCTCTATACTCCCTAACATGGTGTAGCGCCTCATCTGAGACTTCACCCTGGCCATTAACTCTAAGGCATTAAAAGGTTTTGTCACATAATCATCTGCTCCAAAGTTAAGCCCTGTAATTTTATCTGTATCCTCTGATTTAGCCGATAAAATAATAATAGGAATATTCATCTCTTCCCTAATCTTCAAAGTTGTTGCAAGCCCATCTAATTCCGGCATCATAATATCAAGTAGCACCAAATGAACCTTGTAATCTGCCAAAGCCCTAAGAGCCTCTTTCCCTGTATAGGCCTTTACCACTTGATAATTTTCTTGTTTTAAAAATATCTCTAGCGCATCTACAATAGCCGGATCATCATCGCATACCAAGACCGTTAACTTTTCCACTCAAAAATCCCCCCATCATTTTAATTAACATAATCTATCTCACCTGCCTTTAATACTTATAATAGCAAGTGCATCTTACGAAAAAAGACTATATTTCTTACAACTTTCTTAAGCTTGATTTAATTATACTCAATTCTTAGTCGCAAAAAAAGGATACCTATCAAATTCTCTAATACTAAAATAAGCTTGTTGCAAAAAAACAGCAGGGGAGTATGTTCTCAAATATGTAGGCCTTTAAGAATTTCGTCACAAATCTTTGTTCCGGGAAAACTGATTTCTGTTAAGAAAGTTAATTGTTTGAGCGCTAGCGAGTTTATTAACTTTTAAGAAATCAGTTTTACCGGAACATTAGATTTGTAGAAATTCTTAAGAGCAGGCATATTAGATAAGATACTCCCCTGCGGACGTTTGCAACAAGCTTATTTTATACCAACTATTGGTCTTAAT
>DUUM01000431.1 GCA_012841565.1 Candidatus Epulonipiscium sp. | reverse complement strand
TTGATTGCTCTCTCAAGTTTGTTTCTTTTAAGAATTGATTTCATGTGTTGGTCGTCTCATTAAAGCCCCAAAGCTTAAGTTGACAGACCGAATTCTTGCTGTTGCTATTTTGTTTTCAAAGTTCAAATTAAAATTATTTTTTTACCTTCCAAACACCCAATTAAAATGTAATTGGCGGAGAAGGAGGGATTTGAACCCTCGCGCCGCTATTAACGACCTACTCCCTTTCCAGGGGAGCCCCTTCAGCCGCTTGGGTACTTCTCCATTAACCTACATATTACATTCATGTTAGATTATTGATGAACGACCAAATTAAAAACTATCTTTTAATCTCGAATTCAATCTTTCAAATTGGCGGAGGGGGTGGGATTCGAACCCACGGCCCCTTGCGGAGACACTGGTTTTCAAGACCAGCTCCTTATAGCCACTCGGACACCCCTCCATAACCAAATCTAAAATGCTTATCCAATATAACATATTTTATCTTTCGTTGTCAAGCACATTTTTTTATGTTTTTCGCTATTTCTTGCCTGACGCTTATATAATATATCATAGGGTTTGTTCAGCGTCAAGCTGTTTTAATAACTTTTTTTATCTTTTTAAATACCCCTTTCCTCCCCTTACTCCAAACCCCTTTATATATGGCATTCCTACTACGCTACAGCAGCATATTTTTAGCAATTAGTAAATCTTCTGGCGTGGTTATTTTAATATTATCATAACGCCCAAGGATTATTTTAACAGGATAACCCAACTCTTCAACCATCATTGCGTCATCTGTTGCTACTATATTATTTTTCATTCCTGCTTCATAGGCGGCCATGATCAAATCATATTTAAAGGTCTGGGGTGTCTGAACGATCCACAAAGTATCTCTTCGAGGTGTCTGTTCTACAAGTTGATTATCATTGCATATTTTCACCGTGTCTTTTAGAGGAACCCCTACTACACAAGCTCCTTCTTGGCTTGCTACTTCTATACTTTCCTCAATCTCTTCAATCCCTATTAGAGGTCTAGCACCATCATGAATAAGTACAATCTGCGTCTGCTCACTTACTTGTAGCAATCCATTGTATACGGAATCCTGTCTTTCTTTGCCACCTGCTACGATATTTTTAATTTTGAAGAAGCCATATTTTTTACATATATACTCATGACAATACGCCACTTCTTCTTCCCCTGTAACAAGAATAATCTCATCTATACGATTACATTTTTCAAATTGGCCAATTGTATGGGCTAAAATCTCTTTTCCATTTAGCTTCAAATACTGTTTCTTTACTTCTGTGCCCATACGCCTTCCACTACCTGCTGCTACAATCACAACACTACAGTACATATTTTCTCCCTTCATTTAAGCACCAAAGTCAATAATATGACTGTAGTGCAATTATATCTATTGAGACTAGATAAGTTTGTTAACCGTCCCCTTCAACTTGGCAAAAATCATCCTGCCAGCGGCTGTTTGGAGAACTGTGGTTACAATCACTTCTATGGTTTCTCCTACATATTTCCGTCCACCTTCAACGACTATCATTGTTCCGTCATTTAAATAGCCTATGCCTTGGGTATCTTCTTTACCTTCTTTAGAAACTAAAATATGCATTTCTTCTCCTGGTAGCACAACAGGCTTAACTGCATTTGCTAAGTCATTGATGTTAAGTACTTTCATTTTTTGAAAACTGGCTACTTTATTTAAATTATAATCATTCGTTACAAGGGCCCCATTGAGCTCTTCTGCAAGTTTAATCAGTTTACTATCTACTTCTTTAATTGTTTTATAGTCTTTTTCTACAATATCTACTTGAACTGCCAAGTTTTCTTTAATTTCATTTAAGATATCAAGTCCTCTACGCCCCCTATTTCTTTTTAGCCCATCTGAAGAATCCGCTATATGCCTTAACTCTTCTAAAACAAAAACTGGAATTACGATTCTTCCTTCAATAAACCCTGTTTTAAGGATATCTACAATTCTTCCATCAATAATTACACTGGTATCTAAAATCTTCGGAGTCGCTTCGTTCTCCAGTACATTATGTTGCAATGCAGGTTTTTTAGAAAACCACCTTTTAATTTCTTCTACTTTTGATTGAGCTGTATGATACCCAAAATACCCAAGACCTATATATAGTAATAGTATAAAAGGCGTGTACTTTTTATTAGGTCCAAATGCGTTCCCTATGAGGTTAGCAATCCCAAGTCCAATGGCTATAGATATGACGGATATTAAAATTTCCTGTAACGTGTTTTCTTCTAAGATAGATTCTAATTTATATGATATTTTTCTTGCTATGGGATTTGCTACTGTAAAAAATGCTATACTCCCTATAATTATAAATATAATGATTTCAATGTTTGAATATAGCACACTAAATATCCCTGTAACATTTTCTGGGATCATGCCCATTTCGTACAATTTAGATACTGGTAATAATCCTAGGAGCCCAATAGCCCCTGACATAATCCAACGCAATGTTTTTCGCATATTCCCACCCCTTTTTACTTTTCACATAGAACCTTTATTTTTGACCTAGCTTCAATCCTGGAACGGCATTTAAGTCCCATCCATGGCGCACACCTTTTATATATTCAAAATATGCAGCTGATCCAATCATAGCTGCATTATCAGTACACAGTCCCATGGCTGGGTATTTTAATATTATTCCTTCTTTTTCACAAGCTTCCTGCATCTTTGCCCTTAATGCTTGGTTAGCTGCTACGCCTCCAGCTAATGCTATGGTCTTAATACCCTTATCTTTAGAAAGAGCTATGGTATTCGCCACTAACACGTCTACTACAGCTGCTTGAAAACTAGCTGCTACATCTGCCTTATTGACTTCAATTTCTTTCATACCACACTGATTGATATAATTTAAAACCGATGACTTTACGCCACTAAAGCTAAAGTCATAAGGGTTGTCCTTTATATTCGCCCTTGGAAATTCAATGGCATGTGGATTACCTTCTTTCGCTAATTTGTCAATTTTAGGTCCTCCAGGATATCCTAAACCAATGGCACGTGCAACCTTATCAAAAGCTTCTCCTGCTGCGTCATCCCTTGTTTTGCCTAATATCTCATACTCATCATAATCTTTTACATGAACCAAGTGGCTATGCCCCCCGGACACAATCAGGCATATAAAAGGTGGTTTAAGATTGGGATCTTCAATATAGTTAGCAGAAATATGCCCCTCTATATGATGGACCCCTACTAATGGTTTTTGTTTTACAAATGCTAAGGCCTTTGCTTCAACTACACCCACTAATAAAGCACCCACAAGTCCTGGCCCGTAAGTCACTCCTATAACATCTATATCATCTAGAGTTACACTTGCAGCGTCCAAAGCTTCCTGGATAACAGGATTAATATTTTGCACATGCATTCGAGAGGCGATTTCTGGTACTACCCCACCATATTTTTTATGAGTTTCAATTTGAGTCGATATAATATTCGACAATACATACCGCCCATTTTTTACAACTGCTGCTGCTGTTTCATCACAAGATGTTTCTATTGCTAATACTAATATGTCTTTCACTCTTTCTCCTCCTGGGTTTTAGCAACGCCTATATTCTCCCATCCAAAAATCTTCCACTTCTTTTTTTCAGACGATGGTGAGTTTTCTTCTTTCACGATATACTCCCGCACTAGATCCTGGTCTTGCTTATTGGTATAATGAACAACTTGTACCCTCATGGTACCCGGTGGGTCATTGTAGGAATTCATAACCTTACTGCCTATAATCTTTATTTCTTTTTCTCCATTCATGACCGTTTCCCTAGCTATTTCTAACATGTGCTTTTCTATAGGATTTAGGGCCAAAAACTCCTCTGCGTACAATTTCCTTTGAACTTCAACAGCTTGTGTTGTTTCTTCTTCTGTTAGCTCCTTACCATATAGCATATTTATAATTTCATTATGAATCTCTATAATCTCTATTGGATTATCTGGGTATTTTTTTTCTACTTGATCATTTAAGTCTGCAATGACTTCGATTATTTCTTTTTTCTTTTTACTTTCTGGTTGCCTTTTTTGAAGCGAACTATAAAAAAATACAACTACAAATATCATCATCAGTACCGCGATTACCTTACGCATACATGCCACCCCTTATTTTTAATTTTTTTAATCTTCAAATACAAGTGTTTTTGTCATACGATCTTCCCCTAATATAGTATTAGGGAAAATAGCTGTTGCATTTTCAAGTCCTTCTTTGGTATATATATTAGCTGGACTAAAGTGTGTCAACCATAACTCCCCTACTTGTCCCTGCTTTGCAAGGGAAGCAGCCTCTGAATAAATCATATGTTTATACTTAGCTGCCTGTACTTGGCTCTCCATTTCCCCATATAGGCCTTCACATATAAAAAGATCTGCTTGATGTATCAAATCTACAATGCCCGGGTTTGGACGCCCATCTGTGCAGTATCCAACTTTTATTCCTGTGCGACCTTCACCTTGCACCATGTGAGGCTCATAAGTCATATGACCGTCTACAACCGTTTCCCCGTACTGTAATCTTTTCCAGTGCCTTTGAGGAATATTGTTGTTTTTTGCTTTGTCTATCATAAACCTTGGTTGTCTTTTTATTTCAACACTATAGGCAAAACATGGTATCCTATGATCCACCGGAACAATTGAAATGACAAACTCGCCAACTTCTAGCATTTGAGCCTCGTCTGGTAGTTCTTTTAATATAATATCAAAACTTAGATCTTTTGCAACCACAAGCAGTCCATTAACAATTTCTTTAAGCCCTGGTGGACCAATAATCGTTATAGGCTCTGTCCTACCGGTATTGCCTATGGTTAATAATAGTCCTGGCAAACCTGTCACATGATCTCCATGGTAATGGGTAAAGCAAATAACATCAACCGTCTTATATCCCCACCCTAACATTTTCATGGTCACTTGTGTTCCTTCACCGCAATCTATCAAAAGCTTTCTTCCATTATATCTTGCTAACATAGCTGTTAAAAATCTATCTGGCAAAGGAAGCATGCCACCCGTTCCAAGTAAACATATATCTAACATTAAAATCCTCATTTCTAATTTATAATTCTATCACTCTTATGTGCCACCTTTATGTTGTATCTTTCTATTATATCCTTTTATCCCTCAATCTACAATAAATTTGGCCAATAGTATTCTGCACACAAAAAAGCTATTATAAACCAACTCATTAAAGTTAGCTTTATAATAGCTTTGTTAGCCCATAATAACTGTTTTATTATACCTAAATTAACTAAATCCTAATAACGTCCCTATTTGGAAAACGGCTACTGCTGCTACATACGCAATTGCAAATGTATAGCTTGCTGAAAATAACATCCATTTAGTGGAGCCTGTTTCTTTTTTAATCGTTGCTAAAGTTGTGAGACATGGTGTGTATAGCAATGTCATTACCATGAACGAAATAGCTGTGAGGGGCGTAAACACATTTTTAATCGTCGCAAGTAAGACCGTACCTTCTTCTACCCCCGCATATACCATTCCCATTGTAGAAATAACGGCTTCTTTAGCCACAACGCCAGTTACTAAACTAACACCTGCTTGCCAAGTTCCAAAACCTGCTGGTTTAAATAGTGGCGCTATGACACTACCGATCATTCCTAATAAAGACTCCGCACTATTTTTTTCAACTCCTAATGGGAATATGGATAAAACCCATAGAACAATTACCATAGGAAATATTACTTTCCCTGCTCTTGTTAAAAAAGAACTTGCCTTTTCCCACATTAATAAACTAACATTTTTTACTGACGGTATTCTATAAGGTGGTAATTCCATTACAAAATAAGAGACTTCACCTTTAAATAATACTTTTGAAAATATCATGCCTGATAACAACGCTATTGCAATACCTAGTGCATAAAGTCCAAATAAAATTAGCCCTTGATATGAACTAAAGAAGGCCGCAATAAACAAAGCATACACCGGAATCTTAGCGCCACATGATACAAACGGATTAATAAGAATTGCAATCATTCTATCTTTTTTACTATCTAATGTTCTAGTTGACATAATAGCTGGCACATTACATCCTGATCCAAGAATCATCGATACAAAGGTTTTCCCGTGTAGTCCTAAGGCTCTCATTATCTTATCCATAACATAGGCTGCTCTAGCCATATAGCCACTATCTTCTAAAAGACCAATTAAAAAATACATCACCATAATCAACGGCAAAAAGGTCACGACTGCTCCAACACCACTAACTAAAGCATCTGAGACAAAAGCAGATAGTAACTCGCTAGCTCCCATATTTTCCAACATACCACTTGCAAACTCACCAAACGCTTCAAACCAACCTTCCATAATCTCCTGCAGGCCTGCTCCTACGATAAAGGTTATTTGATATAAGGTGAGCATAATAAGAGCAAATATAGGTAGCCCTAAAAACTTATGGGTAACAATCCTATCGATCTTATCAGATGTTGTTACAACATCTTCTGAAGGCCTTTCTAGGCACCCCTTTAAAACCTCCGATATATAATTATACCTTTTATCTACAATACCCATCTCCGGCTCAAAACCAACTTTGTCTACAATAATATCGATTGATTTTTGCGCCTCATCAATAATTGAAGGGCTTAGCTTTTCCTTAACTAATTCTACTATGTAGCTATCATTTTCTAACAGCTTAATAGCCACCCAGTGTAACGGATAATCTAGTTTCTCACTGTAGGGACTCAGAATCTTTTTGAGGGATTCAATTTCTTTATTTATATCCGGACCATAATCTAAGATTGTTGGCGCACTTGATTTCCCTGTAGCTGCCACTGCAGTATCCATGAGTTCTTCAATACCTTGTGATTTAGTTGCAATTGTCTCAACTATAGGGATTCCCATCTTTTTAGATAGCTTGGGGGCATTAATCTTTATGCCTCTTGAACCAGCCTCATCCATCATATTAAGAGCCAAAATCATGTTTGCTCCCATTTCCATCATTTGAACGGTTAAATATAAATTTCTTTCTATATTAGTAGCATCTAACACATTGATAACCACATCCGGGTTGTCTTGCAAGATAAAGTTCCTTGCAACAATCTCATCTTCTGAGTAAGCTCCTAAACTATATGTACCTGGCAAATCGACAACTGTGTGAGTCTGTTCTTTATGTTTAACGGTTCCTTCTTTTTTCTCTACAGTTACGCCTGGCCAGTTTCCTACGTGTTGCCTCGTTTTTGCTAATATATTAAATAAGCTCGTTTTCCCACTATTGGGATTACCTGCTAATGCAAAACAACTCATATTTCATCTCCCTATTCTTTTATAGTTAGCATTGATAATCATTATCATCACTTGGTCATAATTAAACCTTTATACCGGTTTAACCATTATCTTTTGGCCCATCCCTTGACCTAGGGCTAATTTACTACCTGCTACTCCTAGTATTAATTGTCCACCATCATTTTTAACAATTTGAATTTGACTTCCTGTACTAAGTCCCATTTCCATTAGCTTTTTATTTAACGTTTGCCCCATTAAGATATTGACGATTTCAACTTTGCTACCTATTGGCGCAAATGACATTGGCATAGTTTGCATATGATCCCCTCCTATATTAAAATAGCATCTGCTTCATTTTTCCTAAGTGTGAGTTTGTATCCTCTTACTAATACTTCTATAGGATCTCCAAGTGGCGCTTTACCAGTGACTTGCAATGTGGCACCTGGCGTAACACCCATCTCAAGTAATCTTTTTTTAACCGTGCTGTCTTTATCTAAGCCCTTAACCGTAACTTTTTCTCCTATATTGGCTTCTGTTAGATTCTTCATTATATCACCTTCTCTTAATTTTTTTGGATAACATTTAAGCCTTTGTCTGTAATTTCCCACATAATAACTTGATTGTCCATGGATCCAGCATAAGCACATTTTGAGGCACATGAACTGCAAGCTGTATTACATCCCAAGCCGTCTACCTTTTTTATATATTGGCCTTTAACTAATTGTTCTTTATAGTGTTGTGCCATAAACTCACTTAGTCCTAAGTTTAGTTGTACCGCCTTGTCTGAAAAATCGTTTCCTTCATCTAAATATTTAAGTAGGCGAACAATCATATTATCCCTCTTTTCATCACAGTAATGATTATCATTATCATATACTATTTTTCTTGGAATTACAATACTTAATTTAATTTTTATTAATTTAAATGTTATTACAAAGATAAAGAGCCACGTTACTCACGTGGCTCTTTATCTTTTAGATCCGGGACCTCCTCTGGAAGCCTACATGCCCACTCTGTTTGAACTGCCTTTTCAACTGGAATTGCAAACGTATCCGTCCATTGATCATAACATTTCTCACATATTATAAAAGAGTGTATCATAAAATCCTTACCTGAAAAGTATCCCCATTCTTTGTTGATACTCAAGTGTTCCTTACATACATTAGCTTTTGGAATAGTATCTAACTTTTCTCCGCATGCATTACAATAGATATCTGTATCGCATCCTATCATCTAGTGACACCCCCTTAATACCTACGTTTAAATCCTTTACGTATATTAGGCGTTGTAGGCAGTAATCATCAAGCGTCGTCCCCTTGTCTTACTGTTATAGTATAGTCGTTTGTACCCTATAAGTATATAGGTAAATTTTCGCTTATAGCAAATCTATTGCTTTTTTTGCAAGGATATCAGCTTCTTCATTATACTTGTCTCCTGTATGGGCTCTAACTTTTACAAACTCAACCTCAATCTGTTTTTTTAACCTTTCATAGGCCTGGGCATACATTTGCGTTCCTTCTTTTTTAGCTTTCCATGCACCTGTACACCATTTTTCTATACCTTCATAATCGTAGTAGATTATTACTTTCTTAGCTTTGTTTTCTAGTGCGAATTCCATTGCCCTTTGAGCGCCTACAATTTCACCTGCTACGTTTCTCATATCTGCAAGCTGGGGGGTATCTCCCTTAAAGCTAAATACCTGTTTTTCACCTTTCCACAAAATAACAACCCCAGATCCATATTGGTGTGTCTTCACATCATAACTTCCATCTACGTAAGCAACCACAACTTCTACGCTTTGATTGCCATCATCTGTGGTAAAATCTTCCCCTACTACTTCTTCCGATGCACCTTCAATATATGCTTCAGCTTCTTTTAACGTTATAAAACTTTTATATTCCGCCCCTGAAAATCCAATCACTTGTTTTTGACACTCTGCCCAAGTCTTAAATAATCCAGTTTCTCGCCCTCTTCTAACAGCGTATGTTTTTTTGGGTGCCATGGTAATCCCTCCTAAATAATCTTTAATGCTGATAAAAATACAATGACTAATAAACCAGGTGTAATATAGCGCAGTATAAAATAAAATAGATTCATAACACCTATGCTAACGCCATTTTTTTCAACCATTTCTCTTTTTATAATATCCTTTTTTAAAATATAACCACCTAAAATTGCAACTAGTAGTCCGCCCACAGGCATCAGTATGTTAGAAGATACATGATCAAAGAAATCAAACAGTGTCATTCCAAATAAACGAACACTGCCAAAGAGTGCTTCTGAGTTAAATGATAATGTTGTCACGCTACCTACCACAATAACAATCGTTGCTGTTAGTATAACGGACATGGTTCGAGATATTTTTGTTTCTTCTGAAAGATAGGCAACGGGTACTTCAAATATAGAAATCATGGCCATTGTTGCTGCGAGTCCCGTTAAACAAAAAAACAGCACCATGAGTATGTTCCCTCCTGGTAACTGAGAAAAAATAAGGGGGATTGTTTCAAATAACAAGGCTGGTCCCGCTCCTGGCTCTATTCCAAATGTAAATACTGAGGGAAATATTGCTATCCCTGCTAATAAAGAAACAAACGTATCTCCTATTACCACTTTTACAGCATTACTAAACAGGTTATTATCATCTGGAAAATAGCTTGCATAAGTAAGCATTGTCCCCATCCCTAGGGATAATTTGAAAAATGCTAAACCAAGAGCTGTCATAACCACATGAATAATTGAAATATCTGTAAAATTTGGTAGGAATAAAAATTTAAGAGCCTCTTCTCCACCTTCCAAAAACAATCCTCTAATGGCACAAATAGATAATAGCACTAATAATATTGGCATGCCAAATCTAGCAAGCTTTTCTATGCCTGTTCTAACGCCTAGTATGAGGACGCTACTTGCCACAGCTATTACAAGAATTTGCCATAACACAGGTTCTATAGGACCTAGGGTTGTTTGATTAAAGATAGCACTTGTCTCCCCGGCACTTGTATGTTTAAAAACACCTAAAAGTGCTTTTAAAATATATGAATAAATCCATCCCGCTACTGTTGTATAAAAAAATAAAATTGCAAAGCCGGCTAATATTCCAAAAACACCGTAAAGCTTAAAGGCCTTTTTGGGTGTTGCATCTTTAATGGCTCCCATAACATTCTTCTTACTACTTCTTCCAATAACAAACTCACTCAGCATAACTGGCAAGCCTACCCCTACTACGCATACTAAATAAATCAAAATGAAGGCTGCACCACCATTTTTCCCGATCATATATGGAAACTTCCATATGTTCCCCAGCCCAACTGCTGAGCTTAATGTCGCAAAAAACACGACCAAATTTGATGAAAAGCCATCTCTTGTTGTCTTCATGGTGTCTACTCCTTATGTTAGATTGCGTATCTAAATCCTTCTGCTAATATTTTTTCTACTTCTTCTGGGGTCACAGGCCTGCTAAAGAAATATCCCTGAGCTTGTTCACATTTAGATTCCAAAACATATGATAGTTGTTCTTTTGTTTCTACCCCTTCAGCTATTACTTCTAAGTTAAGGGCCTCTGCAATTCTAACAACAACCTCTACAATTATTTCTTTCTCATCCTTGTTTACAATGTTTTTAATAAATTCCCGGTCTATCTTTACAACATCAATGGGCAACCTCTTTAAATAGGTAAGAGAAGAATAGCCTGTCCCAAAATCATCTAGTGCTATTTTGACTCCCAACTTTCTTATTCTCTTTAATGTATTGATTGCTATATCTATATCCTCTATTATTGATGTTTCAGTAACTTCTATTGTAATACTTGATCCTTCTACGTCATAAGTTTCCAACAACTCTTCAATCTCCTCTGCCAAATCTCCTCTCGTTAGACTTCTACCGGAAACGTTAACAGAGACCATGACTGGTGGATACCCCTTCTTTTTCCATTCTTTTTTTTGTTGACAGACCGTTTCTAAAACAAATCTACCGATAGAATGTATTTCTCCTGTTGCTTCAGCTAAAGGTATAAAATCATCTGGTGAAATAAATCCCTTTTCAGGATGTTGCCAACGAATTAAAGCCTCCATACCTGCAATCTTTCCAGATTTCAAGCTAATTTGGGGTTGATAGTAAATAGTAAATTCATTGTTTTTTAGTGCCTTCCTTATTTGATGGGCAGTTTGGATATAACTAACTCTCTTTGTTTGCATCTCTGTGTTATAAAAACAAATTCCATCTTTACCATGTTTTTTTACATGCCACATAGCTGTATCCGCATTTACAATTAAACTATATAAACTATCACCATGTTCAGGGTACATTACAATACCCACACTAAAACTTAAAAATATTTTATGTTTTTTAAATTCCCAAGGTGTTTCAAACTCCTTTAAAAATGCTTTAATTCTATTGGTTATTTCAATTCTGTCATCTACCTTATCTATTACAATGGCAAATTCATCCCCGCCTAAATGAGCACACAAATAAAATTCTTCAGTATATCTACCAATTACATTAGCTATATGTTTAAGCAGGGCATCTCCTACTTCATATCCCCAGGTATCATTAATACGTCTAAAGTTATCTGCATTCATATATATGATTGCTAATTTGTCTCCTGTATCTTTATATCCACTTATCTTCCTATTGACCTTTTGATTAAATCTAGATCTGTTTGGCATCCCTGTTAGCATATTGTAATAGGCTAAAGAATATACCTTGTCTTCCATTTCTTTTTGCTGTGTTACATCTGTGTGGGAGCCTGCCATTCGAATCGGCCACCCTTCTTCATGCCATATAGCCTTTGCTTTACTTGAAATCCATCTATAACTTCCATCTTTACATCTTATCCGGTATACATTCTCATATATACCTTTTTGAGAAAGAATATATTCATTAATGCCTTCCTCTTCTTTTTTTACATCGTCTTTATGAATGAGACTCATCCATGAGTCATAGGTATTACCTATTTCATCTTCTTCATAGCCAAAATTCTCTTTACATTTTATCGAACTATAAAATGTATTATTCACTAAATCCCAGTCCCAAATCCCATCTCTTGATCCCTCAATAACGAGTTTATAACGTTGGTCACTGCTTAGTAAATCTTCGTGGTTATCTTTTAACTTTTCAAATCTTTGTCTTAAATTATTGTCTTTTTCTGATAATATATCATGCGTTTGGTTTAACTTGTCATAATCACCACATGCTATATCTAAGGAGTAATCTGTTTTTTCTATATTGCTTTTGACTAATATATACATCACAATTGTTGTGATGATCATATAAGATAAGTCTTTATATGGCTGCAATTTTATGTAATGATCCCTATCTGATATAATCTTACTAAACACTTGATTCCACACACTAATCCATACAACTCCTATTACCCCTAAATATACTACACGCTTAAATCTTTGCATATTAGGTTCTTTTTTTGTTCTAACCTTCATATCATTACATCTCCCCTACTATTGCTAGTACCAGCCCCTACCGGTATTAACACTTTGTATTTAGTTCCTTTTTAGAGTGTTAGGTTATAGTGTCTCTTTATTTGTTTCTATCCCCGTCTTTATACCACTCATTCCCATATTATATACTACTAAAAGAGAAAATGAAAGCATAATAAGTCACACAATAACACAGCATGTTATTGTATGACTTATTATAAACCTTCCATTATTCAACTCTAATTGCCTCTACTGGGCAGCTAGATTCTGCTTCTTTAGCACTCTCTAGAATCTCATCTGATATTTCAATATCTTGAGCAACTGCAAGCCCATCATCTTCCATCGAAAATATCTCTGGGCAAATATCTGGACATAACTCACACCCTATACACGTATCCTTATCTACATAAGCCTTCATTGAATCACTCCTTTATTAATCTATTATTCCTTCTTAAAGCAAACTTATACGATAAGTTTTAAAATAATGTATTTCTTATTATTTATTCCTATAACTTAATTATACAAATTAAAATTTCTTTGTATGTGATTCAAAGCACATGGTATAATTAATACATCATTATTTTGGAGGGATAAATTTATGACTACTTCTAACAATTTTTGTGGCAATGGGTGTAATTGCTCCCATCAGTATTGTGCTAAAAAAGTTTCTCTTTTTGCATCTCTTTCTGATGAAGAGTTAATGCAAATAACCGGCTTAGTTGCACAAGTACAATTTAGCAAGGGTGATCTTATTTTTAGCGAAGGACAATCTTTTGACAAATTATATATTCTTAATAGTGGAAGTATGAAAGTTTTTAAGTACAATAAAGATGGAAAGGAACAAATTCTATACATCCTAAATGAAGGTGAATTCTTGGGTGACCTTAGTTTACTTAAAAAAGGTGTCTTACCTTTTAGTGCTATTGCCCTGGAAGATATTACCCTTTGCACCATTCATAAGAATGATTTCGATCATATTATAAAAACCAATCCTAATATTAGTTTAAAGGTTCTAGAATATGCACACGATCGGATTTTTGAATTAGAAAATTTAATTCAAACTGTCACAACCAAGGATATAGAAACACGTCTTGCCTCTTTACTTTTAAATCTTTCTAAAACATTCGGGGAACCTGATGCAGAGAACTCCGACCAAGTCTATATACACCTCACCATGAGCCGGGAAGATATGGCCAACTTTATTGGCGTTACAAGAGAAACCATTAGCCGAAAATTATCTTACTTTCAAAGCCAAGACATTATTGAAGTCATTGGCAATAGGGCTATACTTATTAAATCATTAGCTATTCTTAAAGATTTGGTGGCGTAATCCTCTATATATCAAAATAATCTCCTCTGGATAAATCAGGAACAAATCCCGTTCGCATAATTCTACCAGATATACACTCTCTGCATTCAGCAGCTTCATCATTAGTGCATATTTTATTATCATATAGGGAGTAATCTTTTCTAACACTGATAGGTGAAAGATTTGGCATAACGACATTCGCTCCTGCTTGGAGGCCTTTTTCTCTTCCTAAAGGATCAATTGTTCCCAAGGCTGTTGTAGCCGGAAGTAAAGATTTTGGTAGCAGCAGCCTTGTAATGGCAACAATAGCTATCGTTGCTTCTAGCGTTCCTGGTTTTTCTTTTGCAAAAGGCGTATCTTGATGAGGGATAAATGGGCCAATTCCTACCATCTCAGGATTTAATTCTTTTAAAAATAATAAGTCATCCGCAAGATTTTCAATGGTTTGATAAGGGGATCCTACCATCAGGCCTGCTCCTGTTTGAAATCCTATTTCTTTTAAATCGTACAGGCATTGCTTACGGGTCTCAAAGGTCATTTTAGGTGGATGAAGTTTTGCATAGTGCTCATCTGTGGCTGTCTCGTGTCTTAGTAAATAACGATCAGCCCCTGCATCATAATATTTTTTATAGGTTTCAAAGGATTTTTCTCCTAAGGAAAGAGTAATGGCACAATCTGGGTACTCTCTTTTTATGTGGCTAACAATTTCCACTACCTTCTCATCCGTATAATAAGCATCTTCCCCACCTTGAAGTACAAAGGTTCTAAATCCAAGATCATAACCATTTTTGCAACAATTCATTATATCTTCTTTCGTCAACCTATATCTATGGGCTTTGTCATTACTGCGCCTAATCCCACAATAATAGCAATCATTTTTACAGTAATTACTAAGTTCGATTAGTCCCCTAAAAAACACCTTTTTATCATAGTATTTTTCCCTTGTTTTATTAGCTGCCTCTAGTAGCTTAGTGTCTGTCTTTTCTATATTTTCTTCTATCAGTTTAATTAATTCATCTCGGCTTAACACATTGGTTTTATATAACTTCTCAATCATGGCCTTCCACCTCATATCCTAATTTAAATATTTCACTACTTCTTGGTAAAATTCCATTGAGATATGCCAATGCAACCCCATAATTGGTAACTGGAACCTCTATCTCCTCGCAAACCCAAAGGCGGGTTAAAACAGATTTCTTATTTAACATGCATCCCCCACAGTGAACAACTAAATCATAGGCTTTTAAATCTTTAGGGAAATCGTAGCCTGAACAAAAATCAAACTTAAGTTGTTTACCTGTATATTTTTTAATCAAGTTAGGAATCTTTACTCTACCAATATCCTCATGGGTATCACTATGTGAACATCCTTCCGCCATCAAAATTCTTCCGTTATCAGAGATAGTCTCTAGACTTTTAACGCCTTCTATAAGTTGATCTATATCACCTTTTTGTCTTGCTAAAAGCATAGAAAAAGAAGTTAAGGGAATTTCCTTGGGAACTATTTTATTAACAATCCCAAAAACCTGAGAATCAGTCACTACAAGATCTACCTTCTTTAGATTCTTTAAAGCTTCTGCTAGTTCAGTTTCCCTTGTAACCAAACATTGAATGCCATAATCCAAGCATTCCCTAATAAATTGAACTTGAGGCAAAATCAATCGCCCCTTAGGTGCTGCTTCATCAAGAGGTACCACCATTACCACCGTACTCTTTTCGGGTAATAAATCCCCTATAAGAGGTTCATCCTTGGTTTTTAGATTCTGTAGTCTCTTGCCTATTATTAACTTCAAGGTGTTAATTGAACTAGGATCATGAGTAGATGTAAAAACTGCATCCTTATATGTTTTTTTAATTGCTTGCTTTTTAAAGCTTGTTACTTGATCCTCTTTTGTAAAAACCAGGATATGAGATATTTTATTTTTTTTAAACTGTAACACCATCTCTAAATAGGCAACTTCATCAAATACTCTAATGTCTGTAGCGTAGATAGCAAAGTCTATTCTTCCTAAAATATCTTTTGTTTTACCTACCCTGCTTTCCCCCATAACCGTATCATCATCTAAGCCCGCAGTATCAATAAGAGCAATAGGCCCAAAAGGGTTAAGTTCCATAGCCTTAACAATGGGGTCTGTGGTTGTACCCTTGTGCTCTGATACAATCACCACATCTTGCCCAAAAATCGCATTAAACAAACTTGATTTTCCTGCATTTGTCTTTCCAAAAATACCAACATGTAATCTTGATGCAATTGGCGTCTTTTCCATAGCGGCCCCCTTTTAGATATAGAGATCTCTTTCTCCAGCCTTAATCTTCTTAATATTTTCTTCTACTAACTTCCTTACTTTCTCATTTTCAATCTTTGGAATCTCTCTTTGAATAAGTGTATCCGCTTGTTCCTTAAATTCATCACTACCAAAGTCAACCATATATTCGCACAATGTCATTAATGCATTTGGATGACAGACATTTTTAATATTACCTGATTTTGCAAGCGACATAAACCGGTCCCCTGTTCTGCCCTTCCTATAACACGCTGTACAAAAACTAGGCACTAAGTCGTCTTCAATAAGCCAACTAAGTATTTCCATTGCCGACCTACTATCCGTTAATTCAAACTGTTTATTATTATTATCGTGTTCACTTGCTGAGTAACCACCAACTTCTACATTAGACCCGGCACTCACCTGGGAAACACCCATTTTAATTAGTTCTCTACGCATCTTTTCGTCTTCACGGGTGGAAATAATCATGCCTGTATAAGGGACTGCTAGTCTTATAATAGCAACCATTTTTCTAAAGGTTTCATCATCTACTAGGTGTTTATATTCGGTTAATGGAGAACCAGCTGCTGGTTTCAATCTCGGAACTGAAATAGTATGAAATCCAACACCATACTTTTCTTCTAAGTATTCATTATGAAGCATTAGGCTTAAAACTTCATAACAAGGTTCATAAAGCCCAACAAGTACCCCACCACCAACATCTTCTATACCTGCCTCCATAGCCCGATCAAAGGCAGTTAAATGATAATCATAATTGTGTTTAGGACCTACAGGATGAACCTCCTCATAAGTTTCTTTATGGTATGTTTCTTGGAATAAAATATAGGTTCCGATCCCTATTTCTTTTAACTTTCTATACTCTTCAACCGTGGTTGCTGCAATATTAACATTAACCCTTCTAATTTCTCCGTTCCCTAGTTTCATATCATAAATCGTCTTGATACACTCTAATATGTAATCAATATCACAATTAACAGGGTCTTCTCCCGCCTCTAAGGCTAAACGTTTATGACCCATTTTTTCCAATATAGCGACTTCTTCTCTTATTTCATCCATGGTTAACCTTCTACGGGTAAAATCCTGGTCACACTTATAGCCACAATATTTACACTTGTTAACACAGTAGTCAGAAACATATAAGGGTGCAAAAACTACGACTCTATTACCATAAATATTTTCTTTAATCTTCCCTGCTATATTAAAAATCCTTTTAATATGCTCACCTTCACCCGTTACCAGCAGGGCTGCAACTTCTTCATGTGATAACCCTTCATATTTTTCTGCTTTATCTAATATTCTTCCTATTTCTTCTTCAGAAACCCCTTTAGATGCCTCAAGTAAACTGTTAATGTATTGATCGTTAATAATCATATTTGCCTCCTATTATGTACTATTGTATTTCCTTTTTTGATATGGCTGTCTTAACGGTTACATGGGGAATATTACCTAACTTTCCAGTCAAGCTATTAATTTCATTTAAATCCCCCACTACAGTTAAAGAAACCACTGACATCTTCTCCTCATTAAAGGGAAGTCCCATTCTTCCCCTGACAATATTTTGAAAAGAAGCTACTACTTCATTGAATTCATTTTGAATAATTGTAGGCTCCTCTAAAATAGCACTAATAACTGCAATTTTCTTCATACGCATCCTCCTTAATTAATCCCATTAAAAAAGTCGCACTTTTTTAAAAGGTGCGACTTATCAACATTTTTGTATACCAAAAAAACAGGTACCATTATATGTCCGTCACCTTTCAAATTAGAGCACACTCTTTTTTGTTAGGAATAGGTTATTATTAGCTGTTTCTGGTTACATGTACCAAAAGATTCCTCTCTTAGTACATGTACTTATACTATTATTCTATTTTATAAGTTTAAACAAGTCAACAAAAATTATTTACCTTTAATGAGCACTTTAATTGCTGCAAGGGTTGCCGCTATAGCATCTGTCGTATCATGATGATGCGGATTTTCTAATCCTAATTTTTCTCGTTCTTGATTCCACACCACTGATAAAATACAGCCTGCTTTAACCCCTAATACTGAAGCTACTGCAAACAGTGTAGAACTTTCCATTTCAGATGCAAGGCAGCCCGCTTTAATCCATGCATCCCACTGATTATTTAGCATATAGGAGACAGGCATTCTATTAGGATCATGTTGCCCGTAAAATGAATCTTTACATTGTACGACTCCTGTATGAAAGGTTTTTCCAATCTCTTTGGCCCCAGTTACTAATGCAGAGGTAACATCAAAATCTGAAATGGCTGGAAACTCAATAGGTACATATTCTCTTGATGTCCCCTCAGCTCTAATGGCTCCGTTTGCAATGACTAAGTCCCCGCCTATAACCTTAGTCGCCATTCCACCACATGTTCCAATTCTAATAAAGGTTTCTACACCTGTCATCACTAACTCTTCTACACCAATAGCGGTAGAAGGCCCCCCCATCCCCGTTGACATCACTAAAACCTTTTCTCCTTCAATTTCACCTAGCCAAGTTGTGTATTCCCTATTGGTTCCAATGTATTTTGCATTGTCTAAATAGGATGCTATTTTCTCTACTCTCCCTGGATCTCCTGGAAGAATAGCGTATTTTGCACCATGGCTATTATCAAGTCCTATGTGATATAATTTCTCCATTTGTAACGCCTCCTTATTTTATAGTTATAGCTCTATTATACACAAAAAAACAGTATTAAGTCACGTGACTTAATACTGTTTTTGAGGTTCATTTAGGTTAATACTGTTTTTCTGTTGTATAGTCACTTATATTTTTTATCATTGCAGTAGGGATACCCTTTTGAATTGACGGCGCATCATAAGTTGTATCGATTGTAACCCATTGATTGCTTTCACTTAAATAGACTTCGTTCCACGCATGATACTCTTTAATATCTATGTTTTGTCCCATAATCACTTTTGTAGGAACGCCTACGCTACGCATCATAGCTGCGTATACCACTGAATAATCGAAACATATTCCTAAAGATGTATTTAAAGTTGCATCTATTGAAGGAATATAGCCAGCTACTACTGTAGCTGCTTTATTGTAATCATACTTTATATTTTTAGCAACATAGTTATATAATACTGTTGCTTTTTCTTTATCTGTATTAAGCCCCTTTGTTAATTCTTTTGCTATCTTAATTGCTTTCATATTGTTATCCCAATTAATCATATCAATTGATTGTAAATAAACTGCATTTATATTATTAGCACTGAACTTAAGGGTTTCTTGTGTTACTACTTTATATTGATTACCTGAAGCATTCTCTAGAATAGAGACTGTATAGTCTCCATTGCCAAATTGTAGTGGGTATTGGCCCTCTGATTTTAGATCATAAGTATATTTATCTGACCCTTTAGATACCATAACTTTTGTTTTTTTGTCTTCTGAAGACTTATAACTTACATTTATAACACCATTACTTAATTGAGTTTTATCAATCGTTGCTGTTTGTCCATAAACTGCTATTGGTATTAACATAAATGTTAACATTGCTACCATTTTTATTTTCCCTAGTTTAAACATAATAAAACTCCCCTTTCGGTAACTGGCTATCTTCTTATTTCTAAGGAAGACCCTTTAGTTTTGCGTCCCTAGTTTTCACTAGGTTTGCCTTTATCGGCGGAAAGCACCTGATAATTGTGTATTTAGTTAGTTGTTACACCCATAGAATACCATTCCTTAGGCAATTTGTCAATAGCCTTTCCAAGACAACGGTCTCATCCCACTCTCTCCTACTCTACTATTTTCCCTTTGATAATCAGTCGATGGGTTGGGTTAACTCTAGGATGACAGGTTATAAGTGTTACTTCTTTATCTGTCTTATTACCATTTAACACCCATACTTCTTCTGGTTTAACATATAGCTTTTCTACCACTGTGTAATCATATTGTTCTTCCCCGTTATTAAGTCCAATATGATCTCCTACGCTAACTTCATCTAATCTATTAAAAATACTACCATAGGTACGATTCCTATGACCTGCTATGGCGTAGTTTCCAACTTCGCCAAGTTTACCCGTCTTTTCAACGCTAGCTACGGATTTTCTTAGATTTCCTTTGGTGCTACCTGTTAGTATAGGCAAGCTTAATTCTATTTTTTCAATACTTAGGATGCCCTCTATACCCTTTTCATTAAATTCTTCTCGCCTATTTTCAAATTGGTCATCTACTGATTCCACATTTACTTGGTCTTTTGTTTTTATAAGTACCTGCTCTACTTCTTGATCCTCCTCATGATTATCTACTACCGTTAGAATTTGTTCCCATTCTTGCATTAGCTTATCTTGTCTATAATTTAAGTATATATCTGATATTTTTGGATATGCTACAACTAATAAGCCCGTCACAATAAGTAGTGCTGAAATTACTTTTCTTTTCATCTGCTTCACCTCTATTATCTATAAATATATTTATCATTAGTATATATTCACTCCTATCTTTATTATAACAAAAAGACAGAGAATATTCTCTGTCTTTTTGGGTCTTAAATAATCTGTTTTCTTTTTCTTCTAAGCAAAATACCTGTTATTATAAGGAATAATCCTAGTACATAGAATAATATACTGTTGACTTGGCCTGTTTTTGGTAGCTTCTCAGCAATCACTTTAGGAACCTCATCTTCCTCTATATTTCCCAATGGAATGCCATCTTCATCCACATATATAAATGTGCCATTAGGTAGTTCTACTCTTGTATATTTTCCACGTGGTATCCCATCCTCATCAACAAGGATAAATTCATCCGGGCTATTGGGATCGTTTGGATTAGGAACCTGTACTACTTTATATTCCTGTGGATTTTTTGGGTTCTTTGGATTTGTAGGATCCGTTGGATTCCCTGGGTCTGCTGGATCTATTAAGTCCCTTGGTTTTTTGGGGTCTGTTGGATTTGCTGGGTCCGCTGGATCTGTTGGGTCTACTGGATCTGTTGGGTCTACTGGGTCTGTTGGGTGTGTTGGGTCTACTGGATCTACTGGATCCTTGGGATCTTTAGGGTCCTTGGGATCTTTAGGTCCTGGCCCACCACCACCTTGTTCTTTTGGCTCATCATCATCTGACGGCCTACGTCTATTGGTTTTTTCAACATCTAATGTAGCTGTCTGGTTTTCTATGATCTCAAACTCTACTGGAACACGGTCAAGCACATATCCTGTAGGCGCCTGAATTTCAATTAACTGATACTTTCCAGCACCTAAATCTTTAAGGTTAATAACACCGTCCATATCTGTAGACAGTTCATCAATCGTATATCTTTCAACAATCTCATATTCATCTGGAATGGTTGTTTCTTTTCTTAACTCAAAGATTGCTCCTGGAAGCTTTAAAGATTTACCCACATTATACTTTGTAAGTCTTACAGAAAGATCTTTCTTTGTATTTTCCACTATTATATCATTTATAACCATTCCGTCTGTATTCCTATTTAAGTCTACTTCTATGGGGGTATCATTTGGCACATAGCCACCCAAAGCTTCCGTTTCTATTATTGTATAGCTACTATAAGGTAAGTCGGTAAAAGTTATTATACCTTTATCATCAGTCATTTTTGTATCTATTGCCATTCCTTTTTTGTTATAAATACTAAACTTAACACCCTCTAGGAGGATATTATGATCTGCTGCATCTACTTTCTTAACCATGATACTGCCTTTACCACGGGTATTTTTTACAGTTACTGCAGATAATGCTGTTTGATCTTGTATAATCTCAAAAGTATTTGTTTGTGGATTTAATGGGGATAAATAATATTTAGGACTTGTTATTTCCTTAAAATAATATTCCCCTGGTAAAAGATCATTAATAACAATTTCTCCTAAGGAATCTGTTTCTAACTTTCCTAAAGGTAGATTATTACTATCTGTAAGCACCTGATTATTATTGGTTGCATTGTGAAGGGTAAAGACCGCCCCCTCTAGTTTTAGGTTATCATCTGCATCTTGTTTTGTAAGTTTAACTGCTTGATTAAGCAATTTATTAGATACTTGTATACCCTTATCATCACCTGACACTAATATAATCTTTTTTTCGTACGCTTTTGCGTAGCCTTCTGGCGCTGTGATTTCTTTAACTTTATATGTGCCAGGTGGTAAATCTATTGAAACCGCTTCCCCTGCCGCATTTGTTGTAATCGTTTGTACTAGCTCATCACCTTTTTTTATTTCAAATACTGCACCTGCTAGCTTTAAGCCTGGGTTATTGAAATCTCGTTTATCTATAGTAATTTTACTAGGTTTTTCATTAAAAATTTCTAACATGATGTCTTTTTTATTACCCATCGTCTTAAACTTATACTCTAAAACAAATTCCTCCTGCTCTCCAACTTTGAAATGTTTTGTGTAACCTGGCAATGGTGTAATCTCTCTTATGATATACTCTCCCCATTTAATTTCGCCAAAATCAATCACACCACTTGCATCTGAGCTAATTTCTTTCATTAAAATCAACCCTGTTTTGTTATACAAACCAAACTTAACACCTGCTAAATTCTTACTTCCATCCTTCTTTGTAAGCTTTAGATTATATTTCCCTAAGTTTCCACTTCCAGCTGCAAACTGATAAGTTACTGACTGCTTCTGAGTATCTCCACCTTCTTGTTTATCTATTCCCTCACCGTGGAATTTGAAAGTATAGGTATTGGATAACTTTTCACCTAAAGACGCATTTATATTGGTTATATAGGAAATTTGGTATTCATGGTTAATATCTTGGAGGAATGTAATATTAAAGCCCATTTTATCTTGGTCTACTTCTATATTAAACAATTCTTTTACCTCTTGATTTCCTAAGATTCTTAGTTTACCTTGAAAGGTATCACCACTTCTTGTATACTCCATTATACTAACCTGAAATGTCTTTCTAGGAAGAATAACCTTATTATCTAAATCACTGACTGTGAGGCCATCAAAATCATCTACTAAGACTTGCCCCTCATTTAGTTTATCACTGATTTGAGAGCCCTCTTTAATATAAGATTGACTTTCATTAACTTTTAACTTCCACTCTAGATAGTCTGTATTTTTTATATCACGTCCATCTTTATTCATGTACTTATCTGCATTAAGAATATCAATGGTCTTTTCTAGGGTAGAGGTTATATCTTTATCATTTTCATTTTTAGCATTAAGAACTGCTACATTCTTTGCCTTCTTGGGAGCATCTATTAAGCCGCCTATGAATTGCTTATCATATTTCGTTACATATTCAATCCTATAAGGTCCTGTAATTGTCTCATTGAAGGTTAATTTGAAGCCAGTAAAACCACTGGTCTCACCTGTTAACGGCGCTACTGTATAGTTGGTAAATGGACTTTTTTTCTTGGGTTTATCAGTACCACTTAACATCTCTAACTGATATACCTTAATCGTATCTTGTGATACTTCTGCCATTGTTTGTTTGTCACCAAAATGATCTATAACCGTTGCATCGTTTAAGGCGTGCTTATTATAGTTAATATCTACATACCATTCAATACTCTTGTCTATCGGATTATAGATACCTTGTTTATCACCATTGTTTTTTGTAAAGGTGTTAAAGGTCGGTGTATAATTTGTTGTGTTTGTGTATTCTCGAACATTTTTAGTCCACTTGACAGAAATATTATTATTGACATTGTTTCCATTTCCGTAACTTTGGGTCGGATCAAATTTGGTTGTATAATTGAATGTTATAGGACCAGATATAACGCCGCCGTTTACTAATGTTAGGTCAAAGCCTTTTAGTGTGGATCCATCTGCTTGTTCCTCAATCAATTCTAACTTAAAACCATTAGATGTCGCCTCCCCACCTGATTCAACGGCAATCTTGTCTTTATTTTTTTCTATAAAATCAGCTTTATCCATTTTTAAATATTTGCCATCTTCAAATCTATCTTTAATTTCAATCCCCGTAATATCATCATATCCATTAGTATTAAATGTAAAGTTCCAATCTATGGTATTATCTTTGTAGTTAATACCACTACCCGTTTGGCCCCCTTTCGAAATCATATTAGTAGATACATATTGCGACCCACCATTAGAGTCATACTTTTTAGTAAAATCAGGTCCATAAAAAACCTTGGCACCATTTTGTACAGTATACGCTTTATCTACTACCTCATCCTTGGTTTTGTACTTAATGGTATGTTGTGATGTTTCATTCCCTACACTTGGTTCAAAGTCTATTGTTAACTCTTTTCCATCTAAGGACAGACTTTTAGAAACTGCTAGTGGTTGGGGGTCAATGTCAACTATAACCCCTAATCCATCTTCCACAAAATCCATAAAAGTTTCGTCCGCCGATTTGGCACCTTCATGAGTTATAGTATCTATCACCTTAACGCCACCGGAAATATCTCTATTATCTGCATTCACTTCTACTGTCCACTCTATTTCTCCAGTTTTGGGGTCATAAGTACCCGCTGATTTCGTAATAGGCTGATCAAATGTCAATTTTACATCCTTAGAAGTCGTGCCTCCCGGAGTATCTGATAAGGTTACTTCATTAATAATCTGGGATGTACCAGTAAAAGCTGCTTCTCGTTCTAAATCTGTGATGGTTGTTTCATACTTTATGTGATATGCCTTAGTGTTCTTTCCACTAGCAAAAGTAATAGGAAATTTACCACCATCTAAGCTAAATCCATCCGTCGTAGCTGTACTGGCTTTTTCAAACACTATTTTTCCTTCTACTAATTGAGGTGTCAATTCGTAGACTTCAATAGATCCAGGCACAATCTTTTCTGTTTGGCTATCTGTGAGTTCTTTACCAGAGATATTTTCCATCCTCATGTTGAGGTCAACAGACCACTCAACGGTGGATTCATTTTGGCCATGGGAACCACCTTTTTTAATCATTTCAGCTTTATCGTTCTTAATAACAATATTGAATGTTTTATTTCCATTCATATCGAAGGTGTACTCCTGATTTAGTTCCCCATTCTTAATCGCTTGACCCAGTGCTCCGTTAACTTGGAATTTACCGTTCTCCACCGGCTTTCCATCGGCAATTTCTTCATTAAAGGTTATTCTAACTACACCACTTGTAATACTATAAGTAGCAAAGACTTCATCATCCCCTATAGGTCGTTCTACCATATCTGCAAATGCAAAACTTTCTGGGATTTCAAATTCATAGTAATCCCCAGGATTCACATTATGGTCTGGAGCTAAACTAAAATCAAATGACATCTTGAACGACTTACTAATAGCCGTGTTTAAATCATCAATTCCTAACTCTAGGAAATATTTTTCTCCCTCAACCGTTACTGCACTACTATCAGCGCCTAATATAAACTCTGGATTTTGCATATTTATCTCAGTGGCTGCTAATGGTTTGGGAGCTAAATTAAAAAGCGAGCTGAAAGTAGCTGCTGCTGGCGTTGTTGTTTCATTTAAATCATCTATCTGACTTTCATTTTGTGTCTCCTGTGCATAAATACTTGTTAAGTCTGGAAAAAGTGTAAGACTCAATGCTAGAACAAGTGCCCATACAATTATAGGCCTCGTCTTTTTATTTAATATCTTTTTATACATGTTAAATCCCCCTTATAATAATTGCTCTGTTATTTATATCAACCTTTCACTCTAATGGATACAAATTATCTAATAGTACTGATTATGCTAAGATAGTAATTTTTTCCCCAATAGTGGTACTATACCATATTTAATTCACTCATTCACCCCTTTTTTTGTCATTAGATGTCCTCTACTTTGCTCTTTCATAATTTTTGAGATAACACAGAAAAATTGACTACATTGTTTAAATGTAGTCAATTTCAATCACATCTGTTTTTCTAGGGTAATAAGCTCCGTGCCATGTACCGGAATATATAGTTTCCTTTTATAATCTCTATCTACATTTATATGTTTTACTTCCATTTTGGGATATGACAAGCCTTTTAAATAGGTTATTTCTTCCTCCGTCATATCTTCTGGTGCGCCCATGTCTAACCACCAATCAAACACAGACCCGTGATCTTTGTTTAATTCATAGCGAGTCACTTTATACTTTCCAGATATATTCGCAATATTAATCTCTATTTCTTTATCTAGTTTATGTTCATATACAGTATAACGATCTGTACTTGTTAGAGCTGATGCGTCTCCGTTCAAAAACAAATCATCATAGTATGTATGATTACAAGCAAGGACCTGCAAATTTTCCCCCGTTTTGGTGACGATATAGTCTTCTCCCTTAGCAATAATCTCGTCGCCTAATTTACCTAAAAGATAGTAAGCAAAGTAAGATGGTTTTTTCAGCCCATCTTTGCTAATGAGTCCAAATCCGCCATGGAAGGCAGAAATTCCAGCTTTTATTTCTTCTTGGATATCTGTAAAATTCCAGTAGCCCAAAAAGTCTACTTTTCCCAAACACCTAATTACATTGCTAATAATATAAGTGGCTACAAAACAGGTGTCATGAATCAGGTTCCGATTGAATGCAGATGCATTCCACTCTGTAATATGAACTTCTGGCTTATAGGGAAGTGTTTCTTTTATAATCCTGTTTCCTTCTTTGATGGCATCGTAAGTGTTATTTTTATCTCTATAACTCCTCTTTGTTTTTGATAATTCTATCATTATCTCTTCCATTGATACCCCAGCCTTTAATTTTTCAGTTAACATTTGCGCTGGCCCTTGGGCATCATATATTTCTGGGTATATATGCAAAGAGATAAAATCTAAGGGAACACTGTTTTTATTGCAGTATAATAAAAATTCTGAGAGCCAATTATTATCTGTAATGGATTGTTGCATAATAGAAGGCCCCCCTACCCTTAGGGCCTTTGATACCGATTTAACTGCATTAGCTGTCTCTTTATAAAACTCAAAGTAATCTTCTTTAGAACCAATCCAAAAACTATACTCGAAGTCCGGTTCATTCCATACTTCAAAATACCAAGATTCCACTTCTTTTTGTCCATATCGATTCATACAGTGTTTTATAAAGGCTATGACTAAATCATTCCATCGCTTGATATCTCTGGGTCTTGATACATTAGCCTTCCACCAAAATATTACTTCATCCGATGATTTTAATTCTGAAGGCATAAAACTAAACTCAACAAAGGGTTTAATATTTTGCTTTTTAAATAAATCAAAAAGCTCATTAACATAGGACCAGTTATAAGTCATTACCCCTGCTTCATCTACATTGCAAATCATCATTTCATCGCAAAAAATGCCGTGAAATCTTATATACTCAAATCCCACTTCCCCTTGTAGTTCTTTTAGTTGATTTTGCCAGTTATGTCTTAAACCCTCTGATGCCCTACTAAAGGATGTTAGCTTCTGCCAATAACGTATATATGGTGTTCCTTTGCTTTTTGCATTAATCTCTATAACTTCCTTAGCATAGTTTATGGTAATGTGTTCTTCTGCCGGCTCCTCATCTATCTTAATATACTCAAATAGTTTTGCAAATGCTCTTTTTCTATCCACATCAAGGTAGGTCTTCTTTCGCTTATCTTTGTTTTCTTTATACACTTGAGGTATGTTTATATCTTCTGTTTTCACACTCTTTTTTTTATATTCTGTAGGTGTGCAACCCCGAATGTCTTTAAATAGCTTATTAAAAGCTTTACTACTTGGAAATCCACTTGCATAGGCAACCTCCGTTATGGTCTGGTTGGTATTATACAATAGGTTTATTGCCCGGTCTATTCTGATGTTATTGATATACTGTTGAAAAGTGATACCCATTGTATTTTTAATAAGTCGTGACAGATAAGAAATACTCAAGTTTTCATTTTCCGCTATTTCCTTAAGGGTTACACCCTTATCTAAGTTCCTATCTATAAAACTTATAATTCTTTGAAGTCTCTGAGTGTCATGGCCCATATGCTTCACTTCTTCTTCATCCATTATATAGTGATCAAAACGATTCATAATATGTTCTATAATTTTGTAGGTATCACTGGCAACTGTAAGCTCATAACCGTTCCTTTTCTTACTCGTATCCCATACTAGCTTAGCTACATACTGCCTTATCACATCAAAGGCCCCTTGTTGTTCTTGGCTGTAATTAAAAGATTTACAATCAAACCTTAACCCTTTAATTTTAGGGTAATACCACTCTAGCCTATCTTTATTTATTTGTACAGCTAGCAAAATATTATTTTCCGACGTTTTAATTAAACTATGAATTTCGTGGCTATTGATTAGCATAAGATCATTTTCTTTTAGTAAATATAGCTTGTCTCTTTCTCTTACAGTAATAGAACCTTCTAGTACCACTATAATGTCTATTTCCCCGTGCCAATGCTTTTCTATTGTATCTACACTATGAATAAACGCTTTGGTGGGATTGGTTTGATTTTCTTTAGTGATTTTATAAAACGCCCCCATATCATCCTCCTTATAAGTCTACTGCTTAGACCCTTGATGTAAAGCAACCACTGTTTGCGGAAATGGTATCGTAATACCTTCTTTATCAAATTCAACCTTAACCTGCTCATGTAAATCATAATAGATCGTCCAATAATCTTCCCTATTACACCATACTTTAACGGTAAAATCGACACAGCTATCTTGATAAGCCACGACTCTAACAACCGGTTCTGGGTCCTTAAAAATTAACGGGTGCCCCATCATAATTTTCGTTAAGGTTTCTTTGACTCTGTGTATATCGTCTTCATAACTTACACTAAAGACCAAATCTAGTCTACGAGTTGCTTCTACTGAATAATTTATAATCTTTCCATTTGCTAGTTCCCCATTTGGTATTGTAATCCGCCTATTATCTGTGGTATTTAACGCTGTATAAAATAACTGGATATCTTTTACGGTACCTGATGATCCACCCATATCAATAAAATCTCCTACATTAAAGGGACGAAATATAAGAATCAGTATCCCACCCGCAAAGTTAGATAAACTATCCTTCAAAGCCAAACCTATGGCCAGCCCAGCTGCACTTAAAACTGCAATAAATGTGGCTGGTGGTATACCTAAAATAGTTGCTGCAATAATTGTAATAATAATTTTTGAAAAAAAGTTTGAAATGGATTTAACAAATGAGTGTATAGATTTATCTATTTTACTCTTGCTTAATGTATTATCCATAATTTTTACGCTGATATTAACAATTGTAAAACCAACCGCAACAACGAGTATGGCTATGGCTAGCTTAAGGCCATACTCCATCAATAACTCCAAAACCCTTGCCTTGATACTTTCCATTTTCTTTTCTCCTTATTATGCAAACAAAAAGACAGGGAATACATTCCCTGTCCTTTTGTTTATTAACCTAATTTTTCTTCAATAAACCTTGCTAAGTTTAGGGCTTGTTCTTTCATTTCTTCTTCATTTTTTCCTTCAATCATTACCCTCACTAGAGGCTCTGTTCCTGATGCCCTAATCAGCACACGACCCTCTGCACCAAATCTTGCTTCTAGCTTCTTGATCTCTTCCCTTATCTCTAAATCTTCAATATAATCATGTTTATGCTCATTTTTAACGATTGCATTAACAAGAACTTGCGGCATAACTTCCATTACAGTTGATAACTCTGATAGACTTTTACCCGTTTTCTTCATAATATAAAGAAGTTGAATGGCCGTAATGAGCCCATCACCAGTTGTATTATGGTCAAGGAATATAACATGGCCTGATTGCTCACCTCCTATGTTATAACCATCTTTTATCATTTTTTCTAGAACGTAACGATCTCCAACTCTTGTTTGCTTTAGTTGTATGTCATTTTTGGCAGCCATCAGGTTTAAGCCTAAATTACTCATGACCGTTGTTACGATTGTATCCTTGTTTAGCCTACCACCTTGCTTCATATCTAGCCCACAAATCGCTAGGATTTGGTCTCCATCAACAAGCTTGCCATTTTCGTCAACTGCTAAGCATCTATCAGCATCCCCGTCAAAAGCGATACCTACAGCCATTCCCCTACCGACTACCTGACACATCAGGTCATTCATATGGGTTGATCCACATAATTTGTTAATATTAATCCCATTAGGTTTATGATGAATCACTTCTACTTCTGCTCCTAGTCTTTCTAGGGCTTGTGGCGCTACTTCATAGGCTGCACCATTTGCGCAGTCAATGAGAACTTTAATCCCTTTAAGATCCCCAGGAATAGTACTACATACATGATCGATATATAAATCAATTACGCTATGATCCATCTCCCATATGCCAACGTCCTCACCCGTTGGTAGTGGCCCTGCTCCTGACTGAGATAAAATAATCTGCTCTATTTCTTGTTCTAATTCATCACTCAGTTTGTACCCTTCTCTATTAAAAAACTTAATCCCATTGTATTCTAATGGATTGTGAGAAGCAGATATCATAACACCTGCATCTGCCCCTAGTGCTTTTGTTAAAAACGAAATAGCTGGGGTTGGCACAACGCCAATGGATATTACATTGGCTCCAACAGAGCAAATGCCACCAACTAAAGCAGCTTCTAGCATGCTTCCTGAAATACGGGTGTCTCTTGCTACTAGAATTTTAGGTTGACGTTGTTTCTTTTTCGTCAGTACGTATGCCCCCGCTCTACCAACGTCATATGCTAATGTACCTGTAAGCTCAGTGTTTGCAACTCCTCTTATTCCATCAGTTCCAAATAATTTACCCATTTTTTGCCCTCTTCCTTCTGTAAGTTGATATTTCTTTTATTCCTCTGCCTGTGCATTAGGTTCTGGATATGGTCCCAAATCCAGTTCTAATTCCGGATCGAGCTCTGGTTCTATAATCTTTTCTGTTATCTTTATGCTTATTAGAGGGTTTTCAACTACTAAAACCTCTGGCGGGAATTCTAAAGTTATCGGTATTTCATATTCCCCTTGGCTATAGCCTTGCATATCAATCGTCACCACAATATCTCTGGAAGAAACATTGAGTAAGTTCTCTGCTATAGATTTTACTTTAACTGTAATCTCACTATCTAACATTTCATAGTCAAAGTCACCTTGTTGGTTGATTATATTTACCTTAGCCTTTGCTAGGTCTAACCTATAATCGTATATAGATTGTTCCTTCACCTGTATTGTTATTGTAGCACTATTTTCAATATGATCTAAATAACTTACGCCAGGCGGCAAGATAAACTTCGTGGTAATTTTAGACGTTTCAATAATATTCTCTAGGGATACTTTATCTAATTTTATTGACGTAATACTATCAATTAATGTCGGTTTACCTATAATTGTAATCGTTTTTGGATATACACCTACACTCGTTTGTATAAATCCTTCCGGTAAAGCGCCTACAAATTGCATCTCAAGTGGTACTATTTTCTTTTTACCAATTGGAAGGGTTACTTCTGCATTCGTATGGGATTTTTTAAGTTCTGTAAGTTCTATACCTTCTACATTATAAATCTTAATTGGTATTTCATAAGTCAAAACATCTTCAGAAAAGTTTTCTACATCAATATCTATCCTAACTGTATCGATCTCGTCCATATAGGACTCAGCACCCCATACCTCTATTGTTTCTGGTACGATTTTAGGTGTAAGGGTTTCATATTCTTTATTGGATCCCCCATTAATTACATATTCGATCTTTTTAGTTACGGTTTTTTCGCGTTCGAATATGACCTCTAAATTTTTAGGTGATTGCTCTACGATAGTTAAGCCTAATGGCACATTCACATCAATAGGTACAATAGGGGCTACCATATCCATGTTAGTTGATATGTTATTGACATACTTTGTAATATCCACTTTAATGTCTATTAGTTCAGGGTTGCTCCTAATCTTCTCAATTTGCAACCTTGGCCCTTTAACAACTACGCGCACTTTTTGTTCCCGAAGAGCTGTCTCATTTTTTATAACATACCCTTTATTTTCTAATAAATCAGCCCCCCTCAAGGATATGGTTCTATTTTTCATATCATAGGACTGAGGAGGATTGGCAGTATTAATAACAAACACCCATAATATAAGGGCTGATATAAGGGATGCCGTCTTCCATACAATGTTATTGGAAAAGAATTTACTCATTTTTATTCCATCCTTTCCAAAACCTTAATCTCGTTTCTATCTTATTTTTTCCTGTATTAATTCTAATTAATTTTCTTTTTAATGCTTCAGTATCTACGCCTCTGTCCATATTCCCATTGTGAACCACTGATACGGTTCCAGTTTCTTCAGATACCACAATTACAATAGCATCTGATATTTCTGATATCCCAATGGCTGCCCTATGCCTAGTTCCTAAAGCCTTACTCACCTCTTGGCTATCGGTTAAGGGTAAAAAACACGTTGCCGCAGAAATACGATTATTACTAATGATAACCGCCCCATCATGAAGGGGCGTTTTATCTTCAAATATGTTGATTAACAACTGGCTACTAACCACTGCATCTATTATTATACCCGTACGTTCTACATCTCCCAATTTTGTATCTTTTTCAATAACAATAAGAGCACCCGTTCTAACTTGTGCCATTTTAAATATTGCTCTTATAAGAGCATTGACCGTCTCTTCTTTTAAAGCCGACCCGGTTCGTTCAGACTCCAGTCCAGCTATAGATGATAAAATCTTCCCACGACCAATTTGTTCTAAGGCTCTTCTAAGTTCTGGTTGAAAAATAACAACCATACCAATAGCTCCGACTGGTAATGAATTTGAAAGAATCCACCAAATTGTATGTAAGTCGAATATGTTGGCTATAAGCGCAAGAAGAATAACGACCCCAACACCTTTAAATAGTGACCAGGCCCTTGTATCTTTAATCCAGCTTATTACCTTATAAATTAAATACGCCACCCCAATAATATCAATAACATCATTGATGCCTAAGTGTGGGATATTTAAAAAGGATATCTTTGAAAATACTTCTCCAAGAAAATTCAATGACAAAACCTCTTTTCTCTATCTCTTTAGGTTATTATATCATGTTTATTACACTCTGGCATATTAATTACTTATAATTTACGTTAATTTTCTTGGCCATTATATCTTACTTGGTATAATTACGCTTTATTTGCCTTTTTGATTTTTGAGCAATGATTTTAGGAACAACTTTTACATAGTAATAATTTTTTTCATCTTCAAATTGAACTGTTTCCGTCCTAGAATAATCAGCTATCTTGGCAAAAAACTGTACTACCACAGCAATTATTCCACACATTATGGTTGATATCATAAGACCTGCTATCCCAACTTCTACCCTAAGGAGTATGATCGCAAATAAAAATCCAACTAAGTTCATGACTACCCCGACTAAAATAGCAATATATTCTGCAAAATCAATATTCTGTTTTCGTATAATATAGACGGTTAACAGTACTGCTGATAAAATAATAATACTAGCTAGTAGCGTTTGATCACTTTTAAATACTGCTTGCAACGTCGTAATATTTGTGTTAATAACACCTACTATATCTGCTATTTCTGCACTCTGACTTTCCATCATAGTTACAAATTGGGGTGCACTATACCATATGGTAGCTCCTATTGTTACTGCTACGATTGCTGCTAAAGAACTAAAAAGTCCTGCAATTAACGGTATTATGTAAGGTATATGGAATTTGTATGCGATAATCATCCCTACAATAAATAAACTTTCCAAAGGGTATAATCTTACAAACAGTAGATAAATAATCAAAAGAAAGATAAAAACAATAAGACCTACCTCTAAAGACCCTGCACCTACATGTAGTGATGTTAGTAGAATAAACAATAACATAATTAACTGCGGAGATAGAAAGACTCCCATTAACCCCATCATAAGTATTATTGTTGTTTTTGTTAACGGTTTGGCATACCCTATTGTATCGCTAATTAACAAAAGGACACTTACTGTCATTATAAACTTTAATAATGGCATAAGAATTTTTTCATACTTTTTATAAAAATTAATAAGTTCCTCACGAACCTGTAATAACACATCAAATGGTGCCATGCAAATCCTCCTCTCCGGATTGTTTTAAGTTTTGGTGCCGATCTAATTCTTTAAGTAATCGGTCATATTCACGTAATCTATCTTGTGTGTTTTCATATTTTCGATTGAATATAGCCGTAGAAATCCCTGTATAAATGAGTATGAGTCCAATGAAGGCGAGTATATACTTAGATAAATATTGCCCTAGATCAATCTCAAAAACAGGAATAATCTCTTTGACATAGACATCCGTTAAAGTCATCCAAAAAACAACAATTGCAACAACTACCCCCACTGCAAACCTAGTATACCAATTGTTAATATATATATAATCCCATTTAAAATAGGAACTTCTTTTCTTATCTTTTTTTCCATATTTCTTTTCATGTAAGGCTAGTTTGGTCATCAGAATAACTTCTTCTTGTTCTATCAACTTCTCACATCCTTTATTGTTCTAATAATCCACCTTCTGTATACCTATTAGACGCATTCCACAGCAACCATTCCTCAAGGCCTGCATCATATACCCCACCTATTTGGTCTCTAATTTGCTCGGGGCCATATACTTGATGATTGCGCATCCAAGCGGCTGTAAAATCCTGGAGCCATGGTCTAACGACAGCCCTATGTTCTGTTTCCTCTATCTCTTTTAATTTGTTGGTAGACGCTAACATAGAACCAAGTAGCACTTGATAAGGATCTAAATCTGGGTTCTCTACGCCAAAGGAACCGTCTGCATAGTGAGATGGATATACCATGGGGCATATGAAATCAAGATATCTAGACATCTCTATATAATCTTGCCCGACCGTATCTGCGTCAAATTGGCTTGTAATAATGGCTCCAAATACGTCCGCTGATACATATACATCTTCTTTATGTAGTTGCTCTACAATATACTTTGTAAACTCAGAGATAATTTGAGATTTCCTCTTACTTGCTGACTCATATCCAAAATCAATCTCACCTTCATACATACCCTCATGAAATCTTATATAATCAAACTGTATTTCCTCAAATCCTACTGCTGCTGCCTCTTTTGCAATATTTAATATGTACTCCCATACATTCTTATTATATGGGTTCAACCAGGTTGCCTTCTGGTTTCCTGGTTCATTACTCTGATAAAAACTACCATCTTTTTTAGTTACCATATATTCTGGATGTGTATTTTTTATAATATTATCTTTAAATGTTACGATTCTTCCAATAGGATAAATATTATTCTCCCGTAGTTTGGCTATTAAAAGATTAATATCTTGGATAGGCACTGACTTCGGGATTATACCTGCTTGTTTAATAATATTATTATCCACGCTAAATGTCAAATAACCTTGGTCACCTTTAATATCTATTACCATAGCATTAATTTCTGTGCGCTTACATAGCTCAATTAATTCATCAAACTTATCAGAACCTGCACGATTACCACTTACATATATCCCCTTCACCTTAACCTGCTCACGATGTAACTTATAATCTGTTTCTGGGGCAGTCATATAGCCCGACAAAGGCATCACACCCTTGGGTTGCTTTCTCTTCACCTTGTCAGATGTGACTTCCCCTTTAAATCCTTCTATTATGAACAAGGGCTTCCATGGCACAATCCCCTTATGTGGGAGAATATATCCTAGTACCACCACGCCAACAAGTATGCCTAATAGACCTATTAAAAAAACTCTCATCTTTCTAGGTTTTTTTCTGTAACTTCTATAGGGTCTAATTTTATATACTTTCTTTTTATAATGTCTCATTTTATAAAGTCTCCTATTATAATATCTTGTCTATAACGGCTTTTATATAAAACTAATTATATCATACCTTTCTCATTGATTCGACTATTTTATCTAATAGTATCCTCCTTAACCTTTTATTTTATACAATTATAGCCTCACTATAAAATAGTGAGGCTATAATTGTATAAAAATAATTATTTAGTTGGTTTCATTGCTGGGAATAAAAGTACATCTCTTATGGAATATGAATCCGTAAGAAGCATTACTAAACGATCTATCCCTATTCCAAGTCCACCTGTTGGTGGCATGCCGTACTCTAATGCATGTAGGAAATCCTCATCAAGCTCAGTAGCCTCAACATCTCCTGCAGCCCTAAGTTCATCTTGGCGCTGAAAGCGTGATCTTTGATCGACTGGATCATTCAACTCAGAAAATGCATTTGCATACTCTCTACCTACGATAAAAAGCTCAAAGCGCTCTGTATAATCCGGGTTATCCGTTTTACGTTTTGCAAGTGGTGATATTTCTACTGGATGATCCATTATAAATGTAGGTTGAATAAGGTGCTCTTCTACAAATCTTTCAAAGAACATATTTAAAATATCCCCTTTTAAGTAGTGACCCTCAATCCCTACATTATGCTCTTTAGCTAACGCCCTTGCTTCTTCTAACGTATTGATTGCATCAAAATCTACATTTGCATATTTCTTTACTGCCTCTACCATGGTCAGACGTTCAAATGGCTTTTCAAGGTCTATCTCTATTTCATTAAATGTAACAACTGCAGTACCTAAAACTTTTTGAGATACAGTTCTTATTAACTCTTCTGTGAGTTCCATCATACCATGATAATCTGTATACGCCTCATAAAGTTCAAGCAGTGTGAACTCAGGATTATGGCGCACTGACATCCCTTCATTCCTAAAAACACGACTAATTTCATATACCCGATCAAATCCACCTACGATTAACCTTTTAAGGTGAAGTTCAAGTGCAATTCGAAGGTACATATCTAAATCTAGAGAGTTATGGTGAGTCTTAAATGGACGAGCTGCTGCTCCTCCTGCTATTGAGTGTAATACTGGCGTCTCTACTTCAATATACTCACGGTTATCTAAGAAACTCCTAATTTCTTTAATAATTGCACTACGCTTAACAAAGGTTTCTTTAACCTCTGGATTCACGATTAAATCAACATATCTTTGGCGATATCTTAAGTCTGTGTCTTTTAATCCATGATATTTCTCTGGAAGAATTTGAAGACTCTTAGCATGCAATTCTATATACTGAGCTCTTATAGAAATTTCACCTTTTTGGGTTTTAAATACAATCCCTTTAAGACCAACCATATCTCCAAGATCATACTTTCTAAAATCTTCGTATGTTTCTTCATCTATTTCATCTTGGCGTACATACACTTGTATTCTTCCATCTTTATCCTGAACGTTAATAAAAGATGCCTTACCCATATCTCTTTTTGACATTAACCTTCCTGCAATAGATACTTCTTTTCCTTCAAACTCTTCAAAGTTTGTTGTAATATCATTGCTATAGGCTGTTACTTCATATTTTACAATTTGATATGGATCTTTCCCTTTTCCTTGAAGATCTTCTAGTTTTTCATGGCGCACTTTTAACAATTCACTTAATTCTTGTTCCCCACTAGTCGCATTTTCATTTTGTTCAGACACGTTAATTTCATCCTTTCGCACTACTAATCTATTTTTATAGGTTCTTTAAATTGAAATTTTAAGTATTTTATACTTTTCTTGTCCAAAAGCTGTACTTACGGTTATTTCCTCGCCTACTTTATGATTTAAAAGTGCAGCTCCCACTAGTGATTCATTAGAAATCTTACCCTGTGTCGGGTCAGCTTCTGTGGATCCTACAATCATGTATTCTACTTCTTCGTCATATTTTGAGTCGTACAAAAGAACTCTACATCCTGGTTTAACAACATCTATGGTTGTATCCTCATCTTGATCTATTATTACAACATTGCGGAACATCTTCTCAATTTCTGCAATTCGCGTTTCAATCTCTGCTTGTTCTTCTTTTGCAGCATCATATTCAGCATTCTCTGATAAATCACCTTGAGCTCTGGCTTCCTTTAGTTTTTCCGCAACATCAATTCTCCTAAATATTTTGAGGTGCTCAAGTTCCTTCTCTAATTTCTTAACCCCTTCATATGTGAGTAATATTGGTTTGTGTGTCATATAAAATTCCCCTTCCTTTTTTGGTTTCTCTATTCTTTTTAAATCTGTAGTTGTTTTAGGTTACGTTTCATAATTCAAAAATTATATCCTATTAATTATCACTTGTCAAACATAGCAGCCTATTCTCTAAGTCTATAAATCTTAATGTTTTGTTTTTTTAGTCTTTTCATCGTCTCTTTATAGTTTCTAGTAAGTGTCTGATTTATGGTAAGGAGCAGTTCTGCTTTTGTTATATTGACTACTTCTCCATTTTTTACCAGTAGGAACTTATCGATTACTAAAACGCCATTTTGCCTCTCTAATAACATAATGGTTTTTTCAGCATGATTTCCAATATCTAAGTAAACTGTTTTAGCTTTACACATATGAATCACTGACGGATCATCATAGTGGGTATCTATAATAATATCCGCCTGGGATAATGCACCTTTAGTATATGATAAAATCTGCATATTTAATCCTACATCATTAAATATAGCTTCTGCTTTTTGTTCAAATCTTTCTGGTGCATTGCTAATGACTGTTAGATGGTTTATGTAAGGATAAATAAAATCAATGATTATATCTACCTCTTGTGAATTTCCATCTAAAATAACGATTTCCAAATGTTGCAGCTCTTTATCTATTATCTTTTCTTTTGCAATAAAACAAATAGCATCCATTATGAAAAATGGTTTAATATAATGGCCTGTACATTCTTGTATAACCTTAAATGGGGACGTATTGATAAAACCCGGCAGTACAACATGGGTAATGCCTCTTTGTTCTAACTTCTTTTCTATTTTTTCAAATAGTTCATTTCTCAACGTTAGGGGCATTTGTTTATACATCCTATAGGTCATTGGCATTTGTATATTTTCACCTTTTATCTCCCACATGGTTTTTTCTTCATATTTCAAAGCTAATTTCCACTTTAAAACCTTATTTCTAATATTTTGTGGTAGTTTCATAAGGTACTTGTTAATCGGGATATTCTCTTCTTGTTCTGCAAAATATAGCTCAGCATACTTAGCCATGTATCCAGCTCCTTATTTTCCTATTATGATTACATGTATTCATTTTAAGGAGTGGTTATGACAAACTTGTAGCCCTAACTTATCTCTCTGGCATATTCCCAAAGAGCTTTTTGCAGATGATCATAGGTTTCTATTTTATTAATCTTCATACGCATTTCTGAAGCTTTCGGTAAACCTTTCATATACCAAGCAAGATGGGATCTCATTTGGCGTATTCCCGTATAATCACCTTTATGCTCCAATATCATCTTGGCATGTTCAATAGCTGTAGAAATACGTTCTTCTACGGTTGGTTCTGGTAGCAGTATTCCCGTTTCTAAATAATGAATGGTTCTACTAAATATCCACGGATTCCCTTGAGCTCCCCGCCCAATCATAACAGCATCGCACCCTGTTTGCTCAATCATATTTTTCGCATCTTGAGGCGCTACAATATCACCATTCCCTATAACTGGGATAGAAACCGCTTGCTTCACTTCTTTAATAATGTTCCAATCTGCTTTCCCACTATAAAATTGCTCTCGTGTTCTACCATGGATTGCAATAGCACTAACGCCTGCTTCCTCTGCAATTTTTGCTATCTGAACTGCATTAACGGTACTTTCATTAAACCCTTTTCTAATTTTTATAGTTAAAGGCTTTTGAATCGCCTGTGCAACGCTATAAACTATTTCCCCAATTCTTTCTGGATTTTTCATTAAGGCTGATCCCTCACCATTTTTAGTGATTTTAAGCGCCGGACAGCCCATATTTATATCAATAATATCAACCGGCATCTGTTCAACCCGCTTTGCCATTTCAGCTAATATACCTGGATCACTTCCAAATAACTGAGCAGCTACTGGGTGTTCTCTTTTATCAACAGCTAAAAGCAAGCCTGTTTTTTCACTCTCATATAGTAATCCTTTAGCACTGACCATTTCCGTATATACCATGCCACAGTTTTGTTTTTTGCACAAAATCCGAAAAGGTAAGTCCGTCACGCCTGCCATAGGTGCTAAAAAAACATTGTTTTGTGTTGTGACAGTTTTTATTTTCACTTATTTCACCTTATTTCTTGTTTTTATCATATATTAAACTAAGTCCTTTTAAAGTTAGTAAAGGGTCATAGACATCAATAACATCTGTCCCTTCTTGTATAATCTTTCCAAGGCCCCCTGTCGCTATTATTTTTAGATTTTCTACGCCTAATTCTTCTTTTACCTTTTTTGCAATATATTCAACTTGTCCAATATAACCATAGACAAGGCCTGCCTGCATACTGGTAATCGTATTTTTTGCATCTAAAATATGCTTTGGCCGTTTTATTTCGAATTTGGGAAGCTGCGCAGCTCTTTCCCACAGCGCATCAGCACTAATGCGAATACCTGGGGATGTGATCCCTGCAATAAACTCGCCTTTTTCTGTAACTACATCATATGTTGTGGCTGTTCCAAAATCAATGATCATAGCAGGTCCTCCGTGAAGTTCATATCCTGCTACAACATTTACAATTCGGTCTGCCCCTACTTCCCTCGGATTATCTGTACGAATATCTATTCCAGTCTTCAATCCCGGCCCTATGGTGATAGGCGTCAAGTCAAGATATTTTTTAAAGCTACCGCTTAGAGAATACAGAATATCCGGGACTACGCAGGAAATGATTACATCCTCAATATCTGATATGTTAATGTTCTTTTGTTTTAAAAATTCTAAAATAAGAATACCGTATTCATCTGAGCTACGGGGAGATTGACTAGTCATTCTCCAACCTCCTATTAGCTCCGTACTAACCATTACACCTACAACAATATTTGTATTTCCTACATCCACTACGAGTATCATATGCTGCCACTCTCCTATGCTATTAAGAACATACCTATTACAGGTATATTCTACTAAAATAATATTATAAAAAACAGGCACTTGAGTGCCTGTTTTAATCTACGATTCAAGGGTTTTTCTTAAGGCTATTATAATGGGCACCACAACTATTACTGTGATGATTGCTTCTGCTATGCCACTTGTACTTGCAATTCCAACTACAAACGCCATTGCTGTACCCGGAACTGCTACGCCTAGGGCCGCTAATTCGGCTAATATTACTGCTACTTTGTCTGAGTAAATGATGACTAGAGCTCCTAAAGTAAGTACTGTGTTGGCAATACTTGCTATTGCCGCTGTAATTCCTACACTAATGCTTGATTTTTTAATCACTTTCCTAAGTGTAATAAACACATAAGCTGTAAGTACTCCCATAAGGGCTCGTGGTAACACTGATATTAATGGGTTTTGAAATAAATAATCCAACGGACTCGTTGGGGCTATAAACGCCTTAGATAGTGATGTCAACCCCATCACCATACCAAGTGTTAGACCCATTGCAGGCCCGTATAAAATTGCTCCTATGGCTACTGGTATGTGTAATATTGTGGCCGTCATTGTTGGTAATGGTATTAATCCCAAAGGGGTATAACCCAAAACAACAATAATTGCACTTAATACCGCTGCTGTTACCATTTCTTTCGTGCTCATCTTTTTCATTTTAATTTCCTCCGTTCTCGTTCCTTATGGATACAAGACATATTTTTTTGTAACAATCCTATTATATATAGTTTTGCGAATATAATCAACATTTACTTGCTTTTAGATACCTTTTAGCCCTTATTCTTGGATGCTTTCTAATATTTCTACTACCATATCCGTCATATCTTGATTATATTTACTTGATAAAATATCAATAATTTCATCAGAGGTCTTCTTTTGACTGTGGTACAGGCTTAGTATTTCCCGAAAAAGATCTCCATATTCAGTTTGATACATAAGGTACCATAATTTCATTGTCTTAAATCTTTCCTTATTTTCTTCTTCTATGTCTTTTAATTCTAATCTTGATCCTATTTCATCATAATCAAAGTCATCTTCTTCTGCTTCTATTTCAAAAAATACATCTCCACTCAGATGAAATCCCAACGTAATAACACCATGAAGCTTTTCCGCTAGCATAATGCAAAGATCTCTCATCTCATTTCTAATTTCTACTGGCAGCCCCTCAAATTTAGGGTTCGCATAATATTTTTGTTTGTAATAAGAGGCAGAGATAAAAATTTGTTTGTCCATATTCTTCTCCTTTAAATCGTATTTAAGTTAAGTTAATCTAATCTTAGACGTAGCCATATATCCCTCTAACGGATACTTCACCAGATGTAATTTTCTCTATACTTCCATCTTTTTTTTCTACAATAAGGGCTCCTGTTTTATCGATATCTAAAGGTGTAGCCTCATAAGATTTATCTTTATCAATAATACTCACTTCATTCTTCAGAGTAATACATAAGTCTTTATATTCCTCCAAAGCACCCTGTAATGATTCTCCTTGTACATATTTCTGATAATATTCTTCGAAAAGCATGAGTACCTGAGCCACAATATCTTTCCGACTATAGTCTATACCACTTTCTATTTTAAGGGAAGTAGCTATTTTCCGCAACTCTTCAGGAAATTTAGTGGTATTAACATTGATCCCTATACCAATGATGACATAGTTTACCCGATCAATCTCCGCACTCATTTCTGTTAATATGCCACAAACCTTTTTGCCGTTTACCACAATATCATTGGGCCACTTAATATAAGCTGACAAGCTTGTTACTTTTCTAATAGCCTTGCATATAGCAAGTCCTGCAACAAGGGTAATTCCCGAAACTTCCTGTGGTACTATCTCTGGCCTAACGACAATACTCATCCATATACCTGTCCCACTAGGGGACTCCCAAACCTTTCCCAGTCGACCCTTCCCCCCCGTCTGAGATTCGGCAATAAATACAGTACCCTCCTTAGCGCCCTCCCTAGCCTTTGCTTTTGCAATCACATTAGTAGAATCAACTTCCTTATAATCATAAATTTCCTTACCGAAAATCTTCGGCTCCAACACAGATCTTACTTCTTCACCTGTAATCAAATTTGGAACAGCCGCCAACCGATATCCCTTATTGGTCACGGAATCAACCTTATATCCTTCATCTCGAAGGCCTTTTATAACCTTCCAAACCATACTCCTGCTAACGCCAAGCTCCTGGCTCATCCGCTCACCCGAAATATAATCTTTCGTTTCCCGCAACATCCCAAGAATCTTCTCTCTCATAAAACTCTCCTCACATCACCTTATTTCAATCTATCCAATAGTATACCACACCAGCCAACCCTCTCCAACAACAAAAAGGGCACCAACAACTAAGTCGGCACCCCTTATTTTTTTAAGATCCTGGTGTAATATCTACACCTTTTTCCTGTTCTTCTCTTTTTTCTCTCATGAGTTCAGCTGCTCGGAAGATATTATCATTAAATGTTTCATCATCATCAATCTCTTCCCCATTCATAATCCTACGTAGCTGGTCTCCTGTCACTTTTTCTTTCTTCATAAGTGTCTGCGCCGTACGTTCTAGAGCATCTATATTCTCCTCTAAAAGTCTTTTGGCTTCTGAATACGCTTCTTCAATAAACAGCTTTACTTGTTGATCAATTGCAAGGGCTACTTCTTCACTATAGTTACGGTTTTGGTTATAGTCGCGTCCAAGGAATACATCTTCTTGCTCTTCTCCGTACTTCATTGGTCCTAAATCACTCATACCATATTTTGTAACCATACTGCGCGCAATATTTGTAGCTCGCTCAATATCATTAGAAGCACCTGTTGTAATATCTCCTATAACAATTTCTTCTGCTGCTCGGCCACCTAATAATGCAACAATTTCTTGGTGCATATAAGTCTTGGTTACATACATCGTATCCTCTCCTGGAAGTGACATTGTATAACCGCCTGCTCTTCCTGTTGGAATAATCGATATACTATGCACTGGGTCAATTTCAGAAAGAACCTCGTGTATAATACCATGACCTGCTTCGTGATAGGCTGTAACGCGTCTTTCTTTAGCCGAAACCACATGACTTTTCTTTTCTGTTCCTACAGTGATTTTTATTAATGCCTTTTGTACTTCTTCCATATCTATGGCACGCTTATTTTCACGCGCTGTTAAAAGTGCGGATTCATTCATTAGGTTTTCAAGGTCTGCACCTGTAAATCCTGGCGTTGTTTGTGCAACGATTCTTAAATTCACATCTTCTTGAAGAGGCTTTCCTCTTGAGTGGATCTTTAAGATATCCTCGCGCCCTTTGACATCTGGTCTACCCACTACAACTTGCCTATCAAAACGTCCTGGTCTAAGAAGTGCCGGGTCTAAAATATCTGCACGGTTAGTTGCAGCTATCATAATAACCCCTTCATTATCTCCAAAACCATCCATTTCTACAAGGAGTTGATTCAGTGTCTGTTCTCTCTCATCATGGCCGCCGCCTACTCCTGCCCCACGTTTTCTACCCACTGCATCAATCTCATCAATAAATATAATACATGGCGCATTCTTTTTGGCTTGTTCAAATAGGTCTCTTACACGAGAAGCACCTACTCCTACAAACATTTCAACAAAATCAGAACCTGATATACTAAAGAACGGTACGCCTGCTTCTCCTGATACTGCTCTTGCTAATAATGTTTTACCCGTTCCTGGTGGTCCTACTAAAAGGACGCCTTTAGGAATGCGCGCACCTACATCAATATACTTTTTTGGTGATTTTAAGAAATCAACCAGCTCTGAAAGCTCTTGTTTTTCTTCATCAAGACCTGCTACATTTTTGAATGTCGTCTTTTTCTGATCATCTGTCATCATTTTAGCTTTGCTTTTACCGAAGGACATTACCTTTCCTCCGCCTCCGCCACCCTGCATTTGTTGCATAAAAAACATAAGCACAAATATGAGAAGTCCCACAATCATAAGTGTAGGAAGCATGGTCATTAACAGGCTAGGCTGCGGCGGTTGAATAACACTCACCTCCACAGCATCTCTTATATCCTTTGGCAATCCATTTAAATATGCCATAAATTCACTTGCATATATTATGGCAACCTTCTCTGGAGCTCCTACAACATCACTGCTTAGGACTACCTTAGCATCTGCAACATCTCCACTTGCTGGGGATTGAATAACCACTGACTTTACTTCTTTTGCTTCTATTTTCTTTAATAATTGTGTGTGTGCTAGGGATTCCTTTGATGTCTTTGAAAGACTGCCTTGTCCTAATACAACTGCTAAAAGGATAATAAGTAATATACTCATATATAAACCGAAACTTTTAAAGTTCTTTTTCAAGGAATACTCCTCCTCTCTCATTCTTTTATTTTTATTATATACTTAAGATTTTATTCTTTGTTAACTGCTATATACGGAAGATTACGATAAAGTTGTTTGTAATCTAGTCCATAACCTAACACAAAATGGTTTTCAATTTCAAATCCTACATATTTAACATCTACCTTGGCCATACGTTGCTCAGGTTTGTCTAAAAGCGTACATATCTCAATACTTGCTGGATTTCTCTCTTTTAAAATCTTAATTAAATAATGAAGCGTGCGACCAGAGTCAATAATATCTTCTACAATTACCACGTGCTTGCCTGTAATGCCCTCATCTAGATCTTTGACAATTTTTACAATTCCAGTACTTTTAAACTCATCTCCATAGCTAGATACTACCATAAAATCCATCTTTAGTGGAATGTTAATTTGCTTCACTAGATCTACCATAAACATTACGCCACCTTTTAATACACAAATCACAGTAATTTCTTTACCTGCGTAATCTTTAGAAATTCTAGCACCTAACTCTTTTGTCTTCTGGTATATTTCTTCTTCTGAAATAAGTACATCCAAATTCAATAAAATCCCTCCTGGTTAGTTTTACGTTAATAAGTCATTAATTTGTATCTGAAGTACATGTTTTGTTTGTTCGGTTATGTAATATTCTTCGCTTAAACGATAACCAACAACCCATATTATATTACTTTGATCCGCAATTACAATAATATCATCCCGACATGTTTTAGGTATCTTTTCATCAATAAAAAAGTCCTTTAATTTCTTAGAACCATTTTTAAGTAGTATTCTATCTCCAACCTGGCGATTTCTAATCTGTAGATTACCACTAATTTTATCATAATCAATGTTTTTAGTATAGGTATTTTGATACCTTTGTTTGATTTTGCTATTATCTAGTAGTATCATTTCTACTTTTTTGTTACATTCTACAATCTTATTGATTCCTAACGCCAAGTTACGACTATAAGCTAAGGGTTTTTCTTCATTTATAATCCTAATATATCCATGCTCCCTTATTGCTACGCATTGATTACCAATATGAATGCTTTTTCCACTTTGTTTTTCTACTAAACTTAAAACATCTTTAATATTTTGATGATTGATATCTTTTAAATCTCCTACATGGTTTTCAATTGCCATTCTTATAATCCTGCTTTGAATGACTGGATGAAAAGATAAAAGCGGTTCTATTTGGATTGAATATCCCTTTTTATATTTGTGTGCCATAGACTCGTAGGCTAACTTAGTCTGTATTTCTAAATAACTTTCGGTTTCTTGTAGTTGAGCTGCTGCTTGGGAAACAGCTTCGATGATTTTGGGATTAAACTCCTTTTTTAGTATAGGCAGCACTTGTAGCCTGAGCTTATTCCTCGTATAGATAGCCATTTTATTTGTGATATCTTCTTTAAAGGCCAGTCCATTCACATGGCAGTACTGCTCTACATCTTCCCGGCTTACCATTAAAAGCGGCCTAATAATTAAATCTCTTTGGGCCATTATAGCCCCAAGACCTGTCACACCACTCCCACGTATTAGACGCATCAGCATAGTTTCTGCTTGATCATTCATAGTGTGAGCCACTGCAATTTTGTCTGCGTTATACTCTAATCTAATTTTTTCAAAAAATTGATACCGTTCATTTCTCCCAACAACTTCTTCTGATATCTTTTGTTCTTTTGCTAACTGGACGATATGACACTGATGTTCTTTGTATGGAACCCCCCAATCTACGCATAATGCCTCCACAAAAGCAGCATCTTCCGCTGCCTCTTGACGCATCCCATGATTAATATGGGCTACTGTAAGCTTAAGGTTATATTCTTCTTGAAGTGATTTTAGAATGTGAAACAGACATATTGAATCAGCACCTCCTGACACACCAATAACGATATGCTGATTGCGCGAGATTAACTTATTCTGGTTAATGTACTGCTTAACATTATTTCTCATAATATCCCCTTCATTTCTAATAAGTCCTCTTATTGTAAGAGATAAATAAAAAAAAAGCAATGTATAGACACATTGCAGTACTTTTATAATAACCATAGACATATTATTAATATGCCTATGCTACTAAATAATATGAGGTTTAAGGCTTTATCTGTGGACTCATATTTCACCTGGGGACCCAAACCATTCTTCTTGGCATGGTTACCAATAATTAAATCAGCCCTTTGCTGCAGGTCTTTATGAGTGCAGGAAACCACAATCCCCTTATTGATAACAAAGATTGCTTCTTTGTACCATCCATCTTCGTTGCCCTTTATTTTAATAACTTGCTCTTTTTCCATGATTTTGAGCCTCCATATCACTTTAATTGGAGTCTCCCACTTTTTCTTAGTTTTTATACGGCTTCTCCCAAATTCTTGCAACAATAATCGTCATATCATCATCAATTTCACCGCAAATGAGATCTTTGGCTTTCTCTAACAAGCTATCTGCCATATACTGTGGGTTATTTGTATCCACTTCTTCTATCAGCCTTATAAATGTATTTTCTTGATTAAATTTATCTTTTTCTATATCTAGAATACCATCGCTTACCATGATAATCATATCACCATCTCTAAGTTGCCTTTTTTGTGTTTCTATATCTACCTTGCTTAAAATGCCAGCCGGCAAACTATTGGATCCTAAAATTTCTACATAATTCTTCTTTTTTACAAAAGTAGTTGCTGCTCCTATTTTAATGAATTCCGTTATACCACTGTGCATATCTACTATTGCCATATCCATGGTTGAAAATACTTCTTCACTAGATTTAAGTATCAGCACCGAGTTAATTAGCCTGATGGCCATATCCTTCTCAAATCCTGCTCCAATAAATTCTTCCAAAAGTTCAATGGTTGCCGTACTTTCATTATAGGCCGATAGGCCACTTCCCATACCATCTGAAATCGCTAATAAGTATTGACCATTTGAAATTTCCATTACGGAATACTGATCCCCTGAAACACTGCCTACTTTTGCAATATTTGAAGTCGCCGCTACGACCCTGTATTTATAAACTTCTTTAAACTTAGTGGTAACCTCATCTTGGTTATTTCCGTAATTATGTTGCTCTACTTCAAATATTCTTCCTATCACATTATTTAAAATAGATATTATGGTATTTTTCCCATTAGCATAGTCTATTTTACGATCTGTAATAATCGTTACTTCATATTTTTCATTTGCCGTTAAGATAATAAGTGCATCTTTGATCTTTATTCCTTTGGCCGCTAATTCTTCTTTAACCTGCTTTTCCATATCTCTTTTAAATACCACTTGTTGTTCGATTTCATTGGATAATTTCTTAATAATAGAAGCTACAGCTCCTAGTTGCTCAGATACTAATTCCCTGCTTTCAACGATTCTATTTTGCCACATTAGATTTTGTTTATATAATTCAAAAGTTTGATCTAAAGTGTGTACAAAGTTCTCTAGCCTTATACACTTTTTCTTAAATTCCTCTGGCACATCAGCTGGTGTTATTTTATCTTTTTGCTCTGCTGCCGCTAATATGCCGTAGGCTGATTGGTATGTATTATAAAAATCCTTATTCCAACAGTAATCTGCCAGTCCACATCCCGTACATACCTTATCTGTAACATCTTCGAACAAACGCGATATATCCTTTTGGGTTAAAGAGGTCTTTTTTACAGACATTGCTCCAAAAGTGTTAGATAGCTTTTTAAATGCTTCTGCAAAACTTTCCAACTTTATAGTTGTTAATTTTTGAATGCGATCCATATGAACCTCTTGCTCATATTCCCTTTCTTTATTACCAAACCAATTAGAAAAACCAAAAAAGTTTTTGGGGCATATTAGAAATATCATAACACCTATAAAGTAGGCACCTAACAAACTCAGATCTATTACTGCGTCGTTGATAAAGTAAATTCCTATCATGTGTCCACTTAAAACCCCTAGAACTGCCCCTAGTTTTCCTAAAGGTGCAAGTAACCCCCCACCTAATCCTGCTAACGCATATATACTAATGAGATGGGGTGGTATATAGCCAATCATAACAAGTAACGTCCCTATTACCGTGCCCATAGCTGCCCCTACTGACGTCTCCCCTAGATAGGATATGCTTATGATTATAAAAAAACACATAATATCCCTTATATAAATTCTATTCCCCTTAGAAAATTCAATATATAATTCAACCATTCCACCAATCATACTGACTAAAAGAACTGTTGCACCTATTACTTGCTGGTTAGTAAGCTGATTCTTTTTATTTTCCAGTATTAATTCCGTCCCTTTGTGGTATATGAACACAAATGCAAATATAAAAATAAGTTCTAATATGGTTTGGGCAAAGTCATACCATGTAAATCCACGAACAGCAATTATAATGATACTAATTACAAAGGTGGCTCCTATAGTAATGGCCACTTGTCCCCCTAATCTTACTTTATAATGCATTCCTTCCATATACCATCTTACAAGTAATATAAGTAGGATAGCTGTAATATACTTAATTGTTAGGGATAAGGACTGTGTTACAGATAAAATCCCTAATATTGTAAAAATACCATTCCATTTTTGTAAGTTTTTTGTTTGGTGAGTTGCGCCTACATAAGCAACGCTAAGGGGATTCCATCCGCTTAATATGTTAATCCTTCCAATCATAAAACCAATCAGACAAATAGCTAACTCATTCCACCTTATAGAGCTGAAAACCCGTTTACTAACCAGCTTCTCATAAGTATATTCTAAAATCTTATTCATTCTTATCCCCCTTATTTTTCATTAACGTTCAATCGTTAATGTTTCTTATCTGTATTATAAAATAAGCAGCGGGATAAAATTGTAAATAACTAGGACAACTCTTACATAACTTTTTGACAACTGGTTCTAAGATATGCGTTAATATCCTAAAAGTTTTTCTACGGACACAAAAAAATCCTAATTAATTATTTAATAATTAATTAGGATTTTTTGCCCATTAAGGGTTAGAAGTAGCGGAAGAGGGACTTGAACCCACGACCCTGCGGGTATGAACCGCATGCTCTAGCCAGCTGAGCTATTCCGCCAAACTATTGCGGAGAGAGGATTTGAACCTCTGACCTCCGGGTTATGAGCCCGACGAGCTGCCATACTGCTCCACTCCGCGATATTATTGTTTTTTTGACTACTTTTACTATTATACGCATGGTTCAAGGAATTGTCAAGGTGTTTTATAAAGTATTATTAGTATTTTTCTCTAAATACAATTTCGTCCTCTTTTACAAATCCTAATTTTTCTCTTGCAATACTTTCTACCGTCTGCAATGATTCTATATTTTCATATTCTATCTTTAAATCTGCTAATTTTTTACTTTCCATGGCTACTTCTTTTTTGGTTTCCTTAACTTGTTGCTCAAGACTAGCAGAAACCTTTACCAACTTTATACTATTATAACCAAGTGTGACCACAACTAGAATTGCAATTAACCTTATAAAACCTGTAGGCACGCCTGTGTTTGCTTGTTTATTCCCCATCATGTCCCCCCTGATTTTTTCATTCGTTATCTTTTTGCTTTTATTATCCTTAGCTGGGTTCTAAGTTTAGCCCTTCGTCTTCTCCATTTTACTTTCGATTTTTGCTTATGCAACGCCCTAAATCTATTAATTGCCTTATATTTATTTGAAATAGCATTAATAGGAATACGTATAGTTAGTATTATACACTTAATTGGTATGAATATAAAGTGTAAGAACTTATTTATCGCCTTTTTAGCCCAGTTAATTATTTGTGTTGTAATTTTCATAACCAAAATACTGACTGTGCAAAAATATAAGGTTAGTCCAATTATAATTCCCAAAAATACAAAACTTCTTATTTGCCCATAATTTCGCCAGTATATCATTATAAACGCAAAGCATCCACAAGTAATCCAGTATAATAAATCTTCCAACTGCACTACCCAATTATAATGATGAATAATCTTTCGAAAAACACGAATTAAATCATATAGGATCCCCATTATTATTCCTGTCTTAACACATGTTAAAAACAGAAAGGCCTGCTCATTAATAGCTACCATTCCTAATCCACCTCTTATTTAAATAATTTTCCAAGAAATGAACCTCCTGGTTTTCCTATATGATTATCATGATAAGTGATGCTATGGATTAATCCTTCTAACTCTAAATCTCCCTTATCTAAACTTAAACGTGTAATATGTAAGCTTTCTCCTTGAATTAGGAGCATGCCTTGAACAGTCTCTACATCCACTTGAATCTCATCAAATGAAAACACGTCAACAACTCCTATAATAACGACTTGATTACGCTCTTGAATAGCTATAGAGTGCTTACGCCCAGTCCTATCATCCATCTTCCCCCACCCCTTCATAATAAATACTCTATTATATCTATATTGAAGGGGTTCCCATATTATTACATCATTCTGTACAAGTTAGCCGCTTCTTCTTTTTTAATATGTTCTTTAATATCTAACACTTCAAACTTAGTTGTGTTATTGCCAAATCTAATCTCTATAATATCACCCTTTTTAACCTGTGTACCTGATTTAATAACTTTATCATTAATTGATACTCTTCCCGCATCACAAGCCTCATTAGCAATCGTACGACGCTTAATAATTCTTGCTACTTTCAAATACTTATCAATACGCATATGTTACTTCCTTTCCTTTTCAATATTATATGGTACAAAAAATCTACACTAGTTAGTGTAGATTTTTATTAGTTGTATTTTAGATTATCTTCTTCCGTTAACAGAATCCTTTAATGCTTTACCTGCTTTAAACTTTGGTGCGTTTGTAGCTGGAATAATAATTTTCTCTTCTGTCTTAGGATTTCTTCCTTCACGTTCTGCTCTTTTTGTTACTTCAAATGTGCCAAATCCAACTAATTGAACTCTGCCACCTGCTGCTAATTCTTCTGTTACTGCTTCTTCAAAAGCTTTTAGCGCCTTTTCAGTATCCTTTTTAGTTAACCCTGTCTTCTCAACCATTGCTGTAACTAATTCTGACTTATTCATAGTTTACGCCTCCTAAAATATACATGCTTATGCATGTGTTTTATGTATGAAATTTCTAGATTCTCATTCTAGATTCTCATTACATTGTTTTACATCGTCTCGAGTTGCCCTATATTACAAGGTATATGCTCTTCAAATGCTATCTTTATCAATATACCTAAATATATTTATAAGCTTTTATACACTTTTTGTCAAGGTTATATTGATATTGTTTGTCAAAGTGCATGTTTAATACATTTACTATTAGGCAGATATATTGTATTACTTATATCATAAAGGATACAGCCATTAATTTCAATAGCAATAATAAGATATCCCGATAGATTATCGGGATATCTTATTATTGTTCCATCTGACGACCTAAAAAACCTGCTGCTGATTGTGCCAGTTTCTCTTCTACGTCCCCCATTATTGTGTTTGCGTTAGGCGACAGAAAAATAACTGCACCTATAGCATCACCTTCTGCAATAATAGGGAATATAATTTCACTATGATAACTATCTGTTGTTCCTTCAGATAAGATAGGTATAAATCTATCGTCATTTTTTTTGGCACTAAAAAATGTTCTTCCTTCAATAACTTTCTCTAGTGTACTACTAATACTCTTATCTATGAATTCCTTCTTTGATCCTCCAGCTACTGCAATAATTTGATCTTTGTCAGCAATGCAAGTTATATGACCTGTTGATTGCGCTAAAGCCTCTGCATATTCTTTGGCAAAATTACCCAGTTCTCCAATAGGCGAATATTTCTTTAGTACAATCTGCCCATCAATATCTGTAAAAATTTCTAATGGATCACCTTCCCTTATCCTAAGTGTCCTACGAATCTCTTTTGGAATAACAACTCTTCCTAAATCATCAATTCTTCTTACAATACCTGTTGCTTTCAAGTATAACGCCTCCTTATGTCTTTCTTCTCATGATGTAAAACCTTCTAATTTCATTTATATTATGTCACATAAGTTTCTTTAATATTCATACTTTTCATCTTCTCTATGTAAAATTTTCTATATTACTTGGGTCATTTCGTATTTGTTCGTTTTAACATAAGAAAAAGGCATATGAGATTTCTCATATGCCTTTTTCTTATGTTTTTTATATCTTTATTTTTCTTTTACTTCTTCTTTTACTTCTTCTTTTTCTTCATCTGGTTCTTCTTGTCCTGGTTCAGCTGCTTGAGCTTCTGGTTTTTTAATTGTAATGGTGTCATATATATCAGTTTTTTCTACTTTAGCACCTGTAATCCATTCTTCAATCTCACCATTTATATACTCTGCTTTTTGATTTTCTTCAAAAGACATTTTCATCTCTTCTTCTGTCGCTGCACCCATCTTTATAGTCTTTATAATATGATAACCATGATCTGTTTGTACAACTTCTGGATAGACTTTTCCTTCTTCTCCGTTAAACGCTGCTTCTTCAAATTCCGGAACCATTTCACCTCTTTTAAAAGTATATTCTCCGCCAGTATCTTTAGAGCCCGGGTCTTCAGAATATTCCTTAGCAAGGGCTGCCATATCTTCTCCCGCTAATGCTTTTCCTAATACCATTTTAGCTTTTTCTTCGGCTTCTTTTCCCTTGTCCGCTGGTAGTAAATTACCCTCTGCATCTTTGGTACTAATTAATATATGTTGCGCTGTTACACTATCAAAGTACATTTTATTAGTTTCTATAAACTTTTCAAACTCCTGAGTATCTTGAGAAGGTGTAAACTTCTCCGCTAGCTCTTCTAACACTTTTTGAGAGATTAAAATATCTTCCATCATGATTCTAAGCGTTTCTTCTTTGATACCTTCTGCATCTAAAGATTCTTTTAATTGCTGCACATAATTAGTAGCTATGCTTTTTGCTTCATCTTTTTCTTCTTGAGTTAGTTTTAATTTCATTTCTTTTGCTTTTTTAGCTGTAACGGACATTGCAATGGCTGATTCTAGCGCACGTTCTTTGGCTATTGTTTCCATGCTTTCGCCTTCCATCTCTATCTCCCATATACCAGGACCAAAGCCTTGTTCCATCTCCATTTTAACACTAAACAAATAGGCCCTATAAGTAGCTTCTGTAAGTGAATCACCGTTAATGGTAGCAACTACATTTGCTTTTTTACCACATCCTACGACTCCTAACATCATTACGATTGATAACGCCATTGATACCAAAACCTTTTTATTTTTCCTCACGCAAATCTCTCCTTAAACTTTTTTATCTATATTTTCTTTATATGCTCTTTTCAATATCTTCGTTTGCATAAAGACTATAGACTTCTATCAAGTATTATAATCTATTTCTCCGTATACTTCAATTTTTTCATGTCATGTAACACATTCTTAATATACTCGGGGATATTATCTTTATACTTTGAAATATCAGTAAGTGTAAAGTAGGGTTGTTCTCCCGCTTTAAATTTAAGTGTCCCTTTATAGCCATCTATAAGTGCGGGAACATCTGTTAGATTAAGTCTTGCATCTGATTTAAAATTAAAAATAACGTCATTTGTTTTTACAACGACTGATGTCATATCTAAATCATGAGCGGTTGCTTTTATGAATGCTACATCTAATAAATTTTGCACAGTTTGCGGAAGATCCCCATAGCGATCTTCGATTTCTTCTTGTATTTCATTGTAATCTTCTTTATTTCTTATAATTGAAATCTTTTTATAAATATCTATTTTTTGTATTTCATCCTCAATGTATCTAGGAGGAATATAGGCATTAATATTAATTTCTACGCTTGTTTCAAATTCCTCTTCTACATTTTCTCCCTTTTCTTCTATGACCGCATTTTTAAGTAATTTACTATATAGATCATAACCAATTGCATCCATGTGCCCATGTTGCCGGTCTCCCAAAAGATTACCTGCCCCCCTAATTTCTAGATCTCTCATAGCAATTTTAAATCCTGATCCAAACTGAGTAAACTGCTTGATTGCTTGTAGGCGCTTTTCTGCTATTTCTGGGAGTACTCTGTCTTTTTTATACATCAGATAGGCATATGCAATCCTATTTGACCTTCCTACCCTACCACGTAATTGGTATAACTGGCTAAGACCCATTCTATCCGCGTCTTGAATGATGATGGTGTTTGTATTTGCCACATCAAGGCCTGTTTCAATAATTGTTGTACACACCAGTACGTCTATCTCCCCTTCAATAAAATCAAGCATGATGCCTTCTAGTTCTCTTTCGTGCATTTGTCCATGGGCGAATGCTACATTGGCACCTGGAACCATCTTTTGGATTTCTAAAGCCACTTTATCAATACTTTCAACTCTATTATATAAAAAATAAACTTGGCCACCCCTAGATAGTTCTCTTTTAATGGCATCTTTTGCAAATTCAGGGCTATATTCCATTACATACGTCTGAATCGGACGCCGCTCCAGTGGGGGATCTTCTAAAAGACTCATATCTCTAATACCTACTAAACTCATATGAAGCGTCCTAGGGATCGGTGTTGCTGTTAAGGTCAAAACATCCACATTACTACGGAGTTGTTTTAATCTCTCCTTATGGGTTACACCAAATCTTTGTTCTTCGTCCACTAATACAAGTCCTAAATCTTTAAATTTTACATCTTTAGAAAGCACACGATGTGTTCCGATAACAATATCTGCCGAGCCTCTTTCAATACTCGCTAACGCCTCTTTAATCTGCTTCGGTGTTCTAAATCTGGAGAGTAGTTCCACTTTAATTGGAAAATTCCTCATACGCTCTACAAAACGGTTGTAGTGCTGCTGCGCTAAAATTGTCGTTGGTACCAAATAAACCACTTGCTTACTATCTTGAACGGCTTTAAAGGCCGCTCTAATGGCAACCTCCGTCTTTCCATATCCTACGTCACCACAAAGCAGTCTATCCATTACCTTGTCCGTTTCCATATCTTGCTTTACATCTTCAATCGCTTGCAATTGATCATCTGTTTCTTCGTATGGAAATGTGTCTTCAAATTCTTTTTGCCAAGGACTATCCGGACTATAAATAAATCCCTTGCTTGCTTCTCTTTTTGCGTATAACTGGATAAGTTCTTTAGCAAGCTCTTGGGTTGCCTGTTTAGCCCTAGCTTTAACCTTTTTCCACTCTTGGCCACCTAGTTTACTAAGCTTTGGTTTTTTCCCATCAGCACCAATATATTTTTGCACCATATCCATTTGATTAATATTGACATACAATACGCCACTATCTGCATAGCCAATCTTTAGATAATCTTTACTAATATTATCAACAATCATTTTTTCTATTCCGTTGAAAACCCCTATTCCATGATTTTCATGAACGATATAATCGCCCGCTTTCAACTCTATAAAACTTTCAATCTTACTGCCTTTATGCTTCTTATTTCTTTTGCGTTTCTTTTTTTCTTTCCCAAATAAATCTTTATCTGATATAATAACAAGCCCTATCTCCTCATATATAAATCCTTTTGAGAGGACGCCTCGTGTAATAACAACCTGCCCAGGTATAACCGGCTCTGTCAAATCATTAGAATAGGAGCATATAATGCCACGTTCTTCTAGTTCCTCCACCAGGCGTAACGCTCTCGCCTTAATTCCTGCAAATAAAATAATTCGTTTTTTCTGTTTTTTCCAAGTTCCTATATCCCTTTCTAGGAGATCAAAGTTTTTATAGAATTCAATATTCTCATGTACCCTAAAACTACATTGGTAGGCAATCTCATAGTCCTCTGCTGTGTGTTCAAGATTCATCATAATAAAAGTCTTGTGCTTTTTAAACATCAATAAGATTTCTTCCCAATTAAAGATAGAAATAATTTGACTAGGTGTTATTTCTTCACTTTCAAGTTTATCTTTAATACTTGTTTCAAACTCAAAATTGACTTGTTCACATTTTGCTTTTACTTTCACTGGCTCATCTATTATTATTAATGTTTCTGGATCAATATAATCGAGTAACATTACATTGTTTTCTGATTGATCTAGCTGCTCATTCATAGGCAATATTTTAACATATTCTTCTTTTTCAATAGATCTTTGAGAAAAAGGATTGACCGTTCTAATAGAGTCTATCTCATCATCCCATAATTCAATTCTATAGACATGTTGTGCTGTTACCGGGTATATATCAATGATTCCGCCTCTAATGGCAAATTGTCCTACATTTTCTACTAAACTGGTTCTTTCATATCCCATTTGAACTAAGCTCTTTTGTAATGCTGTGATTTCTAGGATTTGTCCTACTTGGAATTCTAATGTCTGGGAAAGTAAAGCTTCTTTTGACATTGTTTTATTAATGAGTGCTTCCACAGAAGTAACAATTGTAATTTTTTCACCTTTTAACACTGTATTTTTAATCATCATCCGCTCTACGGTAATATCTGCGCTATGAACATCTGCACCGTAAAAAAGGACATCTTGAGCTGGATAGATCCCTACAGTCTCTTCATTACATAGAAACTTCAAATCATCCGCTATTTGCTTTGCTTTATTTTCACTATGTGTTACCACCATAATGGGTTTTTTTAAATGAGAAGCTACCCCATACATCATATGCGGCTTTTGTGCATCTATTAAACCTGTAGCACACACAGTTCTATTGTCCCCATTATTTGTGCCATTCATATAAGATAGCATTGTATTATAATGCGCCATTTCTTTTAATGGGTCAATTAATGGGTCACGATGATCTGTCACTGACTTCACCCTCTTGCTTTTGGATTATATTTATTCATTGCATCTTGTATCCCTTTTTCTATAATCAAAGTTGTGGCGCCTACAATATCTTCCATTGTTTGTTCAATTGATTTAAGTTCCGCATTGGTAAATCTACTTAATACATAGTCAGCCAGATTCCAACCTTGTGGTTTTTCACCAATCCCTACTTTAAGTCTTTCAAATTCATTGGTTCCTAAGTGCTGTATAATGCTTTTTATACCATTATGTCCCCCCGCACTCCCCTTTATTCTTATTCTTAGTTTGCCTGGTGGCAAACTGACATCATCATATATTATTAATATATCTTTTTCTTTAATTTTATACCATGTTGCAAAAGCTTTTACGGACTCACCACTTAGATTCATATAAGTCTGCGGTTTAACTAGCACTACTTTTTCATTCCCTACTTTTCCTTCTCCGTATAATGCTTTAAATTTACTTTTATTGATATTTATATTGTAGTTATCAGCCAAAGCATCTACGGCTTCAAATCCGATATTATGCCTTGTTTTCGTATATTCTTTGCCTGGATTCCCAAGTCCTATAATTAACTTCATCATATATTCCTTTCTTACTTATAAAGTATTCTTTGAATGACAAAAAAGCCCTAGGAATACTCGCTAGGGCATTGTTGATTATTAGTCAAATAACTTAGACACTGATAGGTCTTCGTGAATTCGCCTAATTGCATCTGCAAAAATAGGTGCAACTGAAATTTGGTGGATTTTATCGATTAGTTTGTCTTCAGGAATTCTAATGGTATCTAAAACAACCAACTGCTCAATTGCTGAATTCTGGATTCTTTCAATGGCTGGTCCTGATAGTACGCCGTGAGTACAACATGCGTATACGCCTATTGCACCTCTTTCTTTAAGAGCATTTGCAGCGTTACAAATAGTTCCCGCCGTATCAATCATATCGTCAATCAATATAACACATTTACCTTTAACATCTCCAATAACATTCATAACCTCTGAGACATTTGCCTTTGGTCTTCGTTTGTCTATAATTGCAAGTGGTATACCTAGTTTGGATCCAAATGATCTGGCTCTCACAACGCTGCCTAAATCAGGTGACACCGCTACGCCATTTTCTAATAATGGGAAGTTTTCTAAGTAATATTTTGTAAGAAGTGGCATACCAACTAAATGATCTACTGGTATGTCAAAAAACCCTTGAATCTGAGCACAGTGTAAATCCATTGTTAAAACCCTGTCTGCCCCTGCTTTTTCAATAAGATCTGCTACGAGCTTTGCACTAATAGGATCTCTCGCTCTTGTTTTTCTGTCTTGTCTTGCATATCCATAGTAAGGAATAACAGCTGTTACTCTACCTGCTGATGCTCTTCTCATTGCATCAATCATAATTAACATTTCCATTAAGTGCTCATTAGCTGGTGTTGATGTTGGTTGAATAATATAAACATCAGTCCCTCTAACCTTCTCATCAATCTTAACAGAAATTTCCCCGTCACTAAACATAGTAACTTCTGATTTTCCAAGTGTAATCCCTAATTGTTCTGCTATTTCCTCTGCAAGCTTTGGATGAGCGTTGCAAGCAAATACTTTTATATCAGTATAGACTCTAACCATTGGGTTAATCCTCCTTAATAAAATTACGACAACTAAATTCGACAATATTATATCACATAATCTTGGAAATGTAATGGGTATTTATTTTTTTGGGTACTTATAGGCAACCCAGCCCTCTTTATTAACCTGTCTTACCCTAGAAATGCCTAAACTTTCTTCGGGAACATCATTTGTAATCGTAGAACCTGCGGCTGTAAAAGCGCGTTTACCTATTTTAACAGGTGATACTAAATTAGTATTGCATCCTATAAAAGCATTATCCTCAATAATAGAGCGATGTTTGTTAACCCCGTCGTAATTGACAAGCACTGTTCCGCAGCCAAAATTCACATGTTTACCCACGTCAGCATCCCCTACATATGTAAGATGAGATACTTTTGTATTATCGCCTATATTTGCATTCTTAATCTCTACAAAGTCACCGATCTTAACATTCTTTCCTATTTTGGAGTGAGGCCTTATATAGGCAAATGGCCCGATATGAGCATGATCATCTATAAAGCTTTCATGTATATGGCTACTTTCTATATGCACCCCATTAGAGACTTGGCTATTGTCTATATTAGTGCCCATTCCTATAAAGCAATCCTCTCCTATTATCGTGGTTCCCCTTAAGATACAATTTGGCTCAATAACAGTATCATATCCTATGGTCACATCTGGCTCAATATATGTGTTTGATGGATCTTCTAGGGTTACACCATTTGCCATGTGCTTGTCATTGATTCGCTCTTTCATTACGCTTGCACACTGAGCTAATTGAACGCGAGAGCTAATTCTCAACATTTCACAAATATCTGTCGTTATAATAGCTTCTACTGCACATCCCTCTTTACGTATTATATCCAAAATACCTTGAATATATAATTCTGGTTGATTGTTACGGCTCATTTGTAATAAAGCTGATTGCAAAACCTCAGTTTTAAATACATATACAGCGCCGTAATCTTCTGAGTTATCTTGTGAAGCAGACAAAACCGTTGCACCATTATTAGCTTTATGATGAATATCCAAAACTGACCTAAGCGCTCGTTTTGTGATTAAGGGGGCATCTCCATTTAATATCATTACATTCCCTTGGTCGCCTATAAACGTCATGGTTTCCGTAACACTGGATGCTTCTTGTAATACATCATCCACCCCGTCACCCAGTACATTTTCTATATCTTGACCGTGATGCCCTACCACGACACTAATTTCTTTAATTTCCATACTCTTTAGCACATCAATTGTGTAGCTTATCAGTGATTTCCCTAATATAGAGTGAAGCACTGTAGCTTTATTTGACTTCATATTTACGCCTTGATCTGTGGCCAATATAATTGATTTTACATTCATATTTATACGCTCCTCTAAAGCTTGATTATCTTACTATTTTATTTTCTCACTTTTTCATGTTTTTTTCAAGGATAAAAAGAGGATGCCATTTTTACGCAAAATGGCATCCTCTTTTTATTATTCCTCGTCAAATTCATTCATTTCATCTTCGTACGCTGCAATCTCATCCTCAACGACATCTTCTTCTGCTATAAGGATCATTTCATACTTCTCCAATACAGCTTTTTGAATGCGATCTCTTGTTATAGAATTAATTGGATGCGCTATGTCTCTAAATTCTCCATCCAATGTTTTTCGACTAGGCATTGCAATAAATCTACCTTTGTCCCCTTCAATAATTTTAACATCGTGCACCACAAACTCATTATCAAAAGTTACTGATACAACTGCTTTCATTTTCCCCTCTTTGTTGATCTTTCTAACCCTAATATCTGTGATATCCATGTATACCCTCCTGTGAACCTGTTGTGGATTCAGTTATTTCCAAATCCCTTTGCATTTAGAATTGCGTATCTAATCAGTATTATATAGTATTGCCACTTAATAATCAATAGTTTCACAATGTTCTCTACTGATTTGTTGCACTATAGTACACTTATATTATCGTATCGTATCTTTAGATACAATTGCTAGCTTGTCCCTAGTACCTACGATTACCTGGTTATCAGAGACCACTACATTCTTATCTATAATGGCATACTCAATAATGCAATTGCGTCCTATTGTCGTATTTTCCATCAGAATGGAGTTCCGTATAATAGCCTGATCTCCTACATATACCTTCCTAAATAACACCGAGTTATCGACTGTTCCATTACTAATAACCCCGCCACCTAATAAACTTCTAGTTACTTTAGAGCCGAAATTAAATTTTGCTGGCGCCTCATCTTTGATCTTAGTAAAGAAATATGGTTTTGTTTTAAAGAACAATTCCCGTACATCTTCTTCTAAAAACTCCATACTTATATCATAGTATTCTTCTATTGTTCGTATACTTCTCCAATATCCCTCAAAGATATAGGCATAAATTTTAAGTTTTTTACGATAACGTATGAGAATATCACTTACAATGTTATACCGTCCCTCATTGTGAGTTTCCTCTAACAAGGTAATCAGAAGGTCTCTTGAAATAATGTAAGTTCCTAAGGATACTGTGTTATGTTGAGGTTCAAAAGGTTTTTCTTCAAAATTCAACATCCTATTATTTTCATCTAGTTCTAATACGCCGTAGCTTTTTACCGCTTCACCTAACATTTTTTTAGAAACAATGGTAATATCTGCGCCTTTTTCTATGTGGTAGGCTATAAGTTCTGTATAATCGATACTATTAATTTGTTCTCCACCAGCAATAATAACATAGGGTTCATTACTTCTTTTTAAGAACGATATGTTTTGGTAGATTGCATCTGCTGTCCCTCTAAATCCAAAGGATGTACTACTACTCATATCGGGTGTGAATAAAAACAACCCGCCTTTCTTACGTCCTAAATCCCACCATTTGGACGATGATAAATGATCCGTTAGGGATCTTGTGTTGTGCTGGGCTATAACTGCAACTTTTTTGATACCTGAGTTGCTCATATTACTTAAAGAAAAGTCAATCGTACGATAGCAACTACCAATAGGTATAGCTGCCGTATTACGCTTTTCTACTAATGTTCCCAGCCCATGATACCGACCACCTGCTAAAATAATTCCTATTGCCTTCATACTATCCCCTCCTCCATGATTAAGGATTGGCCACTGTTTAATTGTCCATTTTCATATGATGATACTTGGGTAATACCACTTACTTCACAATTCTTCCCTATAATGATTCCATCTGGAATGACTGTCTCATCTCCAATAACACTTATTCCCGTTGAATATATATGTGCTTTAGTTTCATGAGGTGTGTTGGCCCCATACCCTATTTGACACCCTACACCAACCACAGATTGTTCTGCTACAATACTATGGTCAATTCTAGTATCTTCCTTAATAATTGTACCTGCCATAATAATTGAATCCCTAATAACACTACCTTTACCTATTCTAACATTAGGCCCTATAACAGAATTATATATTTCCCCATAAATCTCACTGCCTTCTGAAATCAAAGAATGCTCGAGCCTTGCATTTTCTCCTACATATTCTGGTGGTTGGTGATCTAGATTCGTATATATCTTCCAGAACTCATCATACAAGTTAAACTCCGGTACCGTATTGGTAAGCTCCATATTCGCTTGCCAATACGCATCTACCGTTCCTACATCCTTCCAATAGTCGTGAAAAGTATAGGAATAGACTCTCATTTTTTTGTCTATCATCTCAGGGATAATATGTTTACCAAAGTCACTATTTTCGTTAGCTTCATTACTTTTAATCAAGGCTTCCCTCAACGTTTCCCAATTAAATATATAAATCCCCATAGAGGCCAGATTGCTCTTTGGATTTTCTGGTTTTTCTTCAAATTCAATAATACGATTCTCTTTATCTGTATTCATAATGCCAAATTGAGAGGCTTCTTCCATAGGAACTTCTAATACAGCTATCGTTGCATCACAATTGTTTTGCTTATGGTAGGATAGCATTTTGCTATAGTCCATCTTATAAATATGGTCCCCTGATAAAATCAGAACATATTTTGGATTTTGATTTTCTATATACCTAATATTTTGGAAAATTGCATTTGCAGTTCCCGAGTACCATGTTCCTTCTTTTTCCCCTTGATAAGGCGAAAGAACCGTTACACCGCCACTTTTACGATCTAAATCCCAAGGTATACCAATGCCTATGTGCTTCGTCAATAATAAGTGTTCATATTGTGTAAGAACCCCCACTGTATCAATCCCCGAATTAATACAATTACTTAAAGGGAAATCTATAATACGATACTTCCCCCCATACATCACTGCTGGTTTAGCTACTTTTTTTGTTAAAATTCCTAGCCTACTACCTTGTCCACCTGCTAATAACATCGCAACAACTTCTTTATTCGCCATATGCCCCTCCTTATGAATTTCCAAATATTATCTAAATATTCATGTAATCTTAAGCATGATTTGATTTTACCATATATTTACTATAATTGCTATGAGTTTTTCAAAAAAAACAACAAGACATTAAATTTTCACAATTCTATGTCTTGTTGCTTTAAGGCAGTTTGTATATATACCTTTTTATTTGTCTCATCTATTTCATTTAGGAGTAATAGGGACTTATAACTATGATATAGTTTTTCAACAGGGGTTTTGGTAGCCATCAATACACCAACACCTACTACTTCGGATTCAAACTCTTGCATCAATTCTATAATGCCTTTAGCTGTTCCACCAGCTTTCATAAAATCATCAATAAATAGTACTTTAGAACCTTTTTTAACGGCTTTAGTAGAAAGACACATGGTTTTAATGACATGGCCACTACTTGACATATAGTTCATATAAATAACCGTTCCATCTGTTAACTTACTTTTATTACGAACGACTACCATTGGCTTGTTAAGGACACGAGCCGTCATCATAGCAATGGGAATTCCTTTTGTTTCTACTGTAATCACATAATCTATTTCTATATCAGCAAAAAGACTTGCAAGTGCATTCCCTATTTTGGAACATGTTTGAGGACAATAGAGTAAATCATTTGTATAAAGATACCCTCCCGGTATAATCCTAGCAGAATCATTAAGTCTCTCACATAACTCTTTGGTGAATTCCAACATTTGTCCTGGCGTCATAAGTGGATTGTAATATACCCCTCCTGCAGCTCCTGATATCGTTTCAATCGTACCTAAATCATAAGCCTTAAGAACTTCTTTTATACCATCTACATCTTCACTAATTGTAGATTTAACACATTTAAACATGTCACAAAAATAAGTTAGGGTAAATATCTTATTTGGATTTTCAGTGAGTATATTTACAATCGCTGCAATACGCTCAGTTTTTTGAACCTTTTTCATCGTGCGCCTCCTTTCAAAGACATATATCTTACATTATACATATTAGTAGGGTTAATTTAAAGTAATTTAATAAATATATGTACCCCACATTACTTTACATCCCCTTATATATCGTATAATATAAAATAAGGTTACGCTAGATTAAAAATTAGTTCGAGAAGGGACGATGTTTATGTTCTATATAGATTTTAAAAACCCAAATCAAAAGATTCATTTTATCGGAATCGGTGGGATTAGCATGAGCGGTCTTGCGCAAATTATGCATACTAATGGATTTTCTATTAGTGGCTCTGATATGAATAGTACGAAGCCAACTAAGCACCTACAGGATCTTGGAACAACTGTATTTTGTGGTCACAGTGGTGCTAATATAACGGACGATATTGATTTAGTCGTTTATACCGCTGCTATTGCTTCAGATAATCCTGAATTGCTAGCTGTTCACAGTAAACACATTCCATCTCTTACACGGGCAGAGTTTTTAGGCCAGCTCATGAAAAACTATGATTATCCTATTTGCATAGCAGGAACACATGGCAAAACCACAACTACCTCTATGCTCTCTAATATATTATTAGCTGCTGATGTTGATCCTACCATTACAGTAGGTGGCATACTCGATTCTATTGGCGGAAATATTCGCATTGGACAAAGCGAATATTTCCTTACTGAAGCCTGTGAATACTGTGATAGTTTTCTTAATTTTTACCCTAAAGTAGGTGTTATACTTAATATAGAAGAAGATCATATGGATTATTTTAAAGATATTACCCATATTAGGCAATCTTTCTATAAGTTTGCTCAGCAAATACCAGAGGATGGTATTTTAATTATTAATGGAACTATTTCTGATTTAGATTTATTTACAAAAGGCCTAGTTTGCCAAGTAGAAACCTTTGGCCTAGACCCTCATAATACATGGTATGCTAATAACATTACGTATGACGAAAATGCTTTTGCATCTTTTGACATTGTTTACAACGGTGAATCTTTAGGCCATATTTCTCTTAAAGTGCCCGGAGAACATAATGTTTTTAATGCCCTTTCAATTTGTGCCTCTGCCAATTATATAGGCTTAGCACTACCTGAGTGGATTAAAGGATTTGATTCTTACGGTGGCACCCATCAAAGATTTGAAATTAAAGGTGTTCTTAAAGGTATTACGATTGTAGATGATTATGCTCATCATCCAACAGAGATTAAAGCAACACTTGAAGTGGCCAAAAAACGTAAACACAATAAAATATGGTGTGTTTTTCAGCCTCATACCTATACACGTATGAAGATATTTTTAGACGACTTTGCCCGTTCACTTTCTTTAGCTGATGAAATTATTATTTCTGATATTTATGCCGCTAGAGAAAAAGACCCTGGGGATATTCATGCACAAGACTTGGTAAAATCAATCCACAATTTGGGGAAAGATGCCATCTATATTGATAACTTTGAGGACATTGTAACTCACCTCCTAGAACACTGTATTCCGGGAGATTTAGTCATTACTATGGGGGCCGGGAATATTAATATGATAGCTGATGACCTCCTCGGAAATTAGTTATCCACACTATCCACAGCTTTATCCACAACCTTTTGTTAACAACCCCCACTATTGGGGATTAATTAAAATCATCTAAAGGAGATGTCATTATGGCTACATTAAAACTTACTACCGACAATCATTCATCTTCTATAGCTGTTCCATCTTGGTTTGTACATGATTATATGCCCCTTGCAATGGGTGGCTATGTAAAAGTATATCTTTATTTGCTTACAGCCTATTACGAACGTACAGAATTACTGACCATAGAGGATACTGCGGCTTTACTTTCTATGCTCTCTTCTGAGGTTATTGCAGCGCTTGAATATTGGCAATCTAAAAATATTCTCACATTCAGCGCTTTATCTAAAGAAGACTTTGAAGTCTCTTTTACACTAACTGCCCCTTCTAAATCTGGTGATTTAGAAGCTGCTAGTTTAAAAGCAACTGATACTGATTTAGTAGCTGCCCATATAAAAAAGGTTGAACAAGCAAAAAATGAGACCCCCGTTAAAACGAATACCTATATTCAGCAAACAAGACCTAACTACAGTCCTTCAGAACTCTCTATTTATTTACAAGATTCTCAGGTTCAAGAACTCTATAAGATGGCTGAAAAATCTCTTGGACGGTTGCTCTCATCATCAGACCAGCAAATCTTATTCGGTCTATATGATTGGCTACATATGCCACTTAATCTCATTGAATATTTACTTGATTATTGTGCCACTAAAGGCCATACGAGTATGCGCTATATCGAAAAGACTGCTATTGGTTGGCTTAATGATGGTGTTAACACCTTAGAGCAAGCTATGATGCGCTCAAATACAGATAAACTTTATTTTAAAATTTTATCCGAGGTAGGCCTAGGCACCCAAAATATAACCCAAGTTCAAAAAGAGTTTATTGGTAAGTGGCTCAATACCTACAAATTAAGTATTGAAGTCATACTTGAAGGGTGTCGTAGGACTTCCGCTCAGACCAAAAATCCATCTTTAAATTATCTAGACACTATCTTTACATCATGGCATAAAAACAATGTAATTTCTTTAGAAGATATCACAAAATTAGATAATGCCTTTACAAGCAAACAAGCTCAAACGCCAAAATATAACTCTAATAATAAGTCTCCAATTAAAAAGACTGCTTTTAATAGTTTACAAGGTAGAGATTGGGACTTTACAGAACTTGAAAAATTAGAAAACGATCGAATGAAACGTTTACTTAATGAGAGGTGAATAATATATGATATCCAAGAAGCAACAATACAAACAGCTAATTAGAATATATGATACGAAAAGGTTAGAGTCTACTAAAGAGCAAGCTCGCAGACAAGAACACATACATGCCACTATACCTCGTATTGCTCAAATTGATGATAAAATGTCTTTGATTGGGATCAAGCTAGCAAAAACTGCATTCGATCCTAATGCCAATACTTCTGAGCTAATTGTTGAATTTCAAGAAGAAAATCAGGCTCTTCTAAAAGAAAAACAAGAACTTCTAATAAGCAACAATTATCCTGCAGATTATTTAGAGTTACAATTCGACTGTAACAAGTGTAATGACACTGGGTATCTGGGCACAGAGCAGTGTACCTGTCTACATCAATCACTGATTAACGTAGCCTACGAACAATCTAATCTAAAACACATTTTAGAGTATGAAAACTTTGACACTTTTGATTTTGAGTATTACGCCAAAGAAGTCGATAAAAAATTTGGGCGTTCCCCACATGAAAACATGCAAAACTTATATCGCTTTTGTGTTCATTTTGTTCATAACTTCAATAGTTCTTTTCAAAATATATTATTCCATGGAAACACCGGCCTAGGTAAAACCTTTTTATGTAACTGTATTGCTAAAGATCTATTAGATCAAGGTAAGACAGTCCTCTATTTACCTGCTGTCCAGCTATTTCAACTTTTTGAAACAGCTCGTTTCCATAGGGAAGATATGGAGGAATTCTCAAAGGAAATGTTGGATACCTTACTCACTGTTGAACTGTTAATTATTGATGACCTAGGAACAGAGTTTATAACATCCTTTACAGGACCTGAGTTGTTTAACACAATCAATACTAGGGTTCTTAACCGAAAGGCTACTATGATTTCTACAAATCTATCACTTGAAGAGCTTAAAGAACAATACTCGGATAGGATTGTTTCTAGGATTTTGGGAAGCTATGAAGTTTTGCCGGTGTTTGGGCAAGATATTCGTATTATTAAAAAATATAGGACGTGAGATTGGGATGTCGCATTAGATAAGGGCATCGCCGCATTAGGTAGGAAACAAATATGCCACAGATTATGCCTCAACAGCTGCCCTTATATTTTATCGCGCCAGCTTATTTATTTCTTCAAGCAAATCTTCCGGACTTGTATAATTAGCTACGTGAATACGCTGAATACTAGTTGGCTCTGTGGTAGCTTTATACCATTTACCTAGCCTTGTTATTTGCAAATCCACACCCTCTTCAACAAGTATTTTTCTAGTATGGTTATTATTATAAAACTGAGGGTAGGCTAGTACTTTTACATCCCGTTCTCCTAGATTTTGTTCAATTAAACTAAATGACACCCCTATTTGGTATCTCATCTCATCATCGGGTAGTGTGTTTAGAAGCAAATGTCCATGAGTGTGGCTTTGTATATCTATAAGGCCACTCTCTTCCATCTCTCGTGCCTGCTCCCATGTGAAATGGGGAGATGATGTTTCTACCCCTACATATCTTGTGGTAACAAAAAATGTTGCCGGTATGTTATATTTCTTTAGGATTGGAAATGCCGTTTCATAGGTACTTAGGTATCCATCATCTGCGGTTATAATAACTGGTTTGGACGGTAGCCCCCCTTGCCCTTTCATATATAAGTATAGGTCCTTAAAGTTAATAGGCGTATAATCATTTTCTACTAGCACCTTTAAGTGTCCTTCAAATAGCTCTGGGTGAACAATTGCGCTCTCCTGCTCCTTGGTAATATTTCCTTGGAAATCATGATACATTAGCACTGGAATATAATTTCTTTTATAGGATGACTTTTCTCCTACAGCATATCCTTTGCCCTGCCTAGATGCCCTAACCTTTTTCCCTAGACTATTCTCAACTTTAAAAATCACTTGCTTTACCCCTTGGATTTTAACGCTCTCTTTACCATCCTCGTTGTATCCAACCACCAAAAGTTGATTCCATCCATCTGGTAACGCAGTCGTATCTATTGTCACACCATAAGACGGTGAATAACCCGTCACATAATTAAAACCATTTATTTTATATTCAATATAAGTATAGTCATCACTACCAATTGGAAGCTCTATACTCATATCCACTTCCCCTGAAACAACCGACTCCCCCATCAACCTATCATACTCCCCATTAGATTGGCCATTCTTAATCCGTATTTCCACATCAATCTTTTCATGTCCAGCTATTGCAGAATGAATTGGAACAATACCCAACTTGTGCCGTACAACCACTAGCATCATCAATATTATTAAATTCCCCACTACCACAAATACTTTCTTCCTGCTCACTATTCCCCCTCCTTCCCCAGTTATATTTGCATTGCATTTCTCTCATTCATATCTAATTTCTCTCCTAACTGAATATATATATAACACCCACAACCAAGTTAAAGGAGGAACTTATGTTTAATACCATACAACTTGCCAAATCTTCACCTTCACCACTTTACTTACAACTTGCCAATGGCTTATCCCAATTAATAGAAACGGGTCAACTACCTTCAGGAACTAAACTCCCCTCAATTCGCTCATTGGCTAGAGAGCTTAAGATTAACCGTGATACTGTCGTGTCTGCCTATAACCTTCTAGAGCAAAGAGGCCTTGCCTATGGCCAAACAGGACGCGGCACTTATGTATCTCCACCTCCTAACCTACCCTCACTTAACACGCCTACCCTAGAGCCTTTTTTTCTTGCTCATAAAGACTGCATAAATTTTTCATCTATATCTTTGCCCGATGATTGTTTTCCTATCGCGGCTTTGGAAGAAGTAGTCCTAGGAGTACTTTCAAATCAACAATGGGATGCTTTCTATGATTACGACGGCACACAGTCTCAACGTTTGTTAGAAGAAATATGTAACTACTTTAAAACTCAATTAATCCAGGCCACTCCTAAACAAATTCGTATCATTCAAAGTATATCTCAATTAATTCAATCACTTCCTAAGTTTACAAATAGGCCTGGGATTTGTGTAGAAAGTCCCTCTATGGATCTATCCATCTTTAAAGAGTATGGTTTTGAACCTTTTGAAGTTCCTCTTGATCAAGATGGCATGAATATGGAAGTGCTAGAGTGTCACCTGAAAACAGGTAAAATCCAATATGTCTATGTTATGCCTTGTTTACAAAATCCTACAGGCATATGTTATTCAAAGCAACGTAAACAACACCTTTTAACCTTAGCTAAGGCCTATAATGTTTATGTTATAGAAACTGATATCTTTAGTGACCTGTTGCTAAAAGATTCAAGCTATGTACCACTTTACTTTCAAACCTCGGATAAGAACGTTATTTATATAAAATATTTTAGTCAACTATATTTGCCAAATCTTCATTATTCTTTTGTTGTCCTCCCTAACGCTTTATCCAATATAAATACAAAGTCCCATCCCTATAATTTTACAGATTCTATTTTTTATACTTTTTTACATACGCATATATGGCAAGTTCACAAACAACATCTTATGAAACACTACAACGAAAAGTATTTAACAGTGTGTTATCTTATTGATTTACACCTCTCTTCTTATATTTCTTATACTTCCAAATTTGGAGGCATTTATATATGGCTTACTTTAGAAACACCACATATAACTCTGGATGATTTGTGTGACGCACTTATTGCTCATCATATATTAGTAAGCCCTGGCACATTGTTTTTTACACATAAAACTAATCCCCCTTGTATGCGCCTTAGTATTGCTCGAACGAGCATGGCGCAAATCGAAAGAGGAATCAAGGTAATGGGTTTTATTTTATCTCAATCACTTATTTAAATTATCTCTTACTTGGTACTAAACTTAAATGACGTTTTTTGTGTATATTTTTCATTTGCTAAAATTACATTATCATTTTTAAAGCATTGGTTATGACCTATAGGATAATTTTGAGTTTCAAACGTTATCCCATAACGCATTATATTTTCTTTACCATTGGTAAATTTAAATGGATGACCTGAATTCATTGTATAGACAACAACTGTCTTTTGATCCGTTGATATCTCCATGTGTCTTCCTGATATGGCATCATATAAAGTTACAGCTTCTTGCCCCTGATTTAAAACCCAAGGATGATCATACCCTTGTCTACAATTTAGTTGCTCGTGATCCTGACCTATATCTTTTCCCACTGCTTTAGGAGTGGTAAAGTCAAAAGGAGTATGTTCACTTACGGGAAGCAACTCCCCAGTCACTATGTTTTCTGCATCTAATTCGCATACATGTCCTGCATTAATCATTAGTTCTTGGTCTTCCATTGTTCTTTTTGAATCCCCAGATAAATTAAAATATGCGTGATGGGTCAGGTTAATGAGGGTATCCTTATCTGATATTGCCTCGTACTCTATGGTAAATACGTTGTCATTATCTAAGCTATAGATTACTTTCACTTCTAAATTCCCAGGGTATCCTTCTTCCCCATCAGGACTAAAACAAGACAGTTCTACGGCCGATAAATCTTCACCACTGACATCTTTAAATCCCCAAATCTTTTGATGAAGTGCTTTTATCCCGCCGTGCAGTGCGTTGTTACCATCATTCTTTTCTACTTTATAATCTATATCATTAATCGTAAATTCTGCTTTATGAATCCTTCCTGCTGTGCGGCCGATTAAAGCATTTACATAGCCGGGAGTCTCTATATACGTATTAATGTCTTCATATTCTATTAAAATATTCTCAAGTTTTCCCTCTTTGTCAGGTGTTTTAATGCTCTTTATAACGCCACCTAGTGTTAAAATTTCAACCTCCATTCCTTTTGAATTGGTTAATGTAATATGCTCTACCTGAGTTCCATTGTTTCCACTGATTGTATTAGTTGTCATCCTCTTAACACACTCCTTTTATATTGTATTATAGCATACATTCTGTTTGTTTTTAACAATTAAAAAGCTACCTGTTATTATTGGTAGCTTTTTAATTCTTGAAAGTATTCTATTATTCCTATGTAAATGGCCCATGCCATTTTTTCTTGGTACTGATCTGTATTAAGTTTTCTTTCTTCTTCTAAATTAGTTAAAAATCCACATTCTACAATAACTGCTGGAATCTTAGTCGTGCGCAAGATATAATAGTCTCCATTATGTTTTGCAACACGCTTATTCTCTTCGTCTGCGTGGGTCTGGATAGCCTTTTGAATATGCTGAGCTAAGACTTGCCCATTCCCTGAGTCTTTATAAAAAAACACCTGCCCGCCTCTTACCTTTGCTTGAGGGAAGGAATTTTGGTGGATGCTAACCATTATATCCCCATTGCTATCATTGACTCTTTGTGACCTATTCATCATATCTGCCTTTTTCCGTTGCTTTGTATCATCCCCATCTAAATCCACATCTTCTGTCCTTGTCATAATAACATAAGCACCTGATTGCTCTAGATAATCCCTTAACTTTAAGGCTATGTTTAAGTTAATCTCTTTTTCATGAACCCCTGTTGTACCTGTTTTACCTGGGTCAAATCCACCATGCCCCGGATCAATTATGATTGTTTTAGATGCTGTAGCAAGCCCAAAGGTTTGTACTGCGCTATTAGCATATTGAAAATATCCCACAGATATAATTAATCCTGCTATTAGTCCCATTAATATTTTAATATTCTTTTTATCCAAAGCTCTCACCCCTTAGTTTATTATATTATATTCTTTTCATTTAATCATTATTCATATATGGGCAAAACAAAAAAGGTGTAACTTAGGTTTCCTACAAGGGCTCCTATTTACACCTTTAAATTATTTATACAACTTATATTACATTTACTTCACTTGCTTGAATATGGGCTACTTTTTTATGTGCTCACTTATAACTTGCCACGTTTCAGGTGATTCAAGTCCTAATTTCCAACCTGAAATACCACCTAGATTATATTGAGATACTAACTTTACCCTTTCCCTCATGGAGTCTTCTTCTTCCAACCATATTTTATACAGCCCACCATCTTTTTCGTATTCTGCGTAGTATTGGCCTAGGACTTCATCCCACAATGGTACTACCTTGTTGTCTTTTAGCTCCTGCCTTACAGCACTCATTCCTAGTGCCCTAGTTGATAGTTGTAATTGTCCCGCATCATCAAAATCTTCTCTCCAAAGCCTTGCATAAAAAGGTACCCCTAATATAATTTTCTCTTCAGGGACTTCTTCTAATGTGTTTTCTATAGCTTCTTGTACCCAAGGCAATGATCCTACTGATCCGGCCTCTTCTGACCCACTCCAGTGCTCATCGTAGGCCATTATAACAAAATAATCTACGCTTTTTGCAATCTCCGCTCGATTATAATGTACTGTCCACGGAGATGGTACATATACATCTGTAGATACATATATTCCTTGCTCACGCATTATAGGATATAATTCATTCATAAATTGTATCCAATAAGGTCCTGTTTTTTGTTGCAGGTTTTCAATATCAATATTAATGCCATCTACTTTATACTTTTTTACATGGCTAACAAGTTGTTCTATTAGCCTATCTCGGTTACTTGTGCTGCTTAATATTTCATGGGTCCATTCACTATTTTGGAAGTTATGGCTCATTAAGGACCATACCTGATATCCTTGTGCATGGGCTTTTTCAACATATGACTTGTTCCCACTGTCCATTAAGTTTCCTTTGGTATCTTCAAATATCAGCCACGTAGGCGAAAGAACATTGACACCTTGCATATCTCTATATTTAGAACTATTAAAATCCACATTATATCCTTTGCCAATTTGATCCCACACCATTACAATATCTTCTTTAATTTCCTTTTTTATTGGGTGTGGTTCATATACTTTAGGATTCTCTTTACTTATTTCTTTCAAGTGTTCAATGTGCTTTTCATTAACATAACCAATGTTGCCACCTAGAGTCCTAACCAGTGTCCACCCTTCATTTGTACCATAGGTCATAATCTCATCGTCTTGGTATATTGTTTCTAAGATTGGACTTTTAATATCTGGTTCTATACGAACTTTAGCTGTTCTTTGCGTGACAATACTCACCAATCTATCTATTGTGGTATCATCCAGTATAATTATATCTGTTTCCTTATTGTAGACTGCAATAATGTTATACTTTTCCTCCAACAATTTAAATGGTATGTACACAATATCATTTTGTACTATAATCTTATTATCTGTTTGGTGTTTTTTATAGTTGATCTCATAGGTGCTTTTATTAGGCTTAAAGCGAATCATCTCTTTTGGATTGGTAATTGTTAGAATTTGTTCATCTTCATCCCAAAAAATATTGCTTGTAATATGCTTATTCACAAAATCAAGGGGCAAGTACAATTGACTTCCTTTCATTAGCACAGGATTCTCTAAGCTAATACGTTTTTCCCCAATAACTACATTGGTTTGTCCTATTTGGAATTCTTCAAAAATACTATCTGAAACAATCGTTTTAAAGTTTGGTAATCTCTTGTTTATAAAAACACCAAGTGCTACAATACTAAATATTATAATAATAAGTAGTAGTTTAGGCTTTTTTCGCATAATATCCCTCCCTATGATAGTATATCATAGATGTATTATCTTGCATATTAGACTATTTTCCCATGTTATTCGACCCTGTATTTTTTAACCTCTTTACAGTTCATCATTCATTGCACTATAATATAGGTATAGCAAGTTTCATTTTATAAATAAGATAGGATGTGATTGATATGAGAATAGAAAAAGTTAATGATACGCAAATCAGAGTTACGCTAAGTCACTCAGATCTTAATCCTAGGGACATTAAAATCAGTGAGCTTGCCTATGGCTCCAAAAAAGCCCAAAAACTATTTCGGGATATGATGACACAAGCATATGAGGAGTTTGGCTTTGAAACGGAAAATATTCCACTCATGATTGAGGCCGTTCCCCTTTCTAGAGAGAGTATTATGATTGTGGTAACTAAAATAGAGGATCCGACTCAAATTGATGATAAGCTTGGAGAACTAGGTGAGCGACCTACTCATAGGACCTTCAAATCTCAAGATGATGAAATTGATACACATACAGATAAACCATCTGCACCTACAAAGAACACAAAACAACCTGAAAACCTTGTTTTGATTTATTCATTTTCATCATTAGAGCAACTGACAGACGCAGGACATAGAATTAATACTATATACTGCGGTATGAACTCCATGTATAAACAAGATGAGCATACTTATTTTTTAGTACTTCATCCTAATTTTATGCATAAGACTACCCAGATACAACTTGAATCCGTTCTTGATGAATTTGGTAGTAAACACGTTTCTTCGTCCCTTGGAGAAAGATACCTTATGGAGCATAGTACTTTATTAATTAAAGATAAAGCTGTTGAAGTCCTTACAACGTATCTATAGATTAAATAAAACATCCCCTATCATATAAATGATAGGGGATGTTTTATTTAAGTTAAAAGAATAATTATTTGTTTTGGTTGGCAAGAAATGCATTTAGTTCGGCTACAAACTCATCTGCGTCCTTACCATGTACCATACATGCTTCTTCAATCGTTTCACCTTGTGAAGATGGGCACCCTAAACAGTGCATTCCCATTCCCATTAAAAGTGGAATAAAGCCTTTATCAATGTGAAGGATGTCTCCAATAACCATATCTTTAGTTATAGTAGTTGCCATATTAACGCTCCTTTTCTTATATCTTATATATTATTATAGTATACTTCCTATTATAAATGTATTTTTTTTTTTTGCAATACT
>DUUM01000430.1 GCA_012841565.1 Candidatus Epulonipiscium sp. | reverse complement strand
ATTTTTCTATTTCTGTTTTTGGTAAGTTAGGGTTGTAATTTTCATATGTTAAAAAAGGATTAACTAGTGTAAAGGCAAGGTCTGGTTTTTCTACACTTTGAAGCCAGCAAAAAGGGCTGTCTTCTTCCTCATCATTAATAATAATATACTGGGTATATTTAGTGAATCCTGGAATACCGTATTGGAAGGTAATAATCTTATCTTCTAAAATTTCTAGCTCTCCAAAATCTTTTGTGTTTAGTTTCATAATATTCCCTCCTTCTTACTACCTTAAAAAGTCCATCAAAGTTGGTTGTACAACTCTAGCTGTTACCTGTAATGCAGATTGGTATACGGCGTATTGGGTATTAAAATCTATATATGCTTTCTCAAGTTCTATATCTTCTGTTCTTGATAGTAGTTCTGTATAACTAATTTCATCGTCTCCAAGACGTTTTTCTGTTAGCTCAAGTCTCTTGATACGACTTCCAAGATCTGCCTGCTGCTCTGAGACTACTTTTAGCGCCTTGTCCATTGCACCGATACCATTAGAAAACAGTTTGGATAGGTTAATGGTTTCGTTGTAGTGACGGCTTGGTTCTTTACCATTAATGTCTTCTTCTATATCCTCATATCTCTGTAACATGTGCACGAGTTCATCTATATCCCGCAAGGCTAGAGGATCAAATAGGTTCTTTCCTAGTACATTAATATCTAGTTTTGTTCCAATGCCTATTTCGTATTCTAATTTTTGTGAGAGTTTTAAATCTGTATAGATTGGATCAGCAGCCTCCGGGTCCTGTACATCAAAAAACACTTCAGGATTAGGGTCACCTTCTTTAAAGTTAGTTTTTTCATATTCTATTCTAATCTCATGGGTTTGGGCCATATTAGCATAATCAGTTTTGTTAATAATGAGTTCCCCTGTATCTTGTAAGAAATACGCCTCTCCTGCTGCTGGATGATAAAAGGATCCGATTGGCGGCCCTACTGGAGGCTCATCTGTACTATCTACCACATCAACTACATTAATTCCTGTAATTGATGTGGTACCGGCGTCCACCTCTCCATAAGGCAATCTAATTCTATAATATTCTTTTTCTCTATAAGTAACTGTCTCTACATTATCTTTAGTAAATGTTTGTTCAAATTCAATAGCCTCATCCATTTTTGTATTTTCATCAAATAAGACTTTCTTGTCTGTTTTATAGCCAGCAAATACATTACGCCCTGCATAATCAGCATTTGACTCTTGTACCAATTGCTTTTTAAGTTGTTCAACTGTTGCCAGGATTTTTTTCCTATCTTCTGTTCCTAGTGGACCATTAGATGCCTGAACACACTGGTATCGGATGTCATTTATAATTTCATGTGTATTACTTATTGATTCTCCGCTTATTTGCATCCACGACCGAGCTTCCCCCACATTGGTTTTATACTGCTCTGTTTCAAGCACATTCAGTCTAAGCTTTAAAGACCGCCCAAGAATAATCGGGTCATCAGAAGGACGCTGAATCTTTTTAAGTGAACTTACTTGATCATAAAGTGTATTGAGCTTGTTCATGTTTTTATTGAGGCCTAGTACCATGTTGTTACTAAGCATTGCATTGGTTACACGCATATTATATATTCTCCTTCCTAGGATATACCCATTCGGTTAATTGTTATATCATAAATTGTATCCATTGTCGTGATAATTCTAGCTGCTGCCTGATAAGCTTGTTGATATTTAATAAGGCTTAACATTTCTTCACTTTGATCCACTTGGGATATGGATAGCCTTTGATTTTCAATGACATTAACCATATTCGACTGGGAAGAACTATACATGTTTGCTTCTTTAGCATTAATACCTAGTTCACTAAAAATAGAAATCATATAGTCATTAGGTTCCCCTTCTTTAAACATTTTTCTATTATGTTTTTGATTCATAAGATCTAGCATTAAATCATTGCCACCTGGAAGTTTGTCTACATCTTTTGTTGTGCGAATTGTGCTTGGATCCTCTAGGATATCTTGGTTTACTGAGAAGTTAATTGCTTTAAGATTCTCTTTATAGAACTCTTCAATATTCTCTGCTGTTGGATCTGCCCCATAAATATCTTCAATTGCTGTTTTTATTTGCTCTTCGGACATTCCGTCAAACCCAAATATAAAGCTTCCTTTATTACCATCTATATCAACACCTTCACCATAAACTTCATTTAACTGTATGGCAAATTCTTGTACAAAGTTGTCCAGTCGCTGAATATAGTATGGAATTCCTCTGTAACTAAATTCCTTATCTGCTAAAGGTGACTTGGCATTTCCGTCTCTCACATCAATGGCCCCTTTAAGTTCCCCGCTTAAATTAGCATCATTCATTTTGAATGCCAAGCCATCCTTCCATATAACATCATAGAGATTTTCTACATCCTGGGGGCTATTTTGATCTTCTCTTACTTTAACATCTAGTTCTCTTGACGTGAAATGGTCTACCAAAGTTTGTCCATTAACTTTTACAGCATATCTTTTTTCTATGTTCCCTGTTTCTCCTATCACTTCGTACTCTTTAGCATCTATGTTTACAATTTCTGACAATCTATCGATTTGTAACTCTCGCTCATCCCGTAGTGCATTTGCCATCCCACCATTATGGATTTCTGCTTGGTATATTTGTTTATTTAAACTTTCTAATCTTCTAGATATTATATTTATTTCATCTACTTTATTTTTAACCTCAAAGTTAAGATCCCTTTGATACTTTTCAAGCGAGCTGGCTGTACTGTTAAAGTACTGGGTGAAGCTCTTCATGGTTTGCATCAGACTAACTTTTCGTTCTCCCTCATCAGGAATCTTCGATAAGTCATCTAGACTATCAAAAAAATCATTAAATATAGTTGTAAAGCCTACATCACTTGGTTCCCCAAAGACACCTTCTACAAGGGCTAGTTGCTCAGACTTCATCCTATATTCACCTAGTATAGGTTTTTGGCTCCACATTTTTGTATCTAAATAAGAGTTCCTTATTCTTTCTATCGCTGTTACGTTAACACCTGTTCCTACCATTCCTATTCCAGCACCTGGCAGAGCCTTATTTGCTTGCTGTCTAACAACTTGTCTTGAGTATCCCGTTGTATTAGAATTGGTAATATTGTTTGAGGTTACACTTAAGCCCTGCTGAGCTGCAAATAACCCATATGAACCAATGTTTAATTCGAAAAATGCTGATCTCATGCGTATCCTCCTATGCTCCCATTCTATTAATGATTGTATCCATCATGCCGTCTAGTACAGTTACCATACGTGCTGCTGCATTATATGAATATTGGTATTTCATCATATTGGTCATTTCTTCATCTGTTGAAACCCCACCCATAGACTGCCTACCATTATCAATATCTCTTATTAAAATTACTTTTTCTTCTGCCCGCCCTGTTGCTTCACTGCCTTCTGCTCCAAGTTCTGCAATAAGTTCTGAATAAAAAGCTCGAAATGTAGCGTTTTTCTTAATTGGGCTAGAATCAACAGCATCTTCAGGGCCGTCAAACCAATCTTTTCCTTCGTTCCACTTTCCTAGTAAAGTCTCTATCACCTGGGTATCACTTTCATCTCCTGT
>DUUM01000429.1 GCA_012841565.1 Candidatus Epulonipiscium sp. | reverse complement strand
TAATAATAATGTACTGTGTATATTGGGTGAACCCTGGAATCCCATACTGGAAGGTAATAATCTTATCTTCTAAAATTTCTAGCTCTCCAAAGTTTTTTGTGTTTAGTTTCATAATATTCCCTCCTTCATACTACCTTAAAAAGTCCATCAGGGTTGGTTGCACAACCTTAGCTGTGACCTGAAGTGCCGATTGGTATACGTTATATTGTGTATTGAAATCTATATAGGCTCGTTCAAGCTCCACGTCTTCTGTCCTTGATAGGAGCTCTGTATAGCTAATTTCATCGTCTCCAAGGCGTTTTTCTGTAAGTTCAAGTCTTTTCATACGGCTTCCTAGGTCTGCCTGTTGTTCGGAGACTGTTTTTAGTGCCTCATCCATTTTTCCAATGCCATTGGAAAATAGTTTGGATAGGTTGATGGTTTCTTTATGATTACGGCTTGGATCTTTACCATTAATATCTTCTTCTATGTCTGGGTATTTCTCTAACATATATATTAGCTCATCAATGTCTCGTAAGGCTAGAGGGTTAAATACATCTTTCCCTAGGATATTTATGTCTAGTTTAGTTCCAATACCGATTTCATATTCTAATCGTTGTGGTTCTTTTGAATTTGTGTAGATTGGGGGGGCTAGTGGAGGATCAACTTCTGGATCATCTGGTGGTTTTACATCAAAAAACATTTCTGGATTAGGATCTCCTTCTTTGAAGTTTGTTTTTTGATATGTGATAGTTATATCCTCTATTGATTTAGCATTCATAGCATCGTATACTTTTTTGTTAATAATGAGTTCTCCCGTATCTTTTAGAAAGTATGTCTTACCGAGATCATCTGGTTCATTTGGGTTTCCTGAATCTGGATGATAATATGACCCTATTGGTGGACCTACTGATGGTGGATCTGTGCTGTTTACAACATCCGCTGCATCTACTACTAGGTGCTTTGGTGGATCTCCAAATGTTGCACTAAATCCGCCTTCATCTATATCCCCATAAGGCAACCTAATTCTATAATAATCCTCTTCTCTATAAGTAACCGTCCCTAAACTATCTTTTGTAAATGTCTGCTCAAATAAAACAGCCTTTTCCATTTCTGTATTTTTATCAAATAGGACTTTCTTATCTGTTTTATACCCGCCAAATACATTCCGTCCTGCATAATCAGCATTTGATTCTTGAATAAGCTGCTTTTTGGACTGCTTAATGGTTTCTAGAATTTTTTGTCTATCCCCTAGCTCTAGTGGCCCGTTGGCTGCTTGCACACATTGGTAGCGAATATCATTCATAATCCCATGGGTATTACCCATTGAATTACTACTTATTTCCATCCAAGACTTAGCTTCGCTTACGTTAGTTTTATATTGCTCCGTCTCCAAAACATTAAGTCTAAGCTTCAAGGACCGGCCAAGAATAATTGGATCATCGGAAGGACGCTGGATTTTCTTTAAAGAGTTCATTTGGTCGTAGAGCTTGTTAAGCTGGTTCATGTTTTTATTAAGTCCAAGCATCATATTGTTTTTAAGCATTGCATTGGTTATACGCATGATTTCTATTCTCCTTCCTAGGATATACCCATTCGGTTAATTGTTATATCGTAAATCGTATCCATTGTTGTAATGATTCTGGCTGCTGCTTGGTAAGCTTGTTGGTATTTAACAAGGCTTAGCATTTCTTCGTTTTGGTCAACTTGGGAAACTGATAGTCTTTGGTTTTCAATAGCATTCACCATATTGGACTGGGACTGACTGTACATATTTGCTTCTTTTGCATTAATGCCAAGTTCGCTAAAAATGGAAATCATATAATCATTTGCTTCCCCTTCTTTAAACATTTTCCTATCGTGCTTAAGTCCCATAAGATCTAGAATTAAGTCATTGCCACCTGGTAGTTTGTCCTTATCTGTTGTTGTACGGATTTTACTGGGGTCATCTAGGATTTCTGGGTTGACTCTAAAATTAGCTGCCGTAAATATATCTTTTTTGAATTTAGCCGTTGCCTCTTCTCTAATCGTTGCAATATCTTCTGGGTCCGTCGGATTTTCCGCCTCCACTAATGCTGCTACTATTGCTGCCTCTAAATCTTCTGGAGTTCCTCCTTCGAATTCAAACAGGAAGCTTTCTTCATCACTATCTGCGCTAATGCCTTTTCTATAAACTTCATTGAGAGCCTCAGAAAATTCTACTACAAAATTATTCAGGCGTTGAATGTAGTAGGGAATCCCTCTATAAGCATATGGCTCCTGCCCATCTGCTTCTTCCTGTTTGGCATTACCATCCCGCATATCAATAGCACCCTTAAGTTCTCCGCTTAAATTAAGATCGTTCATCTTAAAGGCTAAGCCATCTTTCCACTGAATGTCGTAAAGTCCCTCTACGTCTTCTGGGTTGTTTTTTTCTCCCCTTACTTTAATATCAAGTTCCCTTGAAGTAAAGTGGTCGACTAGGGTTTGGCCGTTTACTTTAACAGAATATCTTTTTTGTACTGCTCCTGTTTCTCCTATAACTTCGTACTCTTTTGCATCCACATTAACAATTTCTGATAGCCGGTCAATTTGAAGTTCCCGCTCATCTCGCAGTGCATTGGCCATACCTCCGCTATGAATTTCTGCTTGGTATATTTGTTTGTTTAAACTTTCAAGTCTTCTAGAAATAATATTGATTTCATCTACTTTGTTTTTAACCTCAAAATTCAGGTCTCTTTGGTACTTTTCAAGTGAACTCGCTGTGCTGTTAAAGTATTGGGTGAAGCTCTTCATGTTTTGCATGAGGGCAACTTTTCTTTCTCCTTCATCAGGAATCTTAGATAAGTCATCTAAGCTGTCAAAAAAGTCATTGAATATGTTCGTAAAGCCTACATCACTTGGTTCTCCAAAGACCCCTTCAACCAAAGCT
>DUUM01000428.1 GCA_012841565.1 Candidatus Epulonipiscium sp. | reverse complement strand
TCGGGATATATGGTGGATTTGTTTATTAACAATTCAATTTTACCATATATCAGTGAGGAGTTACATTTTTTATACAAAAAAATATCCCGTATTTATACGGGTTGTGGCGTTTCACAAACGCCTATAAGACACTAAAAAAGGAGGTGTTATGTTATAATTAAAATAACACTACATTGTGACAAAAGAATGAAAGCTTATAATATTAGGGGGATATAAATGAGAAATATAAAGATTATTTTAATGGGAATACTAGGTGTTTGCCTAATGAGTGGATGTACAAAAGGTGTGCAAGTTACGAAAGAAATACGTCGTCAGCAAATTAACGAACTGATGATAAATAGTGAAGCGGGTAATGTGAGTGTAGAGGAGAGTCCAAGTGGAACATATATGTGTGGAATAGATTATGAAACCAATCATTTAGTTATTTTAGATGAGAAAGGTAAAGTAGTGATAAATACAGATTTAGTTTCTCCAATTGATGAGAATCTGTATCTCGGCTTCTATGCATGGGCAAATGAACAAGAGTGGTTGTGGCTTGTGCACAATAGAACACATGAAATTAAAGATTTTTTAAAAATAGACCTTACTACAGGGACAGTAACTTATTTTGAACAAAACTATGGTTTTCTTGGGGAGTATGCACTAGAGCCAAATACAGGTTATTTATGTTTTAGTAATGCACCTGCTATATCAGATACTGATGCGGAGAAAGCATTTGTAGAATCGAATCAAGAAGTTACTTTAAAATTAGCGAATTTATTTGAAGAAGATGAAGTGCAGATAATAGAAACTGCTAATGGTCGTGCTTTTAATCCAAATTGGATAGAGCCATATACTTTGACTTATAGTAATACTTATTTGGGGATAGATGAAATAGAAAAGGCAACCTATGCTTTCAACCAAAGCTATGAACTGCTACCAGCAATTACAGAGCCTATTGTGTATGAAACAGATGAACTATATATGGAAAAGTGTAAGGATATCCTAGGAGAATTACAGACTTCAGGAAAGCAAAGTAAGGAGGTTGTTACTTTATATGGTTATACAATGCCTATAAAGGATATAACCGTATTGCAGGAAAATGATGGGTGGATTAACGACGAGGGGTATATACGTTGCGTACCTGCGAGGGAAGATTTACGCCTGTATCTTTATATAGATGATAGGCAAGTCAAAGATTGTACAGTGCTAGCTGATTTCTTTGGGCTTAAATATGATGAAAGAACAGTAAAATGGCTGATGGACAAGTTTATAAATGAAAGGCATAGTTATATCGCCTTTGAAGACGGAAGTTACATCAGATTTTCCATGACAACTGCTGGATTTAAAGTTGTATCCATAGGAATTGTATAAGGGTATAATCTTGGGAAGAAACAGATACTTTTATAATAAAGATTATAGGTATGTTAATGTCTACAATAAGGACCATGTGACTTATAAAGTCTTAGGAGGTTTAAAAAGTGAGGACCGTGGTATAGTGTGCATGCTGTGTACAGCGCGTCCTGACGGTATTTCAAATAACGTAGTGCCTTTTGTGATAATAATCTAGTATTACTATATAACACTGGATATCCCCATAAGAGTATGATATCTTTAAGATTAATATATTAATAGATTTATAAATATAAAAAACCTAAATATCGAGGGAATTATGTTAAAAGATATGAAGATTATTGTAAAAACAACTCTTTTATCGAGTATTTTATTGTTATTTTGTGCAATAATTGGGGTTTCTGGGTTTCTTTTTACAAAGAATTCGAATAATAATTTATCATCGATGTACAATAACGATTTACAAGCAATTATTATAACAGATGATATGCGGTTACAGGCAAGAACGACTCAATATGCAATGCTACGGTACATAATAGAAGAAGATCAAGAAGCTAAAGACAAGCTTAAACTTGAAATTGAATCTAAAATGGACAATGTAGAAAGTGATATTGCGGCGTATAAGTTATTGAATCTTCCAAAAGCAGAACAAGATGAAATGCTTCAGATTGAAGAAAGCTATAATCTCATTAAAGATACCGTTTATAATTTTACCAATGTGATAGATAGCCCAGCTTTGAACGAAGCAAAAATAAAGGAATCAACGTTAGATTTAGTAAAAACCCTAGATAATTTCCGTAGTCAGGCCAACGCGTTAATGAAGAAACATCTTGAAAACACGGATGTAACCTATGCAAAAACAGAAGTAGCTAACAGCGGTGCTGTTATATCTCTATTACTTATTCTTGCAATTGCTATTGTTCTAGGAAGTGTCTTAACCTATCTAATCGTTATGCCTATTACAAAATCTCTCAAAAGTGCAACTCAATATCTAGAGGTTATCTCTACTGGAGATTTTACAAGCGTAATTCCTTCTAAATTATTAAATGCTAAGGATGAAATAGGTGATATGTTAAGAGCAGTTGACAAAATGCAAGGATCTATTCGTATGACACTTAGCTCAGTTATTGAGGAATCTCATCGTATCGAAGAATTAATTGATAATACGGATCAAAATGTGGGCAAGTTATCTTTTGAAATTCAAGAAGTTTCAGCAACAACTGAAGAATTATCAGCAGGAATGGAAGAAACTGCAGCAACAACTGAAATCATGAATACAACATCAACTGAAATCCAAGATACAATTGGTGCAATAAAATCCAAAGCAAATGATACTGTTGAATCATCTTCTAGGATTAGTGATCGTGCCAATGAAGTGAAATCAAATGCTGTTGCTTCAAAAGAAAGTGCAGATTCCATTTATGCGTCTACAAATACGAATTTACGTGATGCCATTGAACAAGCTAAAGCAGTTAATCAAATTAACGTTCTTTTAGAAGCGATTTTAGAAGTAACTTCTCAAACAAATTTATTAGCCTTAAATGCTGCTATTGAGGCTGGAAAAGGTTTTGCAGTTGTAGCTGATGAGATTCGTAAATTAGCAGAAAATAGTGGAGACAATGTAAATAAGATCCAAGAGGTTATTCAAGTTGTTTTAAGTTCTGTAAACAACTTAGCGGATAGCTCGATGCAAATATTAGAGTTTGTAGATAAAAGTGTTGCAACTGACTACAGCGCAATGGTTAAAACAGGAGAACAATACAACGAAGATGCCAATAGCATCTATACCTTATCAAATGATTTCTTGCTCGCATCAAATGAAATTAGCAATTATATCAATAGTATGGCACAATCTATTCAAGGAATAACAAATGCTTCTCACGAAGGTGCTGAAGGAACAACCAATATAGCATTAAAGACCAGTAATATAGCAAGGATGGTTGTTGAGATTACAAATGAAACAAAAGAAATTAAATCAAAAGCAAATGCACTAGCAGAGACGGTTGCTCAGTTTAAAATTTAAATAACAAAATAAAGGCTGTGTTACCTTAAAAGCCAGATTGCTAATAATTAATTTTATTAGTAATCTGGTTTTTTGTATAGCGCACCTTTAAGTTGCAAAAAATGATACAAAAGAAATTAAAAGTTGGTGTAAGCGTAAGGGTACCTCCTGTTATAATAAGTTTATCATAATTTAAAGGGGAGTGTATAATATGAACTTTGGACAAAACATTCAGTTTTCAAGAAAAATGCATAAAGGAATGACTCAGGAAGAGCTGGCAGAAAAGATGGGGGTTTCTCGTCAAACTGTTTCAAAGTGGGAACTTGATGCTGCCTATCCTGAGATGGATAAGGTAATAGAGTTATGTAAACTTTTTTCTTGCTCGATGGATAAGTTAGTTAGAGAAGATATAAATTTGAGAAATGATGCCTATTTAAATATTAGAGTTGAAGAATTAGATTCATTTTCTTATGTTAAATATGCAGTAATAAGTGGAGCTCCAGAAGATGATGCTATAAAACATATAAAAGAATGGGGTGTTAACAATGGAATTAATCAGCCAGAAATTATAGGGTGGGATTTTCCAGATGTATCACAGGAACAAATCAATGTGTATCATATGCATGGATATGTTGCAGCTTGTATTTTACCTTCGAACTTTGAAATAGCATGTAACCGCCTAGAAATTATCACTCAAAAAGAACAACGATATGCAGTTATTACAATAAAAGAACCATTTATTACACCATTTATACTTATTCCAAATGCGTATAAGACACTTATGATATACATGGAAGTAAACGGTTATAAACATAAGCAGACTAAAGACATCTTATCTTGTTTTGAAAAAGTATACGAGAAAGATGGAATTTGTTATATGGATGTATTTATTGCCTTGGAAGGTTAAATTTAATTAAGAGTAAGACACATTATTGTTTAATATTATCAGCAGAATATAACAATTATCCATATAATGATGGTAGCTAAGTATTTATTGATATAAGTATTTAAAAATATAAATAAATATTTTTAAAATATGACTTGCTTTTTAGAAAGAATATGATATAATAAAGATACGAAGGAAACCTCTTCGTAACAGTTTCTAATCCACTGTGAGTTATAAATGATTTAGATTTGGAAAATGTTTAGTACTAAGTACAATATTTGCAAGTTAAATTATTAGGATTAGCAAGTTTTAGAAAACAAGAATGAGTGTATTGGTTAGAATAATGAATGTTTCAACCAAACAAGTAAAACGATCAGTAAAGCGATCGAGTATAAAGAAGTAAACAATTTACTAAGAAAGATTTATGAGTAAGATTTATGAGTAAGTTTTATTGGTAAGTTTGTACAAGGAAGGAAATGCTTTATATTAGTAGAAATATTTTTTACAAGTGGATTAGAAACAGATAGATAACCGTTCATTGTATTGTTATTAAATACAGGGAGCGGTTATCTTATTTGTGCTTAAATTTTATTTGATAAATTGATAGATAAATATAAAATAAATATATAAATTTTTAATATACAGGAGTGATTGAGTGGATGGGCAACAAGTTGTATTTGCAGAAAAAAATGTATTAAACCTCTTAATGAAATTTGCTATACCAGGGGTTGCTACCATATTAGTGGCTGAACTGTACAATATGGTAGACACCTTTTTCTTAGGGAAGTATGTCGGGGCTAACGCTGTTGGTGCATTGGGGATAGCGTTCCCTGTTCAAAGACTAATAATCGCAACGTCTTTAATGGTAGCCATAGGAGCATCAACTACTGTGGCTAGGGCTGTGGGAGAAAAAAATTATAAAAGGGTAAATGAAAGCATTGGTAATGCTATTACTCTAGGGCTTATAATATCAATCATATTACCAATATTAATATTTGTTCTTAGGAAACAATTACTTTTTGGCTTAGGTTCCAGTCAGATATTATTTCCTATAGTAGAGGAATATGTTAATATTATTTTACTTGGAAGCTTATTTTTAAGTTTTACTAATATTTTGGGATATTGTATTATTTCTCTAGGGAACCCAAGGGTGACAGTGATTGCTCTTTCTATAGGAGCGATTACCAATATGGTGGTGGATTATGTATTAGTAGGTAGGCTGGGCATGGGGGTAGCAGGTGCAGCGATTGCCACGGTGGCATCACAGGCTTTAGGGTTTACTTATGCGGTTTTTAAGATGAGGGAGTATGGAAAGGTTATAGGCCTTAAATTAAAATTATACTTTAAGATGGACATATGGAGAAATATTCTAGCTATTGGTTTTGCTACTTTTATCGTTGAAATATCAGATGCAGTCGTAATAGGACTACTCAATAACTTGCTATTGCCCTTTGGTGGCGATAAATCTGTTATTATTGTAGGGGCTATTACGAGAGTATCTATGTTTATGTATATTACCATTATTGGCATTAGTGCAGGGATGCAACCCTTAGCTGCTTATAATTATGGGGCAGGGAATCATAAAAAGCTTAAAGAAGTTGTTAATATGACGATTAAAATGGGTTCTATGACTAGTGTAGTCTTGTGGGGTTTTATGATGATATTTTCAAATCAAATATTTAGTAGCTTTATTAAAGAACCTGATATATTAGTTGAAACAGTTAAAGCATTTAGAACCACAATTATAATTTTTCCAGTTATCAGTATTTATTATGTTTCTATTTATTATAACCAGGCCATTAATAAAGCTAAGGTTAGCTTCTTTTTATCAATCTATAGACAGCTATTATTGTTTATACCTATCGTTATCGTCTTAGTTAATCGAATGGGTATAACAGGAGCTTGGATAACATATCCCGTTACTGATATTATTGCAGCCATTACGGGAATGGTATTCATTAAAAAAGGATTAGGGACGTTAAAAAGGGATTATTAAATTACTGGGAAGATCTAGGTGTAATAAACCCTCTATAACTAAAGAGGAGATTACTTTAGCGCCGTCAAAATTAAAATGGGTATTGTCGTTGCTACCATTTGGATAATTAGGATGTTTTCCAGGATCAAAAATCATAAATAGTTGTTTGGAATTTTCAACCCCCAATCGCTCAAGAAGGTCTTGACTCTTTTTGGATAAATTGATGAGGTGAGTCTGGGTTTGGCGAGCGACCTCTATCATAGCCTGGGAGTAATCTTTGTGAGTATTGATGACTTGGCCTTGATGATTGAATAATCGGCGGCTAACGGGGGTTACTAGGATAGGCGTAGCATTGGCACTTTTAGCAACATGGATATACTTTTTTAGATTTTCTGTATAAGATTCCAAGGGAGTAGTATACCTTGTGGGGTCTTCTTTTTTTTCATCATTATGACCAAATTGTATAATCAAAAAATCACCTGAAGAAATGTTTGATTCTATATTTTTTAAATGCCCCTCATCAATAAAGCTTTTTGTGCTTCTGCCATTGAGGGCATAATTATGGACTTCTACGGTGTGGCCAAGTTGTTCAGCAATCATTTGTCCCCAACCTGCTTGTGGGTACGTGGCTTGGGTGTTATTTGCTACGGTAGAATCACCAGCAATAAAAAGCCGTGTCATTTTAATAGGGATACTCATTATCAATCAATCCTTTCAGTAAGTTATTAAGATTAAACCATATGATGAAGAAGTATGTCAAATATATTTTATACATGCATAAATTCATATAGTATGATATAATGATTTTTGAATTGAAAGGAGAATGATATAGAAGTGGAAGATAAGGTAAAAAGAAAATCAAAAAAAATAGCTAAGGTTGATAAGGATTACTGTGTGGCATGTGGCGCGTGTGTTAAAGAATGTAAATTTGGTGCCATTAAAATTAAAAAAGGAGTCTATGCAAAGATAGACAAGGACAAGTGCGTAGGATGTGGAAAGTGTGCAAAGATATGTCCAGCATCCGTGATTCAGATGATTAAGAGAGGGGAGACGGATGGTGGTGAAAAATAAAAAAAGTATTTTTGACTATATGTGGATTATGTCTGTTACATATTTAGCTCTAGGTTTTTTCAATATATTATTTGCATGGCTTGGAATGATATGTTTTATTGTTCCACTCGTAATGTCTCTAGGTGGAAAAGGTAAATCGTATTGCAATAATTATTGTGGCAGAGGACAACTGCTTAATCTTTTAGGAAACAAACATAAATTATCACGGGGGAGAGATCTTCCGAAATTTATGAGGACTAAGGCATTTAGGTATGGTTTTCTAGCATTTTTCTTAACAATGTTTTCAAACATGATCTATATTACAAGTTTAGTATTAAGACAGCAAAATAGTTTAAGAAAAGCCATTACGTTATTATGGACATTTAAGCTTCCGTGGAACTGGGTTAATGTATCAGCAGTAACGCCTTGGGTTGCCCAGTTTGCATTTGGATTTTTTAGTTTAATGCTCACATCTACAATTTTAGGAATTATTACAATGTTATTATATAAACCTAGATCTTGGTGTGTTTATTGTCCAATGGGAACCATGACGCAGATAATTTCTAAAGCTAAGGCAAATTAGCAATTGATCAAATAAAAAAATATCCTTTATAAAGGATATTTTTTTATTTGATCAAGGACCTTAACTGATGTTCGAAGTTAATATTATCCTGGGATGTTCTTTTTTTAATTTTAGAGTAGGATCTTTTATTTTTGCGTAGTTGCTGATTCATATGACGAGAGTTTAAAAGGCCATCAATATTATGACTAGCTATGATAAGACCATTTTGTGTTATACAAATAGCCTCTTTAGAGATGGTAATGGCTGCAACGCCGTAGTCTTGGGTAATGACAAGATCACCGTTTTCAATATTATTAATAATATAGTAATCTGCGCTGTCTGGGGCGATATCTACAGTGACAATTGTGGCGTAAGGATTAGTGATTTCGTGGGCATAATTTTTTACGATAATAACGGGAATATCATACTCTTTAGCGATATCAACCGTTAGGTTGACGACGGGGCATCCATCAGCATCTATATATATTTTCATGTGGTCACCTCATCTTTTTCACTGACAGTATCCCTGTCTACTAAGTGTACAGAAATAACCCGGTTATGGGTGTGTTGATTATTTGAATTTGGATTTTCGATGAGCTCAAGTATACCACCCCAAAGGGCGTTGGCTAGTTGTTCTATTGGCTGAGCAATGGTGCTAATGCGTGGGGTTCTTAAAGTGCGAATAAAGGAATCATTATCATAGCCTATTATTTTTAAGTCCTTAGGAACATTAATATTGTTTTCTTGACAGTATACATAAAGTGCATAGGCCAGAAGATCATTCGTGCAAAAGACTCCGTCTATAGTATGCAAAATGGGCTCTACGTGTTCAACGATAAATTCATGATAATACTCATAGGTTAAGTTAGTGTGTTCTAATTCCATCACTTGAAAAGCTATATTATGTTCTATACAAGTCAATTTGAAGGCTTCGGATCTACGGTTTACAAGGCTGTTTAGATTTAAGGCGCCTGAAATATGCAATAAATTTTTACAGCCATTTTCAATTAAATGTTTTGTGGCTAATTGCCCACCGTGGAAGTTATCACATGACACGTAAGGGATACTTTCATCAATATAACGATCAAAAATAATGGCGGGAGCATTTAAATCTCTATAAAAGCTTAGATCCAGTGAGTGTGTTCCTATAATAATGCCATCAACACGGTTTTGCTTAAGCATGGAAACATATTTTAGCTCTCTTTCAATATCATTTAAAGAATTACATAGAAGGAGTCTGTAATCACAATCCTGGGCATTTAACTCTATATATTTTATAATTTCAGCAAAAAATGGGTTAGAGCAGTCAGGAACAAGCATGCCAATAAGGAAAGATTGTTTTTTTGACAGCGCCCGCGCTATTTGATGGGGATAATAGTTGAGTTCTTGCATAACAGTATTAACGGTGGTTTTTGTTTTCTCACTAACATTCGGATGATTATTGAGTACCCGAGAGACTGTTGTGATAGATACACCAGCTTTTTTTGCAACATCTTTTATATTAGCAGACATAAAAACCTCCTTTATAAGATTAGTTAAATACATTGTAGCATAAAAATGAGGTGAAACCTATATATTTAGAAAACAGATGAAAACGATACCAATACTAAAACAAGTGAAAGTAAAGAAATATCTATTCGAAGTGATTGTTACGTACCTGTTCTAGTTGATAAAGCTATAATAATAAGGATAAAACAAAATTAAGTAATGTTTTTGTATACACCACGGGATAGTCACTAAAAGTTCACATATAAATACTATGAAAACGGTTGACAAAATGTAACATCTGCCTTAATATTGAAATTAAGATGTTAAAACAAAATATCACACAAAACAAGGGGGATTTTAGTTATGAAGAAATTAGTTAAGATTGCAGCATTAGGGATGTCGGCTATGTTACTAGCAGCAAGTATTGCAGGTTGTGGAAGTAGCGCAAAATCTAAAGACTACGATTTTTATATATTTAATACAAAAGGAGAGTCAGCAGATGCTTTAAATGCAGCAGCAGCAGCTTATGAGGCGGAGACAGGACTTAAAGTTAAAACATTCTCATTAGGAGCAGGAACGGATAGTTCAGAAGCTTTAAGAGCAGATATGAACTCTAAAAACCAACCAGCTATTTTTTCTATTATGAATATTCAAGAGTTGGTAGAGTGGGAGCAGGGTGGATTTGCACTAGATCTTAACAAGGCTACAAATGCAGATTTTAAAGCCATGCATGATAATGTTGCACCAGGACTTAGATTAACGTCTGATGGTAGTAATAGTTTTGGTATTCCTTATAATGTAGAAGGATATGGCTATGTTGCAGATACTGAAATGTTAAGTTCTTTATTTGGAGAAGGAAACCTAGATGTTTTCTTAGGAGATTTAAGAGCAGCTAATTATGAAGAATTTGAGGCCATGGTATTGGCAATTGATGATTTTATTAAAGATGGGACTTCAAGTAGTGTTACTTTAAATGGTACGTCTTATGCCCTAGCAACAGAAAAAGCAGGTAAAGCAGCAAGTTTAACAGGCGTATTCTCAGTAGCAGGTTCAGAAAAATGGACTTATGGGGATCACTTAATTAATATAGTAGTTGATACAGCTTTTGCAAATCCATCAGCGGCAGATGCAGCAACAGATGCCCAAGTTGATGGCATGAAAGGTGCTCTTACAGCTTATGCACAAGTTCTTGATTTAAAATCGGCTCATACGGCAGGAACAGATGGTCCTTTAGATCGTGGCCCAGAGTTTATTAACTCAACAACTAATGGATATGATGCAGCTGTTCAAAAATTTGCTGAAAGTAAAGCTGTCTTTTTGAAACAAGGTAACTGGGTTTATACAAATATAGAAAAAGCAAATGCTGATATCGTAGATACATTAACATTTATACCTGTTAAGTTTCCTTTTAAAGATTCAGACATTCAAGTAAGTGGTTTAACAGCAGCTCATATTAATAGTTCTATTCCAATATTTGTACCTAACTACTATGCAATCAATGCTAAGGTAAGCAAAGAAGAGCAAGAGATGGCTGAAGCATTCTTAGTATGGTTAAATCAAAATCCAGCAGGCCAAAAATTTGTAACAGAGGACATGGCATTTATTCCTTATAATGCAGATCCAGCAACAACAACTTTAGGAAATAGCTTAGGGAATTCTATTATTGCATATATGAAAGACGATAAAACAATTACAAACTCATATGCCGGTGCGCCAAAGGGGTGGACGGGTGATACAGTAGGACTTAAAATTATGGAAGAGTATTTAACAAAATCAGAGTGGACAGCAGCAGATTATGAAGCCATAGCAGACTATGCGATTGAACAATGGAAGGCAATGAAGTAAGCACTTAAGTTGCAGGAGGAAGAGGTATGGAAAAGTATTATAAGAAGTGGTTTGCACCATTGGTACTACCGGCGGTAATTTTATTCCTATTTGTAATTTTGATTCCTTTTACAATGGGGGTTGTCTATTCTTTTTCAGGATGGAAAGGCACTTATTTTGCAGGTGGGAGCAATGTGTTTCAGGCATGGGTTGGATTTGATAATTATATAAATGCTATTACTAACCCAAAGTTTCAAGCAGCATTTATTTATACAATAAAGTTTACCGTTATTGCCGTTATTTCTGTTAACGTGGTAGCTTTTGCTTTAGCTTTAATGGTTACGAATATTAGAAAAGGTTCTGAGCTTTTTAGAACGATTTTCTTTTTACCAAATCTATTAGGCGGTTTGGCCTTAGGATTTATCTGGCAATTTATTTTTCAAATCATCTTCTCCAAAATATTATTTGGAGAGGGTGGTGTGATTAGTATTCCGTTTTTAACAAATATGACTCAAAACAATACCAAAGCCTTGTTTGCACTGGCCATGCTAGTGACATGGCAAATGGCGGGTTATATGATGATTATTTATATTAATGGACTCAATAATATTCCAGGCGATTTATATGAGGCGGCTCAAATAGATGGGGCAAGCGTGTTCCAACGTTTTAAGGTGATCACATTGCCAATGCTAATGCCTGCTTTTACAATTGTATTTTTTATGACACTTGCAAATTGTTTTAAGTTGTTAGATGCAAACATAGCATTAACAGATGGAGATTTTGGGACGAGAATGTTGGCTATGCAGATTCTAAGGACAGTTAAAGAAACAACGCCTCCAGATTATGGTCAAGCGCAAGCGCAAGCGGTTATATTCTTTATCCTAATTGCAACGGTGACTTTAGTTCAAGTATCTATTACTAAAAAGCGGGAGGTGGAGATGTAATGCCTCAATCAAAAGTGGTTACGATGAGAGAAAGAATTGCTAAGATAATTACGTATATTGTTTTAATATTAACGGCTATTTACACCTTAGCTCCCTTAGCATTTTTATTTGTGAACTCATTTAAAAGTCATGGGGAGATTATAAGTACCCCTATTGGACTCCCATCAAGTTGGGATATTAGCTATATTACAAAGGCTATTAAGGCAATACATTTTTTTAGGGCTCTTGGTATTACCATAGTCATTACGGTGTGTTCTGTAGGGCTTATAGTGCTGGTGTCTTCCTTAGCCGCTTGGATTATGGTGAGAAACAAAACGAAAGTATCAAATATTGTGTTACTCATGTTTACAGCGGCTATGCTAATTCCTTTTCAATCGGTTATGTACCCATTATTAAGTTTATTTGAAAAAATGGGACTTAAAAATGTAGTTGGCTTAGTTTTGATGTATGGCGGATTTGGACTGAGTATGTCTGTATTCCTATATCATGGTTTTATTAAAAGTGTTCCTACATCTATTGAAGAAGCAGCAGTTATTGATGGGGCCAATATTTTTCAACTATTCTTTTATGTGGTGCTTCCCTTAGTAAAATCCACAACTGCAACAGTTATTATTTTGAATTCTATGTGGATATGGAATGACTACTTGTTACCATTCTTGGTGATTGGTAACTCAGAGATGAAAACATTGACCTTGGAGCTTTACTTTGCCAAGATTACTTCGGGCCAATATGGTAATCCGTGGGAGCTAATATTCCCTGCTGTTTTTGTTTCAATCATTCCGATAATAATTATTTTCTTATACTTGCAAAAGTATATTGTAAAAGGTGTTTCAGATGGTGCAGTGAAACAATAAGCGAAAGGAATTTTACGTATGAATAAGAGATGGTGGAAAGAAGCTGTCGTATATCAAATTTATCCAAAGAGTTTTTATGATTCCAATCATGATGGCGTTGGAGACATAAAGGGGATTACAGCTAAATTGAATTATTTACAAGATTTAGGTGTTGATGTTATATGGCTCAGTCCAGTATATGAATCACCCATGGATGATAATGGGTATGATATTTCAGATTATTATAAGATTGATGATCTATTTGGAACTAATGAAGAGATGGATGAATTGATTAGAGAGGCAAAGGTTAGAAACATTAGAATTATAATGGATTTAGTCATTAATCATTCTTCTGATGAGCATGAATGGTTCAAAAAAGCAGTAGAAGATAAAAATAGCAAATATGCAGATTATTATATCTTCAAAGAAGGGGATGGTCCAAATCCGCCTAATAATTGGCGTTCAATTTTTGGTGGAAGTGTCTGGACTAGGTTAGATGATGGAAGATACTATATGCATACTTTTGCAAAAAAGCAACCCGATTTAAACTGGGAAAATAAAGCGTTAAGAGAAGAATTATATAAAATGGTGAATTACTGGTTAGACAAAGGCCTTGGCGGATTTAGAGTAGACGCTATTACCTATATTAAAAAAGATCAAACTTTCAAGAGCCTAGAGCCTGATAGGGCAGATGGCCTTGCGAATCCTAATGAGTTGAGTCAAAACTTTAAAGGAATTGATAAGTTTTTATTAGAGCTAAGGCATCGAACATTTGATCATTATGATTGCATGACTGTAGCAGAGGCGCCGGGGGTTCCTTACGACGAGTTAGGTGATTATATAGGTGAGGATGGCTATTTTGACACGATATTTGATTTTTCACATACACATGTGGATGCTAATGAGAATGACGAGTGGTTTAATAGACTTGATTGGACCATTGATGATTTTAAGAAGTTGCTATTTGAAAGTCAAGTGGAAACAGAAAAAATTGGCTGGGGAACAGTTTATCTAGAAAATCATGATCAGCCAAGAAGTATCAGTAAGTATTTACCTAAGGGACATATTAACTTTCAAAGTACAACCATGCTTGCAACCATGTACTTCTTAATGAAAGGAACCCCTTATATTTATCAAGGGCAAGAAATAGGTATGTCTAATTGTGTTATGGATAACATAAGCGAGTTTGATGACATTGCCACCCATGATCAGTATAAGAGGGCTCTTGTAGCAGGGTTATCTGAATTAGAAGCATTAGAAGCTATGAATGGGCGTAGCCGTGACAATGCAAGGACGCCATTTCAGTGGAACGACTCGGTAAATGCTGGGTTTACAGAGGGGATACCCTGGTTAAAGATAAATAGCAACTATAAAGAAGTTAATGCTAAGTCACAAATTAATGAAAATAATAGTGTATATGCTTATTATAAAAAACTAATCAGACTTAGAAAGTCTTCAGAATATAGTGATGTTATTGTTTATGGAAATATTGAACCTTATATAGAAGAAGAAAAAGATATTATTGCTTACTATAGAACCCTAAAGGGAAAAAGGATCTTAGTTATAAGTTCTTTTTCTAGTGGCCCTTGCGCGGTTAAGTTAGAAGGCAATGTTAAAAAGGTGATATTGAATAATTATGATGATTTCCAGTGTGATGGGGAAAATTGTGAGTTACAAGGATACCAATCAGTTGTTCTAGAAATCTGAAAGATGTGAAAGATGGGGACGGTTAACAAGTTATCTTAGTTTTTATAACGAGATGATTTGTTAACCGTCCCTTTTAGGAATAGGATTAATTGGATATATAAGTTGGTTGTAAATAGACATAATGTTTGATATACTTAAATATGGTAAAATAATATAGATAAGTAGTATTTTATAAATTATAATTAATAGATAATAATAAAAAACCAATGAAGAAGGTGGAGTTATTGAAATCAATATTTAGCAAAGTTTTTGGTTCACATAGCCAAAAAGAAATAAAAAGAATTGAGCCCATTGTAGATAAGGTAGAATCCTTTGACGAAATAATGCAAGGGTATTCAGATGAGCAGCTACAAGCAAAGACTGAGGAGTTTAAAAATCGTTTAAATAACGGAGAAACATTAGATGATATTTTACCAGAAGCGTATGCAGTCGTTAGGGAAGCATCTATGCGTGTTCTTGGTATTAAACATTTCCGAGTTCAGATAATAGGAGCAATTATCCTTCATCATGGCCGTATTGCAGAAATGAGAACGGGAGAAGGTAAGACCTTAGTTTCAACAATGCCAGCTTATTTAAATGCATTAGAAGGTAAAGGCGTTCATGTTGTTACCGTTAACGATTACCTTGCACAACGTGACTCGGATGAAATGGGACAAGTTCATAAGTTTCTGGGGTTAAGCGTGGGATGTATTGTTAGTGATATGGAAAATGATGATAAAAGAGAAGCCTATGCATGTGATATCACATATGGTACAAACAATGAATTTGGATTTGATTACCTGCGTGATAACATGGTTCTGTATGCTAATAAAATGGTCCAAAGAGAACTACACTACACAATTATTGATGAGGTAGACTCTGTTTTAATTGATGAGGCTAGAACGCCGCTTATTATATCTGGAAGCAGTTCAAAATCGACCCATTTATACAAGGCAGCAGATATTTTTGTTCGTCGCCTTAAAAAGGGTCGTCTTCTGGGAGAAGAAAACGCTATGAATACACTTATGCGTGAAGAAATCGAAGAAGAAGGAGATTTTATCTTTGATGAAAAATTAAAAACAGTAAACCTGACAGAAGAAGGGGTTAAAAAGGCAGAGCAATATTTTGGGCTCGAGAACCTTGCTGATGCAGATAACATGGATATACAACATCATATTAATATAGCCCTTAAAGCGCATAACTCAATGCATGTAGAAAAAGATTATATTGTAAGTGAAGAGGGTGAAATCCTTATTGTAGACGAATTTACAGGTCGCCTAATGTCAGGGCGCCGTTACTCTGATGGACTTCACCAAGCAATTGAAGCAAAAGAGGGTGTAGAGGTCCAAAGGGAAAGTCAGACCCTTGCCACCATTACATTCCAAAATTACTTTAATAGATATAGTAAAAAATCAGGAATGACAGGTACGGCCTTGACTGAAGAGGGAGAGTTCCGTGACATTTATGCTATGGACGTTATTGTAATACCAACTAATAAGCCGATGATTCGTAAAGATCAAGCAGATATTGTTTATAAAACAGAAGCTGCGAAGTTTGAAGCTGTTGTTAATGATATTGAAGCAGCTCACAAAACAGGCCAACCGGTTTTAGTAGGTACAGTAAATATCGATACCTCAGAGGTTTTAAGTGGACTACTTAAAAAACGTGGTATTACGCACCAAGTACTAAATGCTAAATACCATGCAAAAGAAGCTGAAATTGTTTCATCTGCAGGGATGAAAAATAGTGTCACCATTGCAACGAATATGGCCGGTCGTGGTACAGACATAAAGCTTGAAGAAGGCGTCATTGAGCTAGGTGGGCTTAAGATTGTTGGTACAGAGCGTCATGAGTCAAGACGTATTGATAATCAATTACGTGGGCGTGCTGGTAGGCAAGGGGATCCAGGTGAATCAAGATTTTACCTTTCTCTAGAAGATGATTTGATGAGGCTTTTTACACCAGAAGCAACACTGAAAATGTTTGATACCTTAGGATTGCCAGATGATGAGCCGATTGAACATAAAATTCTTTCAGTAGCAATCGAAAGAGCTCAAAAGAAAGTTGAGAGCAATAACTTTGGTACCCGTAAGCATCTCCTTGAATACGACCGGGTTATGAATGAGCAACGCGAAGTTATTTATGATGAAAGATATAAATCACTTCAAAATGAAGACCTTAAAGAAAATATATTAGTGATGATAAAAGACGTTATTGCAAGCACAGTAGAGTCTTACACAGTAGGATTAGACCATGCAGATGAATGGGATTTAGAGAGTATGATGGAGAACTTATATCCAATCATTCCATTAGAAGGTATTACGTTCCCTAAAGAAGATAAAGACGACTTAACAGCAGATGATATTATAGAGAAATTATATATAGCAGCGGAAAAATTATATAATGATAGAGAAGTAGAACTAGGTGCCCAAATGCGGGAGATTGAACGTGTCATACTCCTTAAGATTATAGACCAAAAGTGGATGGATCATATTGATAACATGGATCAAATGCGCCAAGGAATTGGACTTACGGCTTACGGACAAAGAGATCCTTTAGTAGAATATAAATTTGCTGGTTTTGAAATGTTTGAGGAAATGAGTTACGCTATTAAACAAGATGTTACAAGAGCTATGTATCATGTAAGAATTGCAGAAAATCAAGAAATTAAACGTGAACATGTGGTGCAACCAACGGCTACAAATCATCAAGATGATAGTGTTGCCAAAAAACCAGTACAACGTGCAGAAGAAAAGGTAGGTAGAAATCAACCTTGTATATGTGGTAGTGGTAAGAAATATAAACACTGCTGTGGTAAGAACTAAAGGAGTTGATCGTATGTTAGAGCTTGAGCAATTAGCATCAGAATTACAGCCTTATGGACAAAAATTACAAGAGATGGGGAACTCTCTTTGACATTGCAGGGCTAAAGGTAAAACTTCTTGCAATGGAAAAAGAGTCTTCAGCGCCCAACTTTTGGGATGATATGGACGCAGCGCAAAAGGTTCTACAAGAAATTAAAGTGTTGCAAGATAGGATTGGTAAGTATTATAAACTTGCAGAAGAATACGAAGATACAACGACCCTAGTTGAAATGGCATTAGAAGATTATGATGCAGACATAGCCAGTGAAGCAAAATTAGAAGGTAAACGGTTTTTAACCAACTATGAAAAAATGCGTGTGAGTACTTTGCTAGATGGGGAATATGATCAAAATAATGCTATGTTATCAATTCACTCAGGGGCAGGTGGGACAGAGGCTTGTGATTGGGCCGCTATGTTACTTCGTATGTACACAAGATGGGCTGAAAATCAAGGATATAAAGTAGAGGTACTAGATTATTTACCAGGAGATGAAGCGGGTGTTAAATCTGTAACTGTAAAAATCGATGGTGATAATGCATATGGATACCTAAAGTCAGAAATGGGTATACACAGACTTGTCCGTATGTCGCCTTTTGATTCCTCAGGACGTAGGCACACTTCCTTTGCATCGTGTGATGTCATTCCACAAATCACAGATGATGTCCATGTTGACATAGCAATGGAAGATGTCCGTATTGACACCTACCGAGCTACTGGTGCAGGTGGGCAACATGTCAATACAACAGATTCGGCAGTAAGAATGACGCATATCCCAACAGGCATTGTAGTTCAATGTCAAAACGAACGTTCCCAAATACAAAATCGTGAAAATGCAATGCAGATGTTACGGGCAAAGTTGTTTAAAAAAGAAGAAGAAGAACGTATGGCAAAATTAGATGGCATCCGTGGGGAAAAGAAGGAAATAGGATGGGGAAGTCAAGTCAGATCCTATGTTTTTCATCCATATACCTTAGTAAAAGACCATCGAACGAATCAGGAGATGGGAAATGTTAATGCGGTTATGGATGGATCAATAGATATTTTTATGAATGCGTACCTGGCGTGGATTCATAAAACGGATGAATAGGGGGATATAAAATGAGCATGCAACAGATTGTAATATTTAAACTGGGAAAAGAAGAATATGGCATTGATATTATAAAGGTAGTTGAGATTGTGCTACACCAAGAAGTGCGTAAGATGCCAGATGCACCTAGTTATATCGAAGGTATTGTTAACTTACGAGGTGACATTCATGCTGTTTATAATTTAAGGAACCGTTTTCACATGGACCAACGTGAGGCTGATGAGCATACAAAAATAATTGTCCTTAAGACGACCCAAATGAACATAGGTTTTATTGTAGATAGTGTCTCCGAGATTTTAAATATACCAGAAGAAGATATTCAAAGTGCACCGGCCATTATTCATTCAAGGCCAGAAGATAAATATATTGCGGGCGTGGCGAAACACGATAATCGTATGATTGTTCTTTTAGATATAGATCAATTAGTTACGGATAAAGATTATGACGCGATGAATAAAATAATTAAAGCTTAAGGCTTAGTGAACTAGTAGGAACACCCTACTAGTTCATTTTTTTTATTTGTTTGAAAAGATAAAACTGCACAAAAATATTGCATATGAATATAGGAATTGTGCACATTGATATAATTTATAAAATAGAAGAGTTTAGAGTCCCAATGGGTTGATTTATACATATACATATGTTATATTTTCTATATGAAAAACAGATGTTCATGCCCGGCGCACAAGGAGCGATTTATGAAAAAGAAAATACAGTATTATATTGTAAATAAAGATGTTCTACCGGAAGTGTTTTTAAATGTTGTCGCAGCTAAAGAATTATTACAAAAGGGTAAAGTTGAAACAGTCCAAGAGGCAACAGCTAAAGTTAACATAAGCCGTAGTTCATTTTACAAGTATAAAGATGCTATATTTCCGTTTTATGACAAGTCAAATGGACAAACAATTACAATCTTAATAGAACTTGAAGATCAAGCTGGCAAACTATCTGATGTACTTAATTTAATTGCGGATGCAGGTGCTAATGTACTCACAATTAACCAAATGATTCCAATGCATGGCATTGCACATATTAATATTTGTATGCAAACAGCAACAATGAAAATACAACTAGAAGAACTGCTAGGGACATTAAATGAAGTAGATGCAGTTCGAAATATAAATATTTTATCAAAGGAATAGGGGGAAAAGTAATGAATATAGCAATATTAGGTTACGGAACAGTAGGATCTGGGGTAGTTGAAGTTATTAATACAAACAAAGAAAGCATTGATAAGCGTGCGGGACGCGAGATTAATATAAAACACATCCTTGATCTTAGGATGTTTCCAGGCGAGCCTATAGAGCATCTACTAACAGATGATTTTAATAAAATTATCAATGACAAAGATGTGGATATTGTCGTTGAGGTAATGGGCGGACTTGAGCCTGCATATTCTTTTGTAAAACAGTCACTTAAAAGGGGGAAAAGTGTTGTAACTTCTAATAAAGAGTTGGTAGCAAAGTACGGAGCAAGCCTACTTCAACTGGCTAAAGAAAATAGTGTTAACTTCTTGTTTGAAGCAAGTGTTGGTGGTGGAATACCTATTATACGTCCCCTCAATGAGTCTTTAACAGCAGATGAGATATATGAAATTACAGGGATTTTAAATGGTACAACAAATTTTATTCTAACCAAAATGGAACAAGAGGGACTACCATTTGAAGAGGTGCTAAAAGAAGCACAAGACTTAGGATATGCTGAGAGAAACCCAGAAGCTGACGTAGAAGGTCATGATGCTTGTCGTAAAATAGCTATTTTATCTTCCTTAGCATTTGGCAGACAAGTTAATTACGAGGAAATCCCAACTGAAGGAATTACAAGAATCAGTAAAGAAGATATGGAATATGCAAAGGAAATGGGCTATACAATAAAGCTTCTTGGAAGATGTAAGAGGAAAGGCCATGAGATATTTGCCACAGTATCACCTGTGATGATTCCAGTGAAACATCCACTTGCCCCTGTTCAAGATGTATTTAATGCAATCCTCATTAAAGGGAATGTGATCGGTGAAGTTATGTTCTACGGAAGAGGAGCAGGTAAATTACCGACTGCTAGTGCTGTGGTTGCGGATATAGTAGAAGCATCTAAACATAAAGGGATTAATATTATTTCTCATTGGAGCAAGGAAATTGTTGAAATGATGGATCCTAAAGATGTACCGGCTTCATACTTTGTAAGAGTACAAAAGAAAGACGGCGTGGAAACCAAAGTAAAAGCAAAAGTTGAAGAGCTCTTCCCAGATGTAAAATGGGTTAAATATGATGGGGTATCCAATGAGCTAGCATTCGTTACAACAGAAGATACAGAAGGTGCACATAAAGAAAGATTTGAGAAACTAAGAGAGAATGCATATGTTATCAGTAGCATTCATATTGAAGGGTAAGGGGTTAAGATGAAACGTGTTGTCATACTAATAGATGGTGCAGCCGACGAACCAATTGAACAATTAGGCGGGAAAACCCCTATAGAGTTTGCTAAGACGCCAACTATAGACGCTATGGCACCTTATAGCACTATAGGGATGGCTACTACAGTCCCAGAAGGATGCCTGCCGGGAAGCGATACAGCTAATTTATCAATAATGGGCTACGACCCTAGAGTGTATAACTTTGGAAGAAGTCCTTTAGAAGCAATTAGCGTAGGGATCGATTTAAAAGAATCTGATGTAACGTTTAGGGTTAATGTCGTAACTGTTTCAGAAGAGGAAGCAATCTATGAGGATAAAAAGATTTTAGATCATAGTTCTGATGAGATTACCACTCAGGAGTCAGATATCCTTATTCAGGCAGTTGAAGAGGCATATGGGGATGAAATCAGGAGATTTTATACAGGTATTAGTTATAGACATATACTTGTGTGGGACAATGGAAGTGTCGATGTAAAACTTACACCACCTCATGATATACTTGGAAAAACAATTGGTAATTTTAAGCCAAAAGGTATGAATTCAGATTATATATGGGATATAATGAAAAAAAGTTATGATTTGCTAAATAATCATCCAGTGAATTTAGAACGAAAAAAAAGAGGATTAAATCCTGCTAACTCCATTTGGTTATGGGGTGAAGGTACTAAACCTAACCTAGCTTCTTTTGAAGAAAAATATAATGTAAAAGGATCCGTAATCTCAGCAGTAGATTTAATTAAAGGCATAGCTATTGGAGCTGGTCTGGAATCTATTGATGTTGAAGGGGTAACCGGTAATGTACACACTAATTATAAGGGAAAAGCGGATGCGGCAATAAACTCGCTTTTAGAAGATGGAAAAGATTTTGTATATGTTCACCTTGAAGGGCCAGACGAGTGTGGGCACCAACAAGACATGGAAGGAAAGATAAAATCATTAGAACTAATTGATGAGAAGATTATTATTCCTATTAAGGAAGCATTAGATGCTGCAGGGGAAGATTATAAATTGCTTGTGATGCCAGATCACCCAACACCACTTAGGATTAGAACCCATACAATGAACCCAGTTCCTTATATGATTTATAGAAAAGGTGGGCAATTAGTAGACGCTAATGCATCTTATGGAGAAACTTATGCAGCACAAACAGGTAAGGATATATTTGAGGGTCACACAATAATGGATGAATTGTTTAGACCATAATTATTGGGAGGAAATAGCATGTTAATTGTACAAAAATTTGGTGGAAGTTCTGTAGCTGATGCAGAAAAACTGAGAAATGTAGCGAGAAGAATTATAAAGACGTATGATGAAGGCAACGAAGTTGTCGTTGTATTATCTGCTCAAGGTGACACAACAGATGAGCTTATTGCTAAGGCAGCGGAGATTAGTGCTAAACCGTCTAAAAGAGAAATGGATATGCTTCTTTCAACAGGAGAGCAGCAATCAGTCGCTCTTTTAGCAATGACACTTATCGACATGGGGTATCCAGCGGTCTCTCTTAATGCTCATCAAGCTGGCATGATTACCACATCAACATATGGTAATTCAAGAATGAGAAAAATAGAGACAGAAAGACTTAAACTTGAGCTAGGTCGCAAAAACATTGTAATTGTTACTGGTTTCCAAGGTATGAATCGCTATGATGATATTACAACACTTGGAAGAGGGGGCTCAGATACCACGGCTGTATCCTTGGCAACCAAACTTGATGCCGATTTATGTGAAATTTATACAGATGTAAACGGTATTTATACAGCAGATCCAAGAATTGTTGAAGGTGCAATAAAACTAGACGAAATCACATATGATGATATGCTAGAACTCGCATCACTTGGTGCAAAGGTGCTTCACAATCGTTCAGTAGAATTAGCAAAAAAATATAAAGTGAAAATGGTTGTTCGCTCAAGCATAACAGAAGAAGAGGGAACAGTTGTTAAGGAGGCGTGTAAAATGGAAAAAATGTTAATTAGTGGTGTAGCAGGTGATGATGACGTAGCAAGAGTTTCAATTATGGGCGTAGAGGACACTCCTGGAAGAGCGTTTGATATATTCTCAACGTTAGCAAAACATAAAATAAACATAGATATCATATTACAATCAATTGGTCGTCATGGAACCAAAGATATTAGTTTTACAGTATCAGAGTCAGATTTTCCAGAAGTAAAGGCAATTATTTCAGAGAACATGGATAGTTGGAAAATCAAAGATATAGACTACAACCACGATGTGGCTAAAGTATCAGTTGTTGGTGGTGGTATGGTTGCTAACACAGGTATTGCTGCCCGTATGTTTGAGGCCATGTACGATGCAAACATCAACATTAGCATGATTTCTACATCAGAAATTAAGATTTCTGTTCTGATTGATAAAGCAGATATGAAGAAAGCAATGAGAGCTATACATGATAAGTTCTACTTAACAGATTTGTAGGGTGATGTAAATGATAAAAGTAAAAGTACCTGCTACCACAGCCAATATGGGACCAGGTTTTGATAGTATAGGGATGGCACTTCAGATGTATAATATTGTATATGCAGAAGAAATTCCATCAGGACTAGAAATAATTATTCAAGAAGGTAGCCAAGATATCCCAACCAATAAAAACAACCTTATCTATAAAACAATATTAAGGTTCTATGAAATAATTGGGCAACAGGTGCCAGGGATGCGGATTATACAACAAGATCATATTCCTCATACAAGAGGCTTAGGAAGTAGTGCTGCTTGCATTGTAGCGGGCTTACATATAGCCAATGCTATGAGTCACAGTTTCTTCTCTAAAGAAGAATTAGTACAGATTGCTGCTCAAATAGAAGGACACCCAGATAATACGACACCAGCAATATTAGGTGGTATGACAATTGGGGCCATGGATGAGACGGATATGAAATATGTGAAGATACAAGTAGCTGAGAATATTACATTTGCAGTAATGATTCCAGATTTTACTCTTTCAACAGAACTTGCAAGAGAAGTACTTCCAAAAGAAATATCTTTACAAGATGCTGTATTTAATGCCTCAAGAGCAGCTTTACTCGCAGCATCTATGATTACTGGTGATGTGGATAATCTGCCAATGGCAATGCAAGATCGTTTTCATGAACCTTATAGGAAACATCTCATTCCTAATATGGAAGAAATAATGACAGAATCCCGAAGTCATGGCGCCAAAGGTGTGTTCCTAAGCGGTGCAGGACCTACTCTTATAGCAGTCATTAAAAACGTTGTAGCATTCCGAAGAGAAATGGTAGAGTATCTTGCTACTCTAGAAAATAGTTGGCAAGTGCAAATGATTCAAGCGGACCAAAACGGCGCCCAGGTCTGGGTTGACGAAGAACTACGGTATTGAGGTTGATGGGGAAGTTTACAAGTTGCTGGTAGCAAAAAAGCTGCCAGCAACTTTTTCATGCGGAGAAATAAGATTTTGTGAGCTAAACTTGTTAACCGTCCCCTCAAGCGGTATAATATAACTAAACAGACAGATAAAGGAGAAAAACATGGATATTATTAAAATACTGCAAACTGAATTATCACTTAAACCGCAACAGGTGAAAGACACTATAGGGTTAATTGATGAAGGGAATACAATTCCTTTTATTGCAAGATATCGTAAAGAGATAACAGGAAGTTTAAACGATGAGGTTCTTCGTGACTTTTATGAAAGACTCGTGTACCTTAGGAATTTAGAGGCCAAAAAAGAGCAGGTGGTAGAATCAATTCGTGAGCAAGGGGCTTTAACACCAGAACTTGAAAGTAAAATTCAAATGGCTCAAACCATCACAGAGGTGGATGATTTATACCTTCCATTTAGGCCTAAAAGACGGACAAGGGCTATTATTGCAAAAGAAAAAGGCTTAGATCCGTTAGCACAGTTAATTATTAGCCAAGAACAAAATATAGATCCACTGCAAGTGGCGGGGGATTATATTTCGGAAGAAAAGGGCGTAGAAACAGCCCAAGATGCCTTAAATGGTGCCAAAGATATCATAGCAGAGATTATTTCTGATAATGCCGAGTATAGAAGTTATATTAGAGAAGTTACTTATAATAAGGGACGCATAACAACTAAAGCTAAAGATGAGAAAACATCAACAGTATTTGATATGTATTATGATTACGATGAAGCAATAAAGAGTATGCCAGGCCACCGGATTTTGGCTATTAACCGAGGGGAAAATGAAAAGATTCTGACGGTCAAGATTGATACACCTATAGATCAAATTCATTTGTACCTCCAAGGAAAAACATTGCGCACATCTTATGTTCCTCTAGTAGAGGTTCTTGATGAAGTTATTTTAGATGCCTATAAGAGACTTATAGCACCAGCTATTGAAAGAGAAATTAGGAATATACTTTCTGAAAAAGCAGAAGACGGGGCGCTTATGGTATTTAGGCAAAACTTGCACCAGCTGCTAATGCAAGCACCCATTGCAAATCATACGGTAATGGGACTAGACCCGGCTTACCGAACAGGGTGTAAAGTTGCCGTGGTTGATGGAACGGGGAAAAAGTTAGCTGACACGGTTATATTTCCTACACCACCACGAAATGAAATAGAAAAGTCTAAAAAGATACTTAAAGAGCTTATTGAAAAATATGATGTGGATTTACTTGCCATTGGAAATGGTACAGCTTCAAGGGAAACAGAAAAATTTGCAGCAGATATGCTTAAAGAAATAGAGAAACCTATTCATTATGCAATTGTTAATGAAGCAGGTGCATCCGTATACTCAGCATCTAAACTTGCCACAGAAGAATTTCCAAACGACGATGTAGGGGTAAGAAGTTCAGTATCCATTGCAAGAAGAATTCAAGACCCACTAGCAGAACTTGTTAAAATTGATCCTAAATCTATTGGTGTTGGCCAATATCAACACGATATGAATCAAAAACGTTTAGAAGAAACATTGGGTGGTGTAGTAGAAGATGCAGTAAATAGTGTAGGAGTAGATATTAATACAGCTTCTGTGTCCTTACTTGGATATGTAGCTGGCATTAAAAAGGGTATCGCCCAAAATATAGTTATATACCGTGAAGAAAACGGGAAGTTTAAGCAAAGAACTGAAATAAAAAAAGTTAAAGGCTTAGGACCTAAGGCGTATGAACAAAGTGCGGGTTTTTTGCGTATTATGGATGGTAGTAATCCTTTAGATCGAACAGGTATACATCCAGAATCTTATGCATCAACCCAAGAGCTATTGAAGGAACTAGGATATGATAAAAAAGATATAGGAAACAATAATACCCACGATATTCGTAAAAAGGTTGTGGATTTAGAGGCCATCGCCACCAAACTTAATATAGGAGAAATAACCCTTGAAGATATTTTGAAGGAACTAGAAAAACCAGGGCGTGACCCACGAGAAGAGATGGAAAAGCCTATTTTGCACAGTGAAGTTCTAGAAATTAAGGACTTAAACGAAGGAATGATTCTCAAAGGAACCGTTAGAAATATTGTAGACTTTGGCGCATTTGTAGATATAGGTGTACACCAAGATGGGCTTGTGCATATTTCTCAATTGTCAGAACGCTATATTAAACATCCTTTAGATGTGGTAAGCGTAGGAGATATTGTAGAAGTTAAGGTTCTTAGTATTGATGTAGAGAGACAAAAAATAGGGTTATCTATGAAACTTTAAGTTAGCTTTAAATAGGATATTAAGCCTGAACACAGAATTGACATTAGCAGGCCTGTGTTGTATAATGAACATGTAAAAAACAAAAACATATTAAAAACCATTAAAAGTAATATGAAATTCTTCAGGGCAGGGTGAAATTCCCGACCGGCGGTATAGTCCGCGAAAAGTTTATTTATTAATAAATAAACTTTGATTTGGTGTAAATCCAAAACCGACAGTAAAGTCTGGATGGGAGAAGAGTTGCATATGCGTTTTATAGTCTTTTTGTAAGCATATGTAGCAACCCCACGAATTTCAAGGGTTGCTTTTGTGTGGTCAAAAAGGAGAGAATAAGAATGGAAAATGAAAAAAACAAGCTTTTTAGTACACAAAATTTAATGAGGATGGGACTTTTAAGTGCAATTTCAGTACTACTCATGCAATTTGATTTCAGTGTACCAGGACTATTTCCACCGTTTTTAAAAGTAGACTTAGGTGAGGTGCCTGCCATTGTGGGCATATTGGTTGTGCATCCTTTAGCAGGGCTCGTAATACCTTTTATTAAGATTTTAATAGATTCATTGATTTTTCAGAGCACAACAGGGTATGTGGGAGAGGCTTCAAATCTTATAATAAGCATAGCCTATTTAATGCCACTTATGATTATTACAAATAAAAATAAAAGCTTTAAGGCAACGGTCGTAGGACTTACGTTAGGGATTGTGACGACGACCATAGTAGGCTGTATTAGCAATTACTTTATTATACTGCCATTATATGCAAAGATTTTTATGCCATTAGATGTAATTATTGGCATGGGTGCAAAAGTAAATTCAGCTATTACAGATATGAAATCATTTGTCTATTTAATAATTGCACCATTTAATATATTTAAATCAACTATAGTCTCTATCGCATCCGTAACGATTGTTAAAGCAATACTTCCAGTAATGAAAATGTTAAGATCTAAACAAGCATAGATAAGCGTTATAGAAAAGGCAACCAGCACTTATGTGTTGGTTGCCTTTTCTATGATATTAAACAATTCTAGGGTTAGAAGAAATCTCAAAGTAACCTTGGGGATGTTTACAAGCGGGGCAAACAGTGGGAGAAGAAGTTCCTATGTGGATATATCCGCAGTTTAGGCACCGCCAACTTTCTTCCTTTTCGCGTTTGTATAAGGTTTCATTTTTTAGATTATTATAAAGAGATAAATAATGTTTTTCATGAAGCTTTTCAACTTCAATAATATGACGAAAAGCAAATTCAACCTCAGGAAAACCTTCTTCTTTTGCCATTGCTAAAAATTTGGGGTATGCATTGTGCCATTCTTCTTTTTCTCCGGCAGCAGCATATTGCAAATTCTCTATGGTTGAATCTAATCCTATAGGGTATTCTGCCTCTACAAAGATTTCAGCGTGTCCAAGACCTTGAATTAACAGATCATAAAAAACTTTAGCGTGGGCACGCTCATTATCTGCAGTCTCAGTAAAAACCTTGGCAATTTGATTGTAGCCCTCTTTTTTTGCAACAGATGCATAGAAAGTATAGCGATTACGTGCTTGTGATTCCCCGGCAAATGATGCCGCTAAGTTTTTTGCTGTTTGTGTTCCTTTTAAACTTTTCATTAATAGCCTCCAATAGATTATCTGTAGATAGTGTAATTGTAAAATATATTTTAAAATTCCTTTCTACAGTATGTAGCAAATAGGTTAATTTTATTCATAAAAAGTAATAACGGTGGTTGGGTTTTATATTGGCAAAGAATATTGTATAATACTAATGTAAAGTAAATAGGATCGTGAAAGGAAATATAAATGCAAACATATGAAAGTTATAGTGAAGAATCTACCCTTGATTTTGCTAAAAAACTAGGAATGAGTGCTAGCAAAGGAGAAATCTTTTGCTTAATAGGGGACTTAGGTGTTGGGAAAACTGTTTTTTCTAAAGGATTTGCAATAGGTATGGGCATTGATGAGCATATTACAAGCCCAACATTCACAATTGTACATGAGTATGAAGGGTGTCTTCCTTTATATCATTTTGACGTATATAGAATTAGTGATGAATATGAAATGGATGAAATTGGGTATGAAGAATATTTTTATGGTGAAGGGGTATGTCTAATTGAATGGGCAAATATTATTCCTGATATTATACCAGAGTTCGCCAAATATATTATAATCGAAAAAGACTTAGAAAAAGGATTTGAGTATAGAAAGATTACTATAAAAGAGGGTGAAGATAGATGAAAATATTAGCAATTGATGGATCAGGCGTTGCAGCTAGTGTAGCCATATTAGAAGATGAAAAACTAGTGGCAGAGTACGCTGTTAACTATAAGTTAACCCATTCACATACATTAATGCCTATGATTAATGAAATCTGTCATATGGTTAAAGAAGACTTATCTACAATAGATGCCATAGGCGTGACTAGCGGACCAGGGTCATTTACAGGGTTAAGGATTAGTGTAGGTACAGCAAAGGGGATGGCTCTAGGCTTAGATATTCCGATTGTAGGTATACCTACATTAGATGCCATAGCCAATAACATTCCGTATACCGGTCATATTATTTGTCCAATAATGGATGCACGCCGCAATCATGTTTATACAGCTTTTTATAAATGGGAAAACGAAATATTAAAAAGACTGACAGATCAACTTGTCATCCCAATGGATGATGTTATAGAGATGGCAAAAGAATACGATCAGAAGGTTATTTTTATGGGTGACGGAATTGATGTGTATAAAGAAACGATAATTGATGCACTAGGAGAAGAAGCCTACTTTGCTCCGCCTTCACTCAGGTTGCAACGAGCATCTACAATTGCTATGTTGGCCATGACGGGATTTAAAGCAGGAGAGGCAGTATCGCATATGGACTTTGCCCCGACCTATCTAAGGCCATCTCAGGCTGAACGAGAATATAAAGAAAGACAAAAGGAGTAACACTATGATTTCTATCTTACCCTTTACAAGGGAACATATAGCTGAGGTATGTATACTAGAAAAGACTGCCTTTTCAGACCCCTGGTCAGAAATGACCTTTATAAAAGAATTAGAAAATCCCCAAGCGTATTATTTTATTGCAATAAAGGATGAAAAAATTGTAGGATATGCGGGAATGTTGGTCATACTAGATGAGGGACATATTATGAATATAGCAGTAGATAAAACTCAAAGAGGCACTGGGATTGGTAAAGAACTGGTTAAGAAGATCATAGAAAAAGCCCAGGAACTAGAGATGATGGGATTAACATTAGAAGTAAGAGTGGGCAATATAGCAGCCATTAAGCTATATGAATCATTTGGGTTTGTCAGTGTTGGAGAGCGAAAGAACTATTACCAGTATCCAAATGAAGATGCAACAATTATGTGGTGTTTTTTTGAATAGATGAGAGGAAACAGGCTGGTTAACACTAAAGTCAGTAGGACTATAGTGTTAACCAGCCTGTTTTTTTACTCTTTATGTCGATTATTCATTTTTATTGGAAATAAACAGCCATGTCATGAATATACTGTAATGAGGAGGGAAGCAATATGAAAGAAATCCAAGAACTAACATGGCAACAACTTGAAAGCGCATACCCGCCTTCTGATTTCTCATTCAAAACAACTGATGATTTAGAATCTCTTGATGAAATAATAGGTCAAGAAAGAGCAAAAAAAGCAATGGAATTTGGCCTTAACGTGGAAGCTCAAGGATATAATATTTATATATCAGGTCAGCCAGGGACGGGTAAAGCCACCTTTGCAAAGGCATATACACAAAAAGTGGCTACTCATAAAAAGGATGCAAGCGACTGGTGTTATGTGTATAATTTTAGAGAAAAAAGAATTCCTAAGGCATTACGTTTTGACACAGGGGATGGCAGAGGGTTTAAAGATGATATGAATGAATTGATTGCATATCTTAGCAAGGAAATATGTTATATATATCAAACACAAGAGTACGAGCAAAAAAAGAGAGATATTGCGAACGACTATCAGAAAGAAAAAGAATTGTATATAGAAGAGTTGAAAAAAAATGCAAAGGCCATAGGGTTTTTATTTAAAATATTAGAACAAGGAATATCTTTTGCGCCATTAGATGACCAGGGGAATAAACTAACCCAGGAAATACTTGAACAACTAGATATAAAGCAACAAATGAAGATTAAAAATGGATCTAAACTATTACAGGATATGGCATTAAAGATCATTACTAGCATTAAAGAAATTGAACAGATAAGTGTACAAAAACTTGAAGATTTGCAATACCAAATGGGATTTATAAATATTGGATACTACATTAAAAAATTAAAGGAAAAGTACTTGAGATATGAAAATGTGCTAGAATATTTAGATGACCTACAACAAGATATATTAGAAAACATTGAAGTTTTTATAGGGCAAAATGAAAAAAAAGAACAACCTGTTATTCGCTTGGCCCCTTGGACGGAAGAAGACAGCATTAAAAAACAAGTCAGGAAATACGATGTTAATCTATTGGTGGATAATAGTAAAGGTAGTGGAGCGCCTGTTATTATAGGTGATAATCCAGCCTATAGTAAAATAATAGGGGAACTAGAATACGACAATGAATTTGGATCTCTATCAACAGACTATATGAAAATTAAGCCAGGGTTATTTCATAAGGCAAATGGTGGCTATTTAATATTACAAGCAGAAGAAGTATTAACGAACCATGAAACTTGGGGGGCAATCAAGCAAGTTCTAAAGACAAAGCAGATTGCTATTGAAAATCCAAGAGGGATTAGTGTAATGACGGTGCCTACATTAAAACCAGAACCAATTCCTGTATCTATAAAAGTAATTTTAATAGGAAGCCTTAATATATACCATTTGCTATATGGAGGGGACTCTGATTTTAAAAAGCTTTTCAAAGTGAATGCATATTTTGATAGTGAGATGCACAATAATACAAATAATATTCAACTTCTAGCACGTTTTATAAAAACAATTTCTAGGGAGAAACAACTGCTTCCATTTTCACAAGAGGCAGTAGGTGTTGTGCTTAGATACGCTACCAGATATATCGAAAATCAAAAAATGATTACAACAGACTTTGACTGCATTAGTAATATTATTATTGAAGCAAGTACGTTTGCTAGTCTAGGAGGAGAAGAAGTCGTCGAGAAAAAGCATGTTCAGTTGGCAATAGAACAAAAAAGATATAGGATGGGGCATTATGAAGAAAAACTAGAAGAGCAGATTTTAGAAAATACAATTATGATTCAAACGACAGGAAGTAGTATAGGACAAATAAATGCTCTTACTGTACATGATACAGGGGAATACCGTTTTGGACACCCTATGAAAATTACAGCAACTACCTATAAAGGTGTAAGTGGCATTATTAATATTGAAAAAGAAGCTAAATTAAGTGGACCTATTCACACAAAAGGAACAGAAGTAATAGAAGGATATTTAGGTCAAATATATGGGCAAAGATTCCCATTATCTATAACGTGTCGTATTTGTTTTGAGCAAAGCTATGGCAAGATAGATGGAGATAGTGCCTCAAGTACAGAGTTATACAGCATTATATCAAGTCTTTCGGGAATTCCTATAAAGCAAAATCTTGCCGTTACAGGATCAATCAATCAGCACGGTGCAATCCAACCGGTGGGAGGCATAACTCATAAAATTGAGGGTTTTTTCAAGATTTGTAAAAAAAGAGGGTTAACGGGTGAGCAAGGTGTCATAATACCTAAACAAAATATAGAGGATTTAGTATTGAATGACGAAGTAATAGAAGCTATTAAAAACAAAACATTTCATATTTATCCTATATCTAGGATAGAAGACGGATTAAAGATTTTAACAGGAAAACCATATGAAGAAATAAAAGAAAAGGTAGAGACTAAACTAGAAAGATTTAATGTAAATCAAAATCAAAGTTAAAACCTATTCCATGTCTAAAGCTATCTTTAGATGTGGAATTTCAGTATTAGTGTTTAAACTATTTATAAATAATGTTACAATGGGGGTAGAAAATGTAATGAGTAACATAAGGAGATAAAAATGAATAAGATGTTGGACTTTAAAACGCCCCAAACACTAGAGTTACTAAAAGTAGCTGTAGGACAAATCCAAGACTGGTTAGTTATTACGGATATAGATGGGAAAATATTGTACGTTAACAAGCAGGTACAACAAATATCAGGATATAAAGAAGATGAGATTATAGGGCATAATCCTTCTATGTGGCAATCGGGAGAATCTACCCAGGAAACATATGCGTTTTTATGGGATGCAATTTTAAGTGGCAAGCCTTATTATGGTGTTATTACAAATAGGCGTAAAAATGGAGAGATTTTTTATTTGGCCAACACCATTTCCCCAGTAAATGATGAAAATGGTAAAATACAGTATTTTGTGTCTACTGCAAAAGATATAACGAAAAATTATGAGCTACAAGGACAACTAAACAACATTATTCTTTATGATAGCCTAACACAGTTACCAAACCGAACGTCTTTTATAAAGGTCATCGAAGAGAATGTATCTACGACTAAAAAATCTGCAATATTAGCGATTAGTATAAAAAAAATAAATCTTGTTAATAATACATATGGGTTTACATATGGAGACAAGATTATTAAGAAAATAGCAAAGAGAATTAAGAAGACCTTAAATGACGATTATGTATTTTCCCGCATAGAAAGTCATGTATTTGCCATATTAGTTCCACAACTTGAGAATTTATCAGAGATTGTATCATTAATTAATAAAATAGAAAAAACAGTGGGCAACCATATTATGTTAAAGGGTGAAGAGATCTATATAGAACTATCAACAGGAGTAGGGGTATCACCAACTGATGCGGATAATGGCATAAAGCTTCTTGCAAGAGCGCAAATAGCCCTTAATAAAGTAGAAAGTGCTAGTGATTCTCATACCTATGCATTTTATACATCACAGATGAATAAAGAAGCACAAGAGCAATTATATATGGAAAATGATGTTTATAGGGCCTATGAAAATGATGAATTTATCCCATATTTCCAGCCATTTGTAAATATTAAAACAGGTGAGATTTGTGGATTTGAGGCTTTAATGCGAAGACAGAATTCAAAAGGTGAAATTATTTTGCCAAGTGAGTTTATAGGAATATTAGAACAAATGGGATTAATAGAAAAGGTAGAGTTAATGTTTATACAAAAAGTGTGTGAACAAATTCGTAAATGGATCGATCATGGGGAGAACGTCGTACCTGTAGCCATTAATATATCTCCAATACAGTTTAGTAATGAAAGATTAGCAAGTAAGATTATAAGAATGGTCAATAAAGTGGGTATCTCAAGAGAATTAATTACAATTGAAATCCTTGAGTCTATGTTTATGGAAAATCTAGAACTTGCAAAGTCTGTTTTAAAAGAGTTAAAAGATGAGGGATTTACAATCGCTATTGATGATTTTGGGACAGGGTACTCATCTTTAAGTTATCTGCGAGAATTTGATGCAGATCACCTTAAAATAGATATATCGTTTATAGAAAAGATTGTGAAGAATAAAAGAGATCAGGCACTTGTTAAGGCAATCATTGCCATGGCCAAAGCGCTTAATATGCAAACGGTGGCTGAAGGGATTGAAACAGAGCAGCAACTAGAGATAATAGGTAAACTAGGATGTGATATTGGACAAGGGCATTATTGGGGGGTCGCATTACCAGCGAATGAAATTGCCAGTAAATACTTAAGACCATTACAAAACAGATAATCATGTTAAACTAAGGAACTCAATAAAAGGAGCAATTAGCATTGATAAATATAGACAGTATGACGCTTGTTCAGTTAAAAGAAATAGCAAAAGAAAAAGGGCTAAAAGGAATATCGGGTTATAAAAAAGCAGCGTTAATTAAAGCGATAAATGAAATAAACGATACAAATGAAATAACAAGTATAAGCGATATAGAAGAATCGTGTATAAAAGAGCCAGAGCAGGAAGAAGTCGTTAAAAAGCAATATGATAGGGCTCCTGGAGAAGGAATTTTAGAAGTGATGGCAGATGGTTATGGATTTCTAAGGCCTAATAACTATATGCGTAGTGATAGTGATATTTATCTTTCCAATTCTCAAATCAGACGATTTAACTTAAAAACGGGTGACTGGGTTGAAGGCGATATGCGTCTTCCAAGAACCAATGAAAAATTCGGTGCATTATTATATGTCCACAAAGTAAATGGTGATCCACCGGAGGTAGCGCGTAAACGGCCACGTTTTGAAACATTAACACCTATCTTTCCATTAGAAAAACTTCATTTAGAATTTGATCACAAACAACTATCGTCCCGCTTAATTGATCTGATAGCGCCTGTTGGAAAAGGGCAAAGAGGATTAATTGTAGCACCTCCTAAAGCTGGTAAAACAGTTCTTATCAAGCAAGTTGCCAATGCCATTATTCACAATCATGATGAAATATCTTTAATCGTACTTCTAATAGATGAAAGACCTGAGGAAGTTACAGATATTAGAAGATCCATTGAAGGACCTAATGTAGAAGTTGTAGCGTCCACTTTTGATGAAGAGCCGGAACACCATAAAAGGGTTGCTGAAATGGTGTTAGAACGTGCAAAGTGTATGGTAGAACAAGGCAAAGATTTAGTGATATTATTAGATAGTATAACGAGATTGGCCAGGGCTTATAACCTAACAGTTCCACCAAGTGGCCGGACATTATCAGGTGGATTAGACCCAACAGCACTATATATGCCTAAGAAGTTTTTTGGAGCGGCCAGAAACATAGAAGAAGGCGGTAGTTTAACAATATTAGCAACAGCTCTTGTAGAAACAGGTAGTAAAATGGATGACATGATTTTTGAAGAATTTAAAGGGACTGGGAATATGGAGTTAGTTTTAGATAGGCAATTAGCAGAAAGAAGAATATTTCCAGCTATAGACATCAGAAAATCAGGAACTAGGCAAGAGGATTTACTTCTAAGTGAAGATGAACTCAATGGTGTTATTACACTGAGACGTCAAATGGGCAGGGTTAATACAATAGAGTCAACAGAACGTATTATAAATGCTTTATCTAAATCAAAAACAAATAAAGAATTTATAAACTCTATTAAAAATATTTAATTGCTTGCACCTACCAACGTGCTATGATATAATATTAATGTTGTAATGAGCTTATGAGATAAATAAGATTATATAGTTTGTTAATGTTGAAAGAGGTGAAGTTAATGAAGGCAGGTATACATCCGAAATATGAAGAGTGTGCAGTTACATGTAACTGTGGAAACACTTTTATGACAAGATCTACAACAGATACTATTAAGGTTGAAGTTTGTTCACAATGTCATCCTTTTTATACTGGTAAACAAAGAGCAGCATCCGCTAGAGGACGTATTGATAAATTCAATAAAAAATATGGTGAGAAGTAAGATCTGTAGGGGGTTGAGGATGGGCTCAGCTCCTTTTTGTTTTATCACAGACTTATAATCGTAGCCTTAAATAAGGGGTGAAAGTATGAATCAAAATAACGTCAAGAAGAATAGTATAGGCGGGCAAGCGGTTATTGAAGGTGTTATGATGAGAGGCTCCAATGTTTATACTGTAGCCGTACGTAAAGATACAGGAGAAATAGTAACTGATACTAAACCAGCAAGCAGTATTGTAGATAGAGTTAAACCGTTTAGATTACCAATAATACGTGGGATGGTAGCGTTTATAGAATCATTTGTTGTAGGTCTACAGACATTGACCTATTCAGCTGAAATGTTTGGCTATGAAGAAGATGAAGAAGAACCATCAAAATTTGAAGCATGGATTACTAAAGTTTTTGGAGACAAAGCAGATAAAATAATTATCAATGTTACCATGGCAATTTCATTTATTCTGGCTATTGGTATTTTTATGGTACTACCCATGTGGTTAAGCCGTTTTATAAAAGGTATATTACCAACATCTTTTTTACAAAACCTAGTAGAAGGTATGGTAAGAATAGCATTGTTTTTAGGCTATATGACATTAATCTCTAAAATGAAGGATATTGAAAGAACATTTGAGTACCATGGGGCAGAGCATAAGACAATTAATTGTTTCGACCAAGGGAAAGAGTTGACTATAGAAAATGTAAGAGAATGCAGTCGGCTACACAAAAGCTGTGGGACTAGTTTTCTTTTTGTAATAATGATTGTAAGTATTTTAGTATTTAGTCTTTTCACCACACAAATACTGTGGCAAAGAACCCTTATAAGGATTGTTATGGTGCCAATAATAGCAGGTATTTCATATGAATTTATACGATGGGCAAGACGTGCAGAAGAAAGCAAGATGGCACAATTATTTAGCAAACCAGGGATGTGGCTACAAAAGCAGTTTACAACAAGAGAACCAGATGATTTGCAAATAGAAGTGGCTATTGCAGCAGTTAAGGGAGTACTAGAATATGGATCAACAAGAGAGACGTCCGAAACAGAGCCAGTTAGTAACGGTGCATCAGCTAGTTAAAGAAGGACATGAAGCCCTTAAAGACGCTAATAAGCAAAATGCAATGATTGATGCAGAATTATTAGCACTTCATGCTTTAGGGTATACTAGGTTAGAACGGATTTTGAATTCTAATTTAGGCGTATCAGAGCAAGATCAAAAAACTTATAGGGACTATATTTCTAAAAGATGTAGTGGGATTCCTTTGCAGTATATAATAAATGAGCAAGAATTTATGGGATTACCTTTTTATGTAGATCCTAATGTCTTGATACCAAGGCAAGATACAGAAACATTAGTTGAAGTATTAATCGAAAAATCCAAGAAACAATCATTTAATAAGATTGTAGAAGTAGGCGTAGGATCAGGCTGTATCAGTATTAGTTTAGCTAAATTCCTGCCGAGTAGTAGGATTACAGGTATTGATATTTCTGATAAAGCACTAGAAATAGCTAAAAGGAATGCAAAAAAAAATCAAGTAGAAGATCGCATCCAGTGGAGTTGTGGGGATCTTTTAAATGGTTATCAGTCAGATGAAAAAGTAGACTTAGTGGTATCCAATCCGCCTTATATTACATCTAAGGATTGTACAGAACTTGATGAAGATGTAAAAGAGCACGAACCTATGCTTGCTTTAGATGGCGGGGAAGATGGTCTTAGATTTTACAGAGACATTACAAAACAAGCAAAAAATCATCTTAGGCAAGGTGGCATGCTAGCCTATGAAATAGGGTATAACCAAAGTAAAGATGTGCGTGATATTATGGAAGAGAATGGCTTTGTACAGATAGAAGAGATTAAAGATTTAGCCTACAAGGATAGGATTGTACTCGGGATATTAGATGATGGACTAACAAAGCAGACCAAGAGGTGAAAAGATGTTTGGACAGATGGGTGAATTAGTTAAAAAATATGAAGAAATTGCGACTCAAATTAGTGATCCGGCAGTTATATCCGATCAAGATGTTTGGAGAAAACTAATGAAGGAGCATAGTGATTTAACTCCTATTGTAGAAAAGTATAAAGAATATAAAGCTACTTTAGAAGAGATTGAGGATGCTTTAATCATGTTAGAAGATCACTTAGAAGAAGATTTCAAGGAACTTGTTAAAGAAGAGCTAGCAGAAAATAAAAGTAATGTTGATAGATTGGAAAATGAACTACGTCTTTTATTAATTCCAAAGGATCCCAATGATGATAAAAATGTTATTGTAGAAATTAGAGGTGGCGCAGGAGGAGATGAAGCAGCACTTTTTGCAGCTGACCTTTTCCGTATGTACTCAAGATATGCGGAGCGTAATCATTGGAAAACAGATACCTTATCGCTTAACGAAAGTGGCATTGGTGGATTTAAAGAAGCTATTTTCATGATTCAAGGACAAGGGGCATATTCTAAGCTTAAATATGAAAGTGGTGTGCACCGTGTGCAACGAATACCAACCACAGAATCTGGGGGGCGTATTCATACATCAACGGTAACTGTTGCTATTTTACCAGAAGCAGAAGATGTAGATGTACAAATTAACATGAATGATGTTAGGGTAGACGTATTCCGTTCATCAGGAAATGGTGGACAGTCCGTTAATACAACGGACTCAGCAGTACGTCTTACACACGTGCCAACAGGACTTATAATATCCTGTCAAGATGAGAAGTCTCAACTTAAAAATAAGGATAAGGCATTTAAAGTACTACGTGCAAGGTTATATGAACTTGAGCAATCCAAGCAGCAAGCGGAGCTAGCTGCAGAAAAGAAAAGTCAAGTTGGAACAGGTGATAGAAGTGAACGGATACGTACTTATAACTTCCCGCAAGGACGTGTTACAGATCATAGGGTTGGGTTAACGCTCCACAGACTTGAGCATATACTAGATGGGGATATAGAAGAATTTATTCAAACCCTTACAACTGTTGATCAAACTGAAAAACTACAACAATCAACAGCAAGATAAAAATGAGATAAAAATAGGCCAAATACAAAGGCAGCCTCTAGGGTTGTATTGTAGTATGGTCTATTTTATTATAATCTTGATAAAGTATAGCCAATTCTGATACAATGTATATATAGAAAAAGTAAAGGAGTGAGTGTATGTACGTATTGTTTATTGTTTTAAACGAAACTCAATATCTATCTGAGATATTAACGAGTCTTCAACAGTTAGGAATAAGAGGTGCAACTGTTATTAATACCATGGGCTCAAGAAAGATTCAGGATGAAGAAGAAGAAAAAAGCTTTTTATTTAAATTAGTAGAGTCATTACAAGGAGATACAAGGAATAATAGAACAATCTTTTCAGTTATAGAAAAAGATGAACAAATACATGATGCCATGAAGAGTATTGAAGAAATTTTGGGTGGGGATATGATGGTTCCTAATAAGGGCATTATGTTTGTGCTTCCAGTGACTCACTTTAGGGGTGGGGATTTACAACGTTATATTAAAGAACAGCAAGAAGCATCCCAAGTAGATGAGGGGTGATTAGATGGAAAAATCATTCGTTCTTTTTATTGTTATACAAGAGCATTATAAAGCTAAAGCGGTACTTGCAAAGCTAGAGGAAATAGGCGTGCCAGGAGCTACTGTAGTAGAAACAATGGGGGCGGCATCATTGTCAATTCCTACATATAATATGTATGATTTAGCTTCTCCTACTATAGATTTAGCACTTACTTCAAACTTTAATAAAACAATTTTTTCCGTTGTTCCTAATGAAGAAACGGTTCTTTTAGCCATGGATGAAGTAGCAAAGATATTGGGTATGGATGATTCTGCAACAGGAAAAGGAATTATGTTTACAGTTCCCCTTGTAGGACAAATGGGACTCTTATAGTTTGATGTTCTAATAAATGGTATTATCCATATGTTTGTAGTAGGGGGAATGCTATGAATATATGGACTGCAGGTGGAATTGGCGTTATGGCAGAAGGGGTAGGTGTAACAACAGGCATTATGTTATTTGTGTTATTGAAAATGAGAAGTAAAAAGTGGCAAGGCATGATGATGGGGTTTGCAGCAGGCTTAATGACTGCTATTATTTGTTTTGATATATTGCCTAATGCCTTTGAGCAAGGTGGGGTGTTAGTAGCCTTAGTAGGTGTTATACTAGGCCTAAGCATAGGCTTGTCCTTAGATAATATTACAAGTGTGTTTACGAATAAGATATATGCAAAAAAATCAAATAGTGTAAAAACGGGTATAATACTTACCTTAGCTATTGCTTTACATAATATTCCAGAAGGAATTGCATTGGGGACACTATTTGCCATTTCGCCACAAACAGGAATTAAAGTAGCTCTTATTGTTATGCTCCATAGTATTCCGGAAGGGATTGCTATTGCTATACCACTTAAAAAAGGTGGTGTACAAGGAAAAACACTAGGGGTTATTTGTGCTACCCTAGCATCTTTAATGGGTATTGGTGCAATGGTAGGATTTGTGGCGAGTTCACTCTCTCCTATTATCGTCACACTAGCAATGGGGTTTGCGGCAGGTGTTATTTTATATATTGTATGTGAAGAATTAATTCCAGAATCAAAAGAAGTGTGGAATGGGAGACTAACAACAGTAGCAGTTGTTTTGGGGATAGTTTTAGGAATTTTAATAACAGTTGGCCTATAAACCATAAGATAAAAATTGTTATAGCAAAAGAGGAAACTAATGAATAAATTTAAACTCGTATCCGAATACAAACCAACAGGAGATCAACCAGTTGCTATTAAAGAGCTGGTAGAGAGCATAGAAGAAGGTAATATGTATCAAACATTACTTGGTGTAACTGGGTCAGGTAAAACTTTTGCAATGGCAAATATCATTGAAAAGACACAGAGGCCAACCCTTGTTATGGCTCATAATAAAACCCTTGCGGCTCAGCTTTATAGTGAATTTAAAGAATTTTTTCCAGATAATGCTGTTGAGTATTTTGTTTCGTACTATGACTATTATCAACCAGAAGCATATATAGCTCATACGGACACTTATATTGAAAAAGATTCTTCTGTAAACGAAGAGATAGATAAACTGCGTCACTCTGCTACAGCTTCATTAGCTGAACGCAGAGATGTGATTATTGTGGCCAGTGTATCGTGTATATATGGACTTGGAGACCCTGTTGACTATGAAAACTTAGTATTGTCTTTAAGGACGGGTATGGAAATTGAAAGAGACGATGTCCTAAGAAAACTAATTGCAATACAATATAGTCGTAATGATATAGATTTTGTAAGAGCAACATTTAGGGTTAGAGGGGATGTCATAGAGATTATACCCGCTAACCAATCTGAACATGCCGTTAGAATAGAGTTTTTTGGAGATGAAATTGACCGAATTTCAGAAATAGATAGCCTTACAGGGCAAGTTTTAGGAATAAGGGAACATGTTTCTATATTTCCAGCTTCTCATTATTCGATTGCACCAGAAAAAATGGAGTTAGCCATAAAATCCATTGATATAGAGCTTCAAGAAAGACTTGAAGAACTTAAAGCTGAAGATAAGCTCCTTGAACTACAAAGAATTTCACAACGTACGGACTTCGATATTGAAATGATGCGAGAGGTAGGATATTGCTCAGGAATTGAAAACTATTCAAGGCATTTATCGGGAAGGGAAGCGGGGAGTACACCCTTTACTTTAATTGATTATTTTCCAGATGATTTCTTAATTATGATAGATGAGTCTCATATGACCCTTCCCCAAGTTAGGGCCATGTATAACGGGGACAAGGCTAGAAAGACGGCTCTTGTAGATTATGGCTTTAGATTGCCATCAGCCCTTGATAATAGGCCCCTTATGTTTAGTGAATTTGAAGCTAAAATTAATCAGATGCTATTTGTATCAGCGACACCAGCTCAGTATGAGCTAGAGCACTCTGCTATCATTGCAGAGCAATTGATTCGGCCTACAGGGCTATTAGATCCACCTATAGAAGTTAGACCTATAAAAGGGCAAATAGATGATGTCATTAATGAAATTAATAAGCGTGTATTGCTTAATGAGAAGGTTCTTATTACAACTTTAACCAAGCGTATGTCAGAAGACCTTACAGATTACCTAAGAGAAATGGGAATCAAGGTAAAATACTTGCATTCAGATATAGTGACTTTAGAAAGAATTGAAATTATAAGGGATCTTCGCCTTGGTGTATTTGATGTTTTAGTCGGAATCAATCTCTTGCGAGAAGGACTAGATATGCCAGAAGTTTCTTTAGTCATTATACTAGATGCCGATAAAGAAGGATTTTTACGCTCTGAAACAGCACTAATGCAGACAGTAGGACGGGCAGCTCGTAATGTTAAGGGTGAAGTTATTATGTATGCAGATCGAATAACTAACTCTATGGAAAAAACTATTTCTGAAACCAATCGTCGTAGGGCAATTCAGGCTCAATACAATGAAGAACACGGAATTACCCCTACAACCATTATAAAAGAAATAAGAGACTTAATCATAGCCACTAAGGCGGCAGAAAAAGCAGAGGATTACTTCTCACAAAAAGATCCAGAATCAATGAGTAAAAAGGAGATGGATGCACTCATTATTAAAATGACAAAAGAAATGAGAAAGGCAGCAGCAGATTTGCAATTTGAAAATGCGGCTCAAATTAGAGATCAGCTACAAGAGCTGAAAAAACAACTGGCAAAAATGGGCTAAGGTTGGGTAAGGTTGGGGACGTTTAACAAGAATCAGACGTTTTAATGACGGAAACTTGTTAACCGTCTCTTTTTTTACCACTTTTAGAACATATGTTTCCTAACGAGATATATTATGATATAATTAATAAGTAAAACTTAATATATAAAATTTATAATCTAAAAACTGCAATCTAAAAACTACAATAGAAGGTGTGAAATGAATAATAAGAGCCAAAACAAAATAATTATAAAAGGTGCTAGAGAGAATAATCTAAAAAATATAGATTTAGAATTAGAACGGGGGCAATTTATTGTTTTTACAGGGCTAAGTGGATCAGGTAAGTCATCATTAGCGTTTGATACCATATATGCAGAAGGGCAACGGCGTTACGTAGAATCTTTATCTTCCTATGCAAGGCAATTTTTGGGGCAAATGGAAAAGCCAGATGTAGATCATATAGAGGGATTGTCCCCAGCGATTTCAATTGATCAAAAAACAACTAGTAGAAATCCACGTTCTACAGTAGGAACAGTAACAGAGATTTACGACTATTTAAGACTACTATATGCAAGGGTTGGAATACCCCATTGTCCTAAATGTGGTAAAGAAATCAAAAAGCAAACGATCGATCAAATTGTAGATAGTATTATGGAACTTGAAGAGGGGACTAGAATTCAGGTTCTAGCACCTATTGTGCGTGGGCGTAAGGGTAGGCATGAAAAAGTAATTGAAAATGCATCTAAGGAAGGATATATCCGTGTACGTATTAACGGGGAAGTTTATGATTTATCAGATGAAAATATAGAGTTAGATAAAAATAAAAAACATAATATTGAAATTGTAGTAGACAGGCTTGTTATTAAAAAGGATATAGAAAAAAGGCTTACGGATTCAATAGAAACCATAATGAATCTAACAGGAGGATTATTAATTGTAGATGTCGTTGGCCAGGAAGAACTAAACTTTAGTCAAAGCTTTGCTTGTGCTGATTGTAACATTAGCATTGATGAAATAGAACCCCGTACATTTTCGTTTAATAACCCCTTTGGCGCTTGTCCAACCTGTACAGGCTTAGGGAATAGAATGGAGTTAGATCCAGAGTTAGTCATTCCTAACCCGACCCTTTCCTTATCAGATGGCGCCATTGCAGCTCCAGGATGGGGATCTATAGATAAACCTGAAAGTTATGCCTATGCCTTATTTGCAGCACTAATGCCAAAATATAAATTTGATATGGCAACCCCTTTTGAGAAGTTACCTAAAAAAATCCAAGATATGATTTTATATGGTACCAATGGTGAAAAGGTAAAGTTTAAGTTTAGCGGAGAATATGGAACCCGGGAATATGACTACGCATTTGAAGGTGTTCTAGCCAATATTGAACGTAGATATCATGAAACGTCCTCTGATTATATGAAGCAAGGATATGAAGACCTTATGACCAACACACCTTGTCCAACCTGTAAAGGGGCTAGGTTAAACCCCAATGCACTAGCTGTAACTGTAGGGGATGCAAATATTCATAAGGTAACAGAAATGCCTATTGGCGATGTTCAAGATTTCTTTAGAACAATGGAACTTACAAAACGTCAGGTACAAATAGGATCTCAAATATTAAAAGAAATAAATCAGAGAATTGGCTTTTTGGTGGATGTTGGACTTGATTATTTGACACTATCTAGGGCAGCCGGTACATTATCTGGTGGGGAAGCTCAGAGAATTAGGTTGGCAACCCAAATAGGTTCGGGTCTAGTTGGGGTTATATATATACTGGATGAGCCTAGTATTGGGCTTCATCAAAGGGATAATGCCAGACTTATTAAGACCCTTGAAAGACTAAGAGACCTAGGAAACACACTAATCGTGGTAGAACATGATGAGGATACAATGTTTGCTGCGGACTGGATTGTAGATATAGGCCCAGGGGCTGGTGAGCATGGTGGGGAAGTTATTGCATCAGGACCAGTGGCTGAGATTATTGCCTGTGAAAATTCAGAAACAGGCGCATACCTCAGTGGTAAAAAACAAATAGCAGTATCTGGTGAGCGAAGAGAAGGTAATGGTCATTGGATTACCATCCAGGGAGCAAGAGAAAACAATTTAAAGAATGTTACAACGTCTATACCATTAGGGAATATGACTTGTATCACAGGGGTATCAGGCTCAGGAAAGAGTTCTCTAATTAACGAGGTATTGTTAAAAAGTTTATCCAAGGAGCTACAACGGGCAAAGGTAAAACCTGGTTTACATGATCAGATATTAGGAATAGAAAACCTAGATAAGGTTATTAATATAGATCAATCTGCTATAGGCCGGACACCACGATCTAATCCCGTAACCTATACAGGGATATTTGATCATATAAGAGATGTCTTTGCTCAAACCCAAGAATCTAAAATGAAAGGTTATCTAAAAGGACGATTTAGTTTTAACGTAAAAGGCGGTAGATGTGAGGCTTGTAGTGGAGATGGAATGCTTAAAATTGAAATGCACTTCTTACCTGATGTATACGTGCCATGTGAAGTTTGCCAAGGGAAAAGATATAATAGGGAAACTTTAGAAGTGAAATATAAGGGTAAATCAATTTCGGATGTTTTAGATATGACAGTTGAAGAGGCATTAGGATTTTTTGAGAAGATACCGGCCATTCAAAGAAGACTAGAAACATTATTTGATGTAGGTTTAGGATATATTAGGCTAGGACAACCCTCTACAACACTATCAGGTGGAGAAGCTCAAAGAGTGAAACTAGCCACGGAACTGAGTAAGAGAAGCACCGGTAAAACAATGTATATTTTAGATGAGCCAACGACAGGACTCCATTTTGCAGATGTAAGGAAGTTGATTGCTATATTGCAACGCCTTATTGAAGGTGGCAATACAGTTGTGGTTATAGAACATAATCTAGATGTGATTAAAACAGCTGATTATATTATTGATTTAGGGCCAGAAGGTGGTAATAAAGGTGGCGAAGTTATAGCTACTGGTACACCAGAAGAAGTAGCAAGGGTACAAGGTTCCTATACTGGGGAGTTTCTTAAAAAGGAATTAGAAAAAAATAAGTAGAGAAGAAAAAAGCAGGGTACCTATTATAGGTACCCTGCTTTAATGCTTTAGTAAAGGCTTCTGCCATCAAACTTAGCAAGTGTGTTCCTAGAGTCTACATCTTCTATAAACCCTTGAATAGTAGCATATTTGAAATCACGTAAGGTTTCTTCTTGAATATACTCCATTACCAGTCTAACTTTGCGTGGGTTATCCCTCATAGCATCGGCCCACTCATTTTGAAGTGTACGACTATATAAGTCTATATATACTGTGAAAGTAATATCATCACCAGTTCCTTTAATGATAATATCATCGATAGGAATACTTGTGCCATCTATTATTTTAACACGGTTTTTAAGATCTTTTTGTAACGTCGTAAATGAAGTTGAGCCATTATCATTGTAAGAGAATGTATTATTTTGTGAATAGCTAAATGTTCCAATAGTCTTATCTGTACGTCTATCAATGACGCTTCCATTAATGACGGCATTTTTAAAATCAACGCGTATCTCTCTTGCCACATCTCTAAAGAAAGCTTCTCGTTCTGATTTGGTTAAGCGTTCCCATTTGGTATCATCGTACCTAGAATCAAAACCAACATCTACATTGATACGAGAACCAGTTTCTGAAAGTTTAAAATCCCAATCTATAGAGTGCTTATAATCAAAATGCTTCTCTATGTAGCTTAGGGTTTCTTTGAGATCGCCTGATGTTACTTTGTCTTTATCTGGCACTGGGGTTTTAGCCGCAGCCTCTAATTCTGTAACTTTTTTTTGCAATAAATTTTTTTCAGTCATGAGTTTTGTAATTTCAAAGTTCTTGGTAGCGATTTGAGCTTCTAAGTCACTTGATACAACCCCACCCTTATCCGTAACAAATACAGAGTTTGTAGAACTATTCCAGTCTACATTTTTATCAACTAGTTCGGAAACAGCTCTAACCGGTAAATAAACACTCCCGTTATAAAGAAATGGTTCTTGTGCCATGGTTTTTTGTTGGTTATTATAGTATACTTGAATGTTTTTAAAAGTAGCATCAATTTTCTTTGTGAGTGATGTAGCTTGTACAACAGTCGTTAGCAGTAATGTTCCAACAAAAACGGTGGTACATTTTCTAATAAACTTCTTGTTTTTTAGTGTTTTCATATAAATTCCTCCTTGAGATTATTGTGTTAAAAGCAATAGATACTTTAAATTATAGTATACTTTATATAATATTTCAACCAAAATAAGTAAAATGTGGAAGTTTAATTGCTTTGATTATTCCACAGAAGGGGGATATACTAGATATAATAAGATAAAATTAGGAGGGGTAAAATGTTTAATATTGAAGACGAACTAAAGAAATTACCCCATAACCCTGGGGTATATTTAATGAAAAATAATCTTGACCAAATTATATACGTAGGGAAAGCTAATGTTTTAAAAAATCGTGTCAGACAATATTTCCAAGAATCAAAGGGACACTCTATTAAAGTGAAAAAGATGGTTGAAAATATCAGTTCGTTTGAATATATTATAACAGGTTCAGAATTAGAGGCGCTCATATTAGAAAGTAATCTTATAAAAAAGCATTCACCAAGATATAACATTAGACTTAAAGATGATAAGCACTATCCCTATATAAAGGCTAATGTTCACAATGCGTTCCCCAAGGTAAGTGTTGTTAGGTCAATTAAAAAAGATAAATCCAAATATTTTGGACCCTATACAGATGCTACAGCTATGTGGGAACTGATAGAGATTATTAAAAAAACATGGCATCTGCGTACTTGCAGACGGATATTGCCACGGGATATAGGAAAAGAGAGGCCGTGCTTAAATTATCATATAGGGCAGTGTAAAGCACCCTGCGCAGGGTTTGTTACCGAAGAAGAATATAAAAAAGAAGTGGATGAAGTATTATCATTTTTAAGTGGTAAATATAGTAAGGTTATTAAAGTATTAGAAAAAGATATGGTAGATGCTGCAGAAGAATTAAACTTTGAAAAAGCAGCTATATTAAGAGATCAGATCAATAGTATAAAGCATATAGAACATAAACAATCAGTTCTCAGCAGTTCTATGGAAGATCAAGATATAATAGCATATGCCCGTTCGGAAAATGACACCTTAATACAAATATATTTTGTGAGAATAGGAAAGTTGGTTGGAAGAGAACATTTCTTACTAGAGGAAACAGCTGATATAGCAATAGAAAAGATGATCTATGACTTTTTGTTACAATTTTATGCAGATGCAACTTTTATTCCTAAGGAAATTCTCCTGCAATCAGATGTAGAGGATAATACAATCATGCAAGAATGGCTTTCTATGAAAAAAGAAGCAAAAGTGGAACTACGGGTGCCTTTAAAAGGAACCAAGCATAGTTTATTAGAATTAGCACAAAAAAATGCTGAAATATCTTTAACTCAATTTGGGGAGCAAATGAAAAAAGAGGACATACGAACAAGAGGTGCCTTAAGAGAAATAGAGGAAACAATAGGACTTGAAACAGGTATTATGCGTATTGAGGCCTATGATATTTCAAATACTCAAGGAGTTCAATCTGTAGGATCCATGATTGTTTTTGAAGGGGGCAAGCCTAAGCCCAGTGATTATCGTAAATTTAAAATAAAGAGTGTGGTAGGTCCAGATGATTATGCCAGTATGAAAGAAGTACTAGAACGACGGCTTGTACGTTTAAAAGGGGAAGATGAAGCGAGTTTTAGTAAAACACCGGATTTAATTTTAATAGATGGTGGTAAAGGACAAGTTTCTGTGGCTCAGCAAGTTGTAGATGATTTAGGGTTGAATATTCCTATTTGTGGAATGATTAAAGATGATCGGCATAGAACCAGAGGTTTACTATACGAGAAAAAGGAATTGCCACTAAGTGTAGGAACTGAAGGATTTAAATTGATTACAAGAATACAAGATGAGGCCCATCGGTTTGCCATAGATTACCACAGAAAACTACTTGGAAGAGATCAGGTAAGATCAATTATAGATGATATACCAGGTGTTGGGAAAAAACGTAAACAGGCACTTATTCAACACTTTGGTAGTTTAGATAAAATTAAAAAAGCGTCTATTGAAGAAATTAAAAAAGCACCTGGAATACCTGAAAATGTAGCAGGAAGTATATATAACTTTTTTAATAAACATTAAAATAGATAAAAGGATGGGTAAGTGACATATTAGTCTAAAAGATGATATAATTAGAAAATACAAATATAAAAATAAAGGAGGCATATTATGTACTCGGTGAGTGTAAAAAAACTAGTAGAAAAATTAGAGTTAAAAGAATTAACGCCTGGCATATCATATGAAGATAGAAAGATTACACAATCAGACGTGAATCGCCCAGCATTACAGTTAGCAGGTTTTTTTGACTATTTTGATGATGGACGTCTTCAAGTAATAGGGAAAGTAGAAGATGCATACTTAGAGACCATAGACCCAGAGGAAAGATCAAAGCGTTTTGAAAGATTATTAAGGTTTACAAGTATACCTTGTATTGTGATTTGTCGTGGGTTAGGACCTTACCCGGATTTAATAGAACATGCGAGAAAAAATGAGATACCTGTTTTTCATACAGAAGAAGGAACATCAGCCTTTATAGCAGAAGCAAATAGATGGTTACATGTCCAACTAGCAGTTAGAAAGTCTGTACATGGTGTTTTAGTAGATATATATGGTGAGGGTGTTTTAATTACAGGTGAGAGTGGAATTGGTAAAAGCGAGACAGCTCTTGAGTTAATACGTAGAGGCCATAGACTCGTAGCAGATGATGTTGTAGAGATTAAAAAAGTATCGGCATCTACATTATTAGGCTCGTCCCCAGAAGTTATTCGTCACTTTATAGAAATGCGTGGTGTCGGCATTGTAGACATTAAGCAACTTTTTGGAGTCGGATCTGTAAAACAAATGCAAAACATAGACCTTATTATCCATTTAGAGCTATGGGATAAAAAGAAGGAGTATGATAGATTAGGACTTGGCAATCAATACGAAGATATATTAGGGGTTGATGTGGTTGCCCATACAATACCTATTCGTCCAGGAAGAAATATAGCGATTATTTGTGAAACAGCTGCTATAAACTTTAGACAAAAGAAAATGGGCTATAATGCGGCTGAAGCGCTCAATAAGCGTGTAATGGATAATCTTAAAAAAGCCTCACAAGAGTAAAGAGATTGGCGAAATTAAAAGAATAAGTAAGAGACACTTTTTGCCATAACTAGTATGCATATAATATTGCATTAGGTAAAAACTAATGAATAACAATATATATGGCAAAGGAGTATCTATTATGATGTGTGAAACAAGCTTGGAATCATTAGAAAAACAAATTATGCAACTACGTGAAGCGTTGGAGTCTAGTATAGGGAACGATATTAGTAACCTAAGCTCCCCAGAAGTCCTAAAGATCAATAACGAAATAGATAAGCTATTAGTCTCATATATTAAACTAACGATATAGATATAAATAAAAGCCAATGGAAACATTGGTTTTTATTTATGTAAACAAACTTAATTGTGAATAAAATAACTTAACTTGAATACATTGTAAAAACACGGTATAGTAATGAAAAGGGGACGGTTAACAAACATCAATATTTTTTGGAGAAATTCAAAATATGTGTTAACCGTCCCAAAACGTAAAACGAGATTTTCAGGAAGGAGAAAATGTATGGGCATAAATTTGGGTACCAATTTTACTTATTCAGTTGTATTCCTAGAAGGACTTGCTTCATTTATATCGCCGTGTGTACTAGCTCTTATTCCCACATATATTAGTTATTTAGCTGGAACCAGTATTGATGAGATAGAAAACAGCAATCATAATAAACGTACACTAATGATTAATGCACTGGGATTTGTATTTGGGTTATTTATTGTATTTTCGCTTTTAGGGGCGACAGCAACCACATTAGGGCGAACATTAAATATGAACAGAGCTGTTTTACAACAGGTTAGTGGCATCATAATTATTATATTTGGTATTTTTTATATGGGAATTATTAACTTTAACTTTATGAATAGAGAAAAAAGAATTCATATTAAGAAAGTCGTACCGACATTAGGTGGATCCATCATATTTGGGATGTCTTTTGCTTTTGGCTGGACACCGTGTATGGGCCCAGCTTTAGGGTCAGTACTCATGATGGCTGCGAATGCAGCTACTTTGTGGAATGGTATATTGCTTTTAAGTATCTATACCCTAGGTCTTGGCATACCACTTTTACTGATTGCTTTATTTATCGAAAGGCTCATGCCTTCCATACAAAAGATTTACAAGCACTTTGGCACAATAAAAATAGTTAGCGGTATATTACTAATTATAATTGGATTACTGATATTTTTTAATAAATTAAACTTTTTAATTGTATAGGAGGAAAAAATGAAAAAGTATATAGCACTTATGGTATTAAGTATTTCTGCACTAATGATGACAAGTTGTGGTAATCCACCAGAAACACCCCCTGTAGTAGAAGATGGAGGGAGTTCCGTAGAGCAGAATCAGGATAAAAGTAAAGAGCCAGTCACAGATACAGAGGGAGTAAAAGAAGAAACTTCTAAAGTAGAAAAAGATGTAGAAATAGGAATAGCCCCTGGGATGATGGCACCTGACTTTACCCTGTTGGATAGAGAAGGAAAAGAAGTAAGCCTTTCAGATTATAAAGGTAAAATTACATTTTTAAACTTCTGGGCGACAAGGTGTAAATTTTGTATCGATGAAATGCCAGATCTTGAGGCATTTTATAATACTCATAAAGATGAGGATGATGTAGCTCTTTTAGGGGTTAATATGACAAAGACTTGGGAAAAAAAGTCTAAAGATAAACTTGTCGACTGGTTAGACGGAGAGGGACTTACATTTCCCGTTGTATTTGATATAGATGGAGATCAAGCAGTTCAGTGGTCAGCAAGTAGTCTTCCAATGACCTTTGTAATAGATGAAAATGGGCAGTCCCTAGGGGCAATAATGGGAAGAACAGATATTAAAACCTTAGAAGGAATTCTCGATCAAGTTAGAGCAGCAAAGCAATAAAAAATCAAAAGACTTTTTTGGGCAAAAAAGTAACTGCCTAAGAGAGTCTTTTTTGATTGTGAAATAAAATCAAAACATGATATACTAAATAGATAATATATTAGAAGACGCCTAAACAACATAGGAGGAAAAAATGGAAAAATCTTTACAAATTAAAACCAAATTACGATTTAGAGATGGCCTAAGATATAATCTATATGTTGCCTACAATACAACTCTAAACTATATCTTTTTTGTCTTAAGCATCGTAAGCTTAGGCATGTTTATGTATAATATGATCAACTCAGCCGCTTCACTAGACGTCAGATTTACACAATCATTTATGTTACTGATACCACCATTTATTTTCTTTGTGACCATCCCGGTTAAAGTATGGAAAGCTACAGTAGCTTTGCTTGAAAATCCAATTCTAAAAGATGAAGTGGTCTATATTTTTACTAAAGAAGCAATAATTCTGAAAACCTCCCAGGGGGAGGCAGATGTAAAGTGGGAAAGTTATGTGCGTATTGTAGAAACTAAACAGGATTTTAGACTGTTTATGGACAAGGTACAAGCTCAGATTATTCCTAAATATTCATTAGATAAGATGGAGATACAAGACCTGCGTAGTATTCTTAAAGCAGTTGTAGATTCCAAGATACTAAAACTTAAAAGAGTTTAAATTAAAATTAGAAAGAGGAAATAATTTGCGCTATTTATTTCATTTATCAACAGTTCCTAAATACTTAGATTGGTTTAACAATGACTGGGGAGAAATCCAGGAGTTTGCGAAAAAGCACCATATGGATGGTGTTGAAATTATGATTCATGATAATTATGATATTGAAAAGGTTCCTTCAGGCGTTGCCTATGGAATGCATTTAAGATTTTTTCCTATGTGGCTTGATTTTTGGAATAAAGATGCGAAGGCATTGGAGGAGACTGTAGGGGGAGAAGAACAAATACAGGAACTATATGGCGGGACGGACCCTCAATGTCTTGTAGACCAGTATAAAGAGCAGTACGCTATGGCTAAAGCATTAGACGTTAAGTACATGGTCTTTCATGTGAGTCATGTTATTACGGAGGATACCTTTAAATGGGAATATGAGTACACAGACAAAGAGGTACTAGAGGCAACTATAGAGTTGGTTAATCAAGCGTTTCCAAAAGATGAAGAGGGACCTTTGTTATTATTTGAGAACTTATGGTGGCCAGGGCTTACATATTGTGACCCAGAACTTACAAAATGGTTTATCGAGCAAATAAACTACAGAAACAAAGGTTATCTGCTAGATACTTCTCATTTGATTCTAACAAATCCTGAGATATGGAATGAAAACCAAGCAGTGGCGTATATGAGAAAAATCGTCAGAGACTTAGGTGAAACCAGTGCTTACATTAAAGGGATGCACGTTAATAAAACATTGCCTAAAAATTATATGAGGCAAAACCATTTATATAAGTTGGAAAATTATCAAAATGCCACAACACCGTGGCAAAAGACTGGCGTATTAAAAAAGCATATAGGTAGTTTAGATGTTCATAAGCCCTTTGATCATCCAGCTATTGCAAAACTCATTGAAGATGTAAATCCAGAATTCTGTGTATTTGAAGTAACACCCAATGCAAAACATGAATTAGCATACTATTTAAATCAGCAGAACAAAGCATTAGGAAGAATATGAAATAAGGAATGAGTCAATATTTAGAACTCTTATGAGTTTAATGATATTGGCTCATTTTTCTGTTTATATTAAAAAAGTGTTAACTAAATAGAAAAATAAGTAGGGTATTGACATTGCAAAGTTAATATAATACAATAAGTCCGTAATAAGTAGTTAACAATTCAAAAAGATAAAAAATGTTAATAGTAGCGAAATTTAGGAGGAATAGAAGTGAAGATTAAAAAATCAGGAATATTACTAATAGGAGTTCTAGGTTCACTATTGTTTGGAACCAACGTATATGCAGAATCGTATGCAAGTGTCAATGTAGATGCATTAAATATAAGGCAAAGTCCAAGTGAAGCAGCAGCTATTGTAGAGGTATATAGTAAAAAGGATACTGTAAAAATCATTAACCAAGCTGACCAGAATTGGTATGCAGTTGAAAATAAAAATGGCAAAACAGCTTATGTAAGTGCTGAATATGTAGATGTCTTTAAAGTCAAAGCCAAAATAAATACAAACGGTGTTAATAGTAGAACTTATCCTACAACAGATGCAAAGATAAATAGACAATTTAATAATGGACAAGAGATTTCTGTGCATTATAAAGTGGGTGATTGGTATTACATTAGTTTAGGCACTGAAGTGTTTTGGGGATTTGTACATCATTCATACATAGATAGTGAATTTCTTTACTTAGTAGCAGAAAAGAATATTTCAGACGTCAAAGAAATTGAAATAAAAGCCCCAGAGAAAGCCAAAGCTCCTCAAGAAACTAAAGCAAGTACAGTGGTTGAATATGCAAAAAAATTTATTGGAAACCCATATAGATACGGTGGTACTAGTTTAACAAAAGGAACAGATTGCTCGGGCTTTACCCAGCAGATTATGAAAAAAGCAGGTGTCTCATTACAAAGAAGCTCAGCTGGCCAGTATGCTAGAAATGGTGTAAAAGTAAGTATTAACAATTTACAACCAGGAGACTTGTTGTTTTATGGATATGGTGGTAAAGTATCTCATGTTGGCGTATATATAGGCAATAAAAAGATGATTAATGCTAGTAGTTCTAAAACTGGAATTATCATAAGCAATGCATTTAGAACAAGCGGAAAACCTCTTATTGGTGCAAAAAGAGTTATCTAATATAAAACCGTACGATATAACCTATAAACAACACAATGTGTAAGTTTATAAGGATTATATCGTATTTTTTATGGTAAATAACTAAATAAGTTGCAATTAGAGCAAAAAACTGTATAATAATATAAAAGGCAGTGAGGAGTGATTGGAATGACACAAGAAGAAATAAAAGTATGGGTAGCCTATGTAAAAAGCAAAACAGATAATTGGCCAGCCATGTTAGATAATGAAGAACATATGTTACACTGGATGGGAAGATTATATTTAGGCAGGGCATTGTTTAGGGATTATGGAGAATACCATGGCGCCTATGATATTTTAAAAGAGATTTACTTAGGGAATGAGATTAGGCATAATAGAGATTGGTTTGGTAGCTATGAGGATTATATAGAGGAGAAAGTACACTTTTTTAAAGATATGGCAGAGTTAACCTATATTGTGACAGACGACGCAGCCAGGAGCATTCCTTTTATAGATGAGGCGCTTATTATGCTAGATAGTTCAGAGAGTGTAGGGCCGTATGTAGATGTAAAAGAATTTAAGCAACTTAAAAAGGACTACACAGAAAAAGCAAAGCAAGAATAAAAACAACAATAAAAACAACAAGAATAAAAATACCAGCAAATCCATGATAATTATCAAGAGTTGCTGGTATTTTATATTGAAATGCTGTAAATAATAAATGGAGACGATGGGATTTGAACCCACGACCCCCTGTCTGCCAGACAGGTGCGCTCCCGCTGCGCCACGCCCCCTAGTACATATTCTAGTATACACGATTTTAAAGAATTAGCAAGAGAAATAGGAAGGAGCCAAGGAAAATGTCACTTCAATTAATTATAGGGCGAGCAGGTAGTGGAAAAACAACTTACTGCCACGAGGAAATAGAAAAAGCCCTTAGTCAAGGAATTAAGCAGTCACTGATTATGATTGTACCGGAACAGTTTAATCTCCAAACCCAAGAAGCATTAGCATACCGTATTCACCCAGGACTTCTAAAGGTAGAAGTTCAAAGTTTCAAGAATCTAGCCTTACGTATCTTTGGGGAGTTAGGTGGCCCGCAAGAACCCATCGTTGACGATCTTGGTAGGCTTATGATTTTGCGTAAAATTATAGAAGAAAATCAAAAAGAATTAATCTTATTTAACAAATCAGGTAGACAAACAGGATTTATGGAATGCCTCAATCGGTTAATTACAGAATTTGAGCAGTATCTTATTACACCTGAAATATTAGATCAGCTTTATGATAAATCGGAGACATCACCAGCCCTTCAAAGAAAGCTTCATGATATAAAATTAATCTATTTAGGATTTATGGACTATATAAAAAGCAAGTTTTTAACCAATGAGCAGACCATAGACTTACTGATAGAGAAAGTAAAGGAGTCATCCTATCTAAAAGGAGCCCATATATGGATGGATGGTTTTTATGGCTTTAGCCCCCAACAGTATGAACTCATTACAGAGCTATTGAAGTATGCGGGGAATGTGACTATCACACTCCCTTTGGAGAAGGCACCTGATCCTATAGAGGCCTTGAATGAAAACAATCCATTTTATGAGGCTCAAAAAGCATTTCAAAAACTATATGCAAATGCTAAAGAACAGGGTGTAGAAATTAATAAAGTTATAGTGGCAGAAGCACCAGACCTAAAATTAGGCTTAGATTTAGAATCGGACTTAGGTTTAGATTTAGCGGTTCAAGAATGCCGTGAATTATGCCATTTAGAAAAGGAATATTTAAAACATCAACCTAAAGTATATAAAGATAAGGCTAAAGATATATGGATTGATGAGTTTAGCAATCAATACGAAGAAATAGAAGCTTTAGCTAAAAGGATTATTGCTCTTGTTAGAGATGAAGACTATAGATATAAAGACATAGCAGTGGTAGCAGGCAGTTTAGCGCCTTATGAAGGAATAATTAAGGGTATATTTGAAGAATACGAAATTCCGTGTTTTATAGATGAGAAAAAAAGTATTAGTACTCATGCCCTTGTAGAGTTGGTTAAAGGAATACTTGATGTGGTTAATACAAACTGGTCCTATAATGCTATTTGTAGGGTTTTAAAAACAGGCCTATTTCCTATAAAACAAGTAGACATAGATCTTTTAGAAAATTATATTCTAGCCTTTGGTATTAGGGGAAAAAAGATGTGGCTACAAGAAGAGCCGTGGGCATATGAAAATATAACCCGTCACTCTGAAGACGTTAAAGAATATATTTTACAACAGCAAAGCCAAGTTAATGAGATTCGGAATCAAGTAGCATCCTACTTAATAGTCGTCCAAAATAAGCTTAAAACAAAAAACAAAACGGATAGGCCAACTATAAGGGAGATTAGCATTGCTATTTATGAATTTTTAGAAGCTATAAAGGTAGAGGAGCAGATTAATAGCTGGATACAAAAAGCAAAAGAAAACCAAGAATTATCCTTGGAAAAAGAACATAGCCAAATATGGGATCGTGTCAAAGAAATATTTGAGAGGTTGGTCGATATTTTAGGGGACGAAGTGGTCCTAACGAGTCTTTATGCCAAAATATTAGAATCAGCTTTTGGAACCGTCAAGATGGGAATGATACCCCCTGCAAGAGATCAGGTTATTATAGGCGATATAGAGCGCTCTCGTATTCATCAGGTACGGGCATTATTTGTTATTGGAACCAATGATGGAATGATTCCTAAGGTCGAGAATGGACCAGAGATTTTTTCTGATATGGACCGCATGAGAATAGAAGAAACGGATATAGAAATAGTCGCTAGTTCAAGGGCTAAGACATTTGAGAGTCAATTTCTTGTTTACTTAGCTATTACTAAGCCTAAAGAACGTCTAATCGTAACTTGCTCCCTTGCGGACGAAGTAGGGAAATCTATGCGCCCTTCTATTGTAATGCATAGACTTAAAAAGATTTTTAGCCAGAGAGAACCCCATGGGGAAGATGAGTTTTTAAGTCATATTTATCACCCAGTTCCAACCTTTGGATATGTAGGGAGAAAAATGAGAGAACAGTTAGACGGCCGAAAAGGATCAGAAGACTGGAAAGACATTGCAAGTTGGTATATGGGGAAAGAAAATTGGAGAGGGAAAATAGATACAGCTGTAGATTATCTATTTTATACCAATCAACAGCACTATTTAGATAAAGAAACTGCAAAAACAATGTACGATAATCCTTTATACTCTAGTGTGTCCAAGTTAGAGACCTTTAGGCAATGTGCATTTTGTTATTTTATTAAGTATGGTATTAAAGCTGAAGAGCGGAGATTATTTCAGTTTAACGCCATGGATCTAGGGATACTATTTCATAAAGCTTTAGAAGAATATCCTGTCAGGTTAGAAAAAGAAAGTCTTGGCTGGCGAGATGTAAATAATGAGCAAATAGATCGCTATGTAGGAGAAGTTGTTCAGGAGGTAGTTGCTCAATATGGTGGTAGTATGGGCAGGCCTACAGCCCAAAACAAATACAAAATACAGCAAATACAAAATATGACCAAGCGAGCTGTAACTGTTTTAACAGACCAAATTAAAAAGAGTAAATTTGATCCTAAAGAATATGAGGTAGAGTTTGGAGAAGGACAATTCCCACCAATTGTTATTAATATAGATAATAATAGGAAAATGCTTCTTACGGGAACCATTGACCGAGTAGATGTGTATGAACTGGAGAATGAAGAGTTTATTAAAATACTCGATTATAAATCGGGTAAAAAAGCCTTTGATTTAATGGAAGTCTATTATGGCTTGCAGCTTCAACTTTTATTATATTTAGATGCGTATCTAAAGATTAGTACAGAAAACTTACCAGCAGGTGTGTTTTATTTTCACATAGACAACCCTATTATTGAATACAAAGTAGGAATGAGTAAAGAAGATATTGAAAAAGAACGCGCTAAAAGATTTAAGCTCTCAGGCCTTGTATTAGAAGATGTCAATATTGCCAATGCACTAGAAGAAGAGACTAAGGGAGAAGTTATTCCGGCGACTCTTATTAAAAGTGGAGATTTTAGCGCCACCTCATCAGTAGCCACCAACGAGCAGTTTAATCTTTTAAGAGAACATATTGTAGAAACCATTAGGGAGCTAGGGAAAGAAATTCTTAATGGAAAGGTAAGTGCTCTTCCATATCAACTAGATAACAAACAGCCCTGTGAATATTGTAAATATTTATCTATTTGTCAATTTGATGTCTCTCAAAAAGATAATGCCTATGAGAAACTAGACAAACTGAAGAAAGAGCAGATATGGGCAAAATTAAGTGAGAAGAAAGAGGGGGATGATCATGTCAACTAAGTGGACATCAGAGCAAAAAGCAGCCATTGATGTAAGGGATAGAAATATACTTGTTTCTGCAGCGGCAGGCTCAGGGAAAACAGCAGTACTCGTACAAAGAATCATTGAGCGAATATCTGATGCAGAAAAACCAGTAGATATAGACAGGCTCCTAATCGTGACATTTACAAATGCGGCAGCTTTAGAAATGAAAGAGCGAATAGGTGATGGCATATCTAAAAAGCTAGAAGAAGACCCTGGGAGTATACATCTCCAAAGACAATTACATTTACTTCAACGTTCATCTATTTCAACTATTCATTCATTTTGCCTTAAAGTAATACGCAACTATTTTCACCAAATAGACCTAGACCCAGCTTTTAGAATTGGGAATGAAGCAGAACTTAACCTCATTAAAGGAGAAACTTTAGAAGAAGTACTTGAAGAGCTTTTTGACTCGGGAAGACAGGATTTTCTAGAACTCGTAGAAAGCTATACCACTCCTAAAAGCACAAAGCAGCTAGAAGAAATGATCCTTCAAATGCATACCTTCTCCCAAAGTACAACTTGGCCTGGAAGATGGCTAAACAAAGCAGTCGATGAACTTGCCAAAAACTATCAATCCATTGAAGACACCAAATGGGCGCCTATTATATATGAAAATATAACAACCAAACTAGAAGGAGCCATCATAGCCGCAGAAAATGCCTTATCCCTCTGCCAAGCCCCAAGTGGCCCTGGTCACTACGAACCCACACTCCAAAACGACCTTGATCAACTAAGGGGCCTGTCCCCTGAACCACCCCTTGGCCTTCTAAGTCTCATCCAAGGAATCGCCACCATCCGATTTCAAAGACTTTCTGGCAAAAAATATGAATGTGACCCAGACCTCAAAGAAGAAGTCAAAGACCTTAGAAACGACGGCGTTAAAAAAATAATAGATAGCATTAAAAAGGATTTCGAACTTAGGTCAGAAGAAGAGCTTCTACAAGATATCCATCATACCTCAAGGGTTATGAAAATGCTCGTAGAAGTTGTTCAATTATTTAGCAATAAGTATCAAGAAGCCAAAGCTTTAAAATCTATTGTGGACTACAACGACCTAGAGCATTATTGCCTAGATATTTTACTCGATAAAGAGAGTACGGATGAGAATATTATTCCTTCTATTGTGGCCAAAGAACTTCAAGAATTCTATGATGAAATCTATATAGATGAGTATCAAGATAGTAATATTGTTCAAGAAACGATGCTCAAGGTTATCTCAAGGGATGACATCAACCGATTTATGGTAGGCGATATTAAACAAAGTATCTACCGGTTTAGACTGGCGAATCCCCTCTTGTTTATTAATAAACATGACCAGTATGAAAAATATCATAATCAAGAAAATCTAGGTAATCGGATTTATATTGACCTTGTAAAGAATTTTCGCAGCAGGGGAAATATCCTAGATGGAATTAACTTTATTTTTGACCAGGTAATGAGCAGGAAGGTTGGAGAAGTTGAATATGATGAAAATGCTGCTCTTTATACAGGAGCCACTTACCCAGAACCAATGGATCAGGAAATAGAAGTAGGAGGCCCTATTGAACTTCATATAGTTTCTAATAGTGAAGAGGAGCAAAGTGAAGAAAAAGATGAGCTTTTAGATGAGTTAAATAAAAGAGAAGCTGAAACAATGCTTGTAGCAGATATGGTTAAAAAAATGCTAGAGGGTGAGAAATCCCCAACTCATGTATATGATAGGAAGGCAGAAGGATACCGTAAAATACAGCCTAAAGATATTGTCATCCTCCTAAGAACAACTTTAAATGTGGCACAAAATTATGTGCAAGCCCTTTCAAACCTTGGAATAGGTGCCTTTGCAGACGTTGCAACAGGCTATTTTGAGACCATAGAAATTCAGACCGTTCTTGCCTTGCTGAGTATTATTGATAATCCCATACAAGATATTCCTTTGTTAACAGTCCTAAGATCTCCAATTGTAGGCCTATCTTTAGATGAGCTAGCGATCATTAGAAAATCACAAAAATATGGTTCGTATTATGAAGCACTTGAAAGCCACATGGTGCAAACGGAAGTTTTGGAAAATGACAGTGACATGCTCTTACAAAAGCTAAATGTCTTTATAGGAAATTTAGAAAAATATAGAATATGGGCCATTGATTTTCCTATGGATGAGCTGATTTCAAAGCTATTTATAGATACAGGGTATTATCAATATGTGGGAATGCTGGCAACAGGACTTCAAAAACAAGCTAACCTCCGGATTTTAAAGAAGCATGCAGCTGAATTTGAAGGCAGTAGTTTTACAGGGTTATTTAACTTTATGAATTATATAGACCGTGTACAAAAAACATCAGGAGACTTTGCGGAAGCAAAAACAGTGGGAGAAAGCGAAAACCTCGTTAGAATTATGAGTATCCACAAAAGTAAAGGTCTTGAGTTTCCTGTTGTATTTTTATGTACAACAGATAAATTGTTTAATAATCAAGACCTAAGAAACCCTGTATTATTACACCAAGAATATGGACTAGGCGCCAAACACATAGATGTAGAAGACCGGGTTATCTATAATACCTTCCCCCGTATAGCCATTAGTCAGCAAATTAAAGCAGAAAATATCTCAGAAGAAATGAGGGTTCTATATGTGGCTTTAACGAGGGCTAAGGAAAAGCTAATCATCACAGGTAGTGTGGATAACTTTAAAAAAACGGCAAAAAACTGGGGACAAAACTTAAAAAGAAAAACAAAGCCAGTTGGAACCTATGCCGCAATGAATGTAAGTAGCTACTTGGACTGGATTGGTATGGCGTTTATGAGCCACCCAGATGCAGGAGAAGTTAGGCAAATGATTCAAGGGGGAGAACAGGGTTATATAATAGAAAGTGAACAATCTAAGTGGACCTTTAATGTGTGGGATAAAGCTCAGATTCCAATGCCTAAAGAAGCAGAAAAAGACGAACTACAAATAAGAAAAGATGAGCTTTTTAACTGGGATACGGATATAGTTTATAGTGATTATAAAGAAGAAATAGAAACGAGACTTAACTGGGCATATAAATTTAAAGAAGCTACAAAACTTCCAGTTAAAATGACGGTAAGTGAAATCAAACAAAGGTGGACGTCTCATGATGAAGAATCAGAAGTTGTTAGTTTTGCAAAAGAACAACCTGCAAACCGCCCAACCTTTATGGAAGTAGAGCAGAAACTGAGTCCAACTCAGAGGGGTACAATCATTCATAATGTCCTACAACATTTAGATTTAGAAAACTGCAAAGAGATAGCCAGTATAAGTGAGCAAATTAAAAAGATGATTGTAAAGGGGAAGGTAGAAAGCACAGCTTTAGAAATCATTGATTTAAATAGACTAGTGGCGTTTGCAAATAGTCCTATCGTAGATAGAATGAAGAACTCAGAAGAAGTATATAAAGAGCAGCAGTTTGTATTTCTAATGGATGCTAAGGAACTTGTGCCAAGCTTCAAAGAGGCATCTTATGAAGAAGAGATTATGGTCCAAGGGGTAATAGACTGCTTTTTTGAGGAAGCAGATGGGTATATTCTTGTGGATTATAAAACGGATTATGTTCCAACAGGAAGTAAACGTGAAGCTGCTATAGAACACATTAAAGAAAATTATAGAAAACAAGTAGAGATTTATAGTAGGGCCATTGAAGATATTACAAAGAAACAGGTAAGAGAAAGTTATTTGTACTTATATTCCGCTAATGAATGGGTGTCTATGATATAAAGCTGATGAAATGGCTAAGGGGAGTAAGGTGTATTTGACGGAGAAAAAATATGGGGGAATTTATTAATAAGTTGGGGCACAAAGTAACCAGTTAAATTAAGTAGTAATAAAATATGATCCAGTAGAATTAGCCCAACTAATTCTACTGGATCATATTTTATTACTATCTATGACAGTTGAGGGATTAAAAGCGGTCAAAGTACTTGCAGCAGAAGGGATAAAGACAAATGTAACGCTTGTATTTTCTGCAGCACAAGCACTCCTTGCAGCAAGGGCAGGAGCAACTTATGTCTCGCCTTTCCTTGGGAGATTAGATGATATATCTATGCCAGGAATTGATCTGGTTGAAAGCATTGCGGATATTTTCAGTGTTCATAGTATTGAAACAGAGATTATTGCGGCAAGTATCCGTAATCCAATCCATGTTATTGATTGTGCGCTTGCGGGGGCAGATATAGCGACAGTTCCATATAGCGTAATTGAACAGATGACGAAACATCCTCTTACAGATGAGGGGATTGAAAAATTTAAAGCAGATTACAAGAGCGTTTTTGGAGAATAATTTGTATAAAGGTTACTGTGCATTCTTGCTAAAACATGTAAATAAGCAAGTTCCACACCACTTTCGCTGTTTGCACTTGTAATCATGTGGGGTTTGCTACGGGATGCAGGTGTAATTATTATAAGAGACAGGATATACTGTGGAAATAGAATGATAGAACGAAAAGAACCTATTCGTGTTGAGGGAAAAAATACTAATAATATAAGAATATATTTAGATTAAACAGGCTAGGGAGCATTAAGTTTCCTAGCCTGTTTAATGATTTCTAGTAAAAGGATGGAAAGGTTAGAGGATTAAGTATGTTTGACAAGTGGAATATGAAGTGTTAGAATTATTCTGATTATATTGTATATTTAAAGTGGAAAAAGACATAGGAGAGAAACTTATAGTAGACTCAAAACAATATGAAAAAACAGGAGGAATAAAAGTGAAAAAGAATTGGCTAAATAAAATTAAAAGAAATATTGCGTTAGGTCTTGTTGCATCAACAACAATGGTTTCAACTATCGTGCCAGTATTAGGGGATGAGGTACAACAACCGCAAGTTAGTGGGTGGTCTATAGGGATACTTAATGAAGGGGAAAAGTATGGGATTTACCCTATGGAGTGGTACACAGACGGATTTCAAGGTGGTATTACAGAAGATAAGCTAAATATATTGCTTACTAATGTAGATGCTAAACTGGGAGAACTGAATCTTGATAAAAATCAAGTATTTACACCTATAGTATATGAAAAAGATGGAACTAGAGGATCAGTACTTGTAGCTCTTTATAATAGCGTGGCTAGTTATAAGCTACCAGATGAGCTGGGTAATAATCAAGAAAGTGCTATAGAATATATGCAAAAGAGAAGTATTCTTAACGGTACGAACAAAGGATTAGACCTTGGAGCGTCTTGTACAGTGGAGCAGGCGGCGGTATTTGCAAGTAGACTAATAGAAGATACATATAACGCTGTGGGTGCAGGATCCAAGGGGTTAATATGGGAAGTGAAGCATGGTGGAAATACTATTTATCTTTTAGGGTCCATTCATGCAGGCGATACAAGTTTGTACCCTATGCATAAAAATATGAAAGATGCATTCGAAGCGTCAGATGTACTTATAGTAGAGGCGAATGTACTAGATCCGCAAGGAACAGAAGAACTTATGAAAATTGGAATGTATGCAGATGGCACAAAACTTCAAGATCATGTGCCAGAGGAAACTTATGCACAGTATACAGAGTTTCTTGGGCAAATGGGATTGCCTACAGATGTGTTTGATGGCTTTAAACCTTGGTTTGCAGGCCTTCAGTTAGCAGTTATGGCGGGGACTGATTCAGATTCATTACAAGAAGCAGCTGAGTCAGCTGCCTTAGGGATTGATATGTACTTTTTAACAAATAGTATGTTAACAGGTAAGCCTGTTGCAGAATTAGAAGGTATGATTTATCAAGCTAATTTATTTGATGGTCTATCCCAAGAAATGCAAGAACACTTCTTTAAACAAAGTTTAGACATAGCTCTAAATCCGGATTCAGAGGCAGCTTTAGAATCTGGAAAGCTTTTTCACTCTTGGCTTGAACAGTGGTATGCAGGAGATGTAGATGGATTTGCAAGTTCTTATGTAGCTCAAATGGAAGGCGAGCAAAGTGAGATTGATGAAATGCTATTAGGTAAAAGAGATGAGAATATGGCAAACAAACTTGCTGAGCTATTAGAAAAAGAGGATGAAGCCACCTATTTTGTTGTGGTAGGTGCATTGCATTTAGTAACGGAAGGCATGGTAGTAGATCAATTAAAAGACAAAGGATATGCTGTTAGAGGTTTTTGGGAGTAGTGAATTTTAAATAGAATCCAGAAAGAATAAAATGGCAGGCTAAAAAGTTGTGATAAGCTTTCTAGCCTGCTTTATAATGAATAATTATAGTAGTTGATGCAGTCAAATAGATGATTTTCGACCTATATCTGATATGATTTCAGTATGCCAAATAGTTGCTTTATTATTTTTTGTAAGGTATAATTAGTTAGCAAATATATATGATATAAGGAACTTACACTAAGTAAAATTATTTTTATAGGTTACAGGAGGATATATTTTGATAGCTATCGTAACAGATGTTAACTTTAAAATGGCATTAGCCATTATTAGAGATTTAGGAGAAAAGGGCATAAATGTTATTGCCTGTCAAAGTGATAATAGAAATGGAAACTCTTCCGTAGAGCCCTTAGGCTTTCGTTCAAAATACGTTTCTCAAAAAAAATGGCTAACCAATATGGAAATTTCAGAGGAAAAATATATTGAAGACCTTTTAAATGTATGCGAGGAAGCTAGTAAAACAGCCAATGAGCGCTGTGTGCTGATCCCAGTAGGGGCCAAAACACTAGGACTACTGGCAACCCCAAAGACAAGAGAAAGATTTTCAAATGTAGGCTTATATATTCCAAATCAAGAGCAACTAGATTTATTTAATGGTAAAAAGGAAGTGGCCATTTTAGCGGAACAGTTAGGTATTCCCGTTCCAAAGAGTTACGAGTTTAATAGCACGGATTCTATAGATGGTTTTCTAAGCACAATTAAACTGCCGTGTGTTGTTAAACCCAATTGCGGAGAGAAGCTTAATTTAAAGGCAGCAGAAAGATATTGTATTGTTAGAGATGCTGATACCTTAAAAGAAAAGTTTAATTACTTTTATGGATTAGAAAAAGAACCTCCTATTGTGCAAGAGTATGTAGGCGGAGATGGTTACGGTATGTCGATCTTGGCAAAAGACGGTGTCATAGTGGACTCTATTTGTCATAAGAGAATACGTGAATATCCTTCAGCAGGTGGGCCATCTACATGCTGTATATCCCAAAAGATTGATATTTTAGAAGAATATGCAAAACAAATGATTAGTAATACCAAATATACAGGTATTGCCATGTTAGAGTTTAAAGAAACAGAGGATGGTATTTTTAAGATACTAGAAATTAATCCAAGAGTATGGGGCACATACCCACTAACACGTGTGGCCAAAACAAAATTTACGTACAACTGGTTTGTATTGGCACATAATAGTGTAAATGATAAGCAATTGAGTTTACAACATACGGCATCTAGAAAAGAAAATAGAAAAATGAGATACTTTTTTGCAGATTTAAGAGCGATTTTAAGTTATCAAAAAAATAACCAATCTAAAAGAGCTTTTAAGGGCATATTAGACTTATTTAATCCAGGTATACGTGATGGTGTTGTTGAATGTAAGGATATTAAAGCATCCATGTATTATATAAGATTATTGTTTTCTAGAACAAATAAAAAGGTAGATTAATATGAAACTAAAAATTGATTTTCATACACATACAAATAGGTCAATAGATGGTGTTTCTAGCCTCCATGACATGTTGGAGGCAGCTAAAAAAGCTGGTATGGATGCCATTGCAATCACAGATCACAATATATGCTCGACGGATATTGTACACAATGAAGGAGATATATTGCTCATACCAGGATGTGAAGTTTCAACCCAGGAAGGTCATGTTTTAGGTGTTTTTTTAAAAGAAAATATAAATGTTAGTAAGCTTTGGGATGGTAAATTACCATCCGTGGCAGAAGCAGTAAAGCAAATACATGATAAGGGTGGGGTTGCTATATTAGCACACCCCTTTGAAAAGAATTTACCCATATCTTCAAGAAGTCACTTGGCTTCTATTTTAGATGGGGTAGAGACAATCAATGCAAGAGCCACCTTTAAAAATCTTGAGGCAAACCAAATGGCAGAAGAATTTGCTCAAAAGCATCATTTAATTTGTACTGGTGGAAGTGATGGGCATTCTAACAAGGAAGTAGGGAATGCATACACCGTTGTTGAATGTTCTGATAAGACATTAAAAAGCATTGAAATGGCTGTAAGATTAGGTAAAACGAACCCAACCCTTATAAAACACACACCTCGTTTTCGCAAGGGAGTTTCACAGGTTCATAAAGCTTTACGAGGTCAGAGGAAAGCCAAGGTATTTAAATCAATTCTTTATTTAATATATTGTATAGGTTTAGATTTTTATTTTAAAGTGAGAGGATTAATAAAATGTCTATAGTTACTCAAATGATTAAAAGTGCAAAAAGTGTAAAGCGTTTATTAAAAGGTAAAATTCAAAGTAATAAGCCTATTTATATGTCTAGTGTTAGACGGATAGAGCAAGTTAAGACTAAGGAGCGGGTATGCGCCATGACATTTGATGATGGCCCTTTTAATCTTCCGCCGTCTAATAGTAAAACAGATAAGCCGCTTACATTAGTTTTGCTAGAAACACTTGAAAAACACGGGGCAGCGGGTACCTTTGATATAATAGGAGATACATCTGGAAGTTATCCAGATATTGCTGGTCAGCATGGCTCAGCTTCTTGGGGTGGCGTTAAATACGACCATTATCCTGATATAAACAAAGATAGTTTTGGTGGGGCGATACACTGCAATGATTTGGTTCAAAGAACTATTGATGGGGGTCATGAGCTCGCAAACCATGGCTATGTGCACATTCTTTTTGGTAAAAAACCCTTTGTGTATGGAAAAAGGGCCTACCTTAAAGATATTAATGCGGTAGTAGATGATTTACAAAAACTTCATAATTATGTAAAAGAAAAGTTTAATTATGAGATGAAGTTATCACGGCCTCCACATTATGTAGATTCAATAGCAGGTGGGCATAGTAGTTATGATGCCTATCATGAAATGGACTATCAGTATATGGCGGCTAGTTTTGATGGCGCAGGCTGGTTACCTTGTGCTACTTATGAGGAAGAGGTAGAAGCTACTTATAAGCCCATGGAAAAACTATTAGAGCAGGATCCAGATGCGCTTTGTGGGCAAATTATCTTTCAAAAAGATGGCTATAATATGGCACGCCGTACACCGGTTGCTGATGGACTGGCAAAACAATTAGAAATATTATCTAAATACGGATATAAGGTAGTTTCAGTTTCAGATCTTCGTACTTATTCGGAGTTTACGGATGTAGGATCAGAAGATTCTAGTTATAAGGATGCAACATTACTGTTAGATGAGGGATATTGTATTGCATTTAAAGATAACACATTAAAGCTAGATGCCCCGCTTCAAAGAGGCGAATTTGCTTTTATGCTTTTTGGTAAGGAAGGAACAAGTGTCCGCACCCAAATGATGAAACAAGATCCGAGAGGTAAGGTTTGCTCAGATGTTAAGATCAATCACCCCTATAGTGGTGCTATAAAGTTAGGGACTGAAAAAGGATGTTTTGAACTTAATTCCAAAGGATTTAAGTCATCTGAACATATATCCCTAAAAGAGTTTAACGATATATGTGGGCGTTATTTTGAAAACTTTAAATCTATTGAAGGTGAAGATGTAAGCATCATGACACATAAAGCTACTATTAAGATTCTAGCGCGAAATATAAGGGCATAATAGATTGCAACTAGCTCTAACGTATGATGAGTGAATCATATTGCTAGAGCTTTTTGTGTGAGAGATATAATAAATTATTTGGCGGGTGTAAGCTGGGTTGAAGGAGAGGCGTATGATATGAAAAAAACAACAGAAAGAACTATAATCATTGTAACCATGTTATGTTTGTTAATTGGTATAGTCGTTGGGGCATCGAGAAATCAGGTAGAGAAAAAAAGGCGAAACTTTCAAGTTGCCATAAAATATTCAGATGTTGTGGCAATTAGTAATGGAACTGGAGAATCCTTAGAAGAAGTTCTAATAAAATTTAAGGATGCGGGTGCAAATACATTATTTGTTAGAGAGAATACAGTTATACCTGAAAGTAGTTCGGATGTTTTAAACTATAAAGCCCAAGGGAAAGCAACATATTATAGCGGGTATGAGCTTCAAAATATTTACTCAAATGCTAACAATGTAAAACCACAGGATATTTATATACAGGCCTTAGATCAACAAACAGAAGAGCAGATTTACAATCATTTTATGAACAAAGATATTCGAGTTAATGTGATAGATATCCAAGATAAATCATTTTTAGAAATTCAAGAAGCACCTTATATTTTGTCAACCATAGGTGTCGGGTTTAATATGGAAGATTTAACAAGTGCTGCTCACTTAGGGTATACCATAGCACCACAAATAAAAAGCTGGAGTGTACCTAGTGAAGAAAGTATTATGTATGTTGTTAACCAACTAGAGCAAATACCTAATCTAGGAGCTATTTATTTTTCAGATCCTGAGGTAGTAGGATTAGAATCACCTGACATGGAGCAGATATTACATGAAAAAGGATTAGGGTTTGTTGAGTTTTTTAGTGATAAGCAAAAAGAATTCACGACACTTGCAAAGGCTAGTAGTCACAATGGAACGGATTATAATCTCACAAGGTTGCATACCCTTGCAGATGGAGAAGCAAATACTTATACAAGGCAAGCGTTGTTAGAACGTTATATGTTAGCGCTTAGGGAAAGAAATATGAGTGCGTTTTTATTTAAGCTTCCAACTAAAGAAGGAATTACAATTGGGGAGCAAGAATTAATTGAACAAATCCAAGAGTTTATAGTAGAGGCTGATAAGAAAGGGTATACACCTAGTAATGATGTAGGAAAATATAATCTTAAACGGTTAAATTATTGGAGCATACTTTTTATAGGGATAGCGGCTCTAGGGGTATTTGTTCTTTTGTGTGAACAGCTAGGTTTGTTTAAAATAGGTGTAGTGATGTCTATTTTAGGTTTTTTAGGCTATGCAGCCCTACTTAAACTGAATCTAGGATTGGGTGCTAAGATGATGGCATTATTTGGTACAATTTGTTTTCCTACGTATGCAATAGTACGAGGAATAGGCCTTCCAGGTAAAGGGATGTGGCACGCTATTAAATCACTTTTTACAACAGTTTTTATTTCCTTTGGTGGGGCATTAATTGTTGTGGGAACTATTTCTAGTACGGAACTTGGATTAGGAATTGAATTATTTAGAGGGGTTAAAATCTCGTTTTTAGCACCACTGGTTTTAGTGTTGATTATTATAATATATAAAAATCACGATTTTGATCTTAGAGTAATTGAAAAGTGGATTAAAAAACCAATCACATATGGCACAACGGCTATACTTGCTATATTAGCATTAGTAATGCTAATTTATGTTATAAAATCAGGTAATTCAGGACAAGCAATTGATTTAGAAATACAGATTAGACAATTACTCACCAATGTATTAGGCGTTAGACCTAGAACAAAAGAATTTTTAATAGGGTATCCATTGCTAATGATTATTACCTATTATGGATATAAAAAATTCCACTGGCCACTTTTAATTATAGCGGCTATGGGGCCCATTTCTTTAGTGAATACCTATACCCACATACACACGCCAATTATGATTTCTCTTATTAGAAGCTTATATGGTGTTGTGATAGGAATGGTAATAGGAATTATAGCAATATATATTATTGAATACATCATAAACTCAATTAAGTTAAGGCTTAATAAAGCCTCAGTGTAATTGAATAAAATAGCAGTTTATTAAAAGGAGATTGAGTAAATTATGAAGAAAAGACTTGCATGTATACTGATAGTTTCTATATTTTTCATCAATAGTGTTAGTGTGTTTTCACAAGAACCTAATAGGATAGAAGATGAATTATATGTAGAAGAACAAATTAATATGATAGAAGATGAAAAATATGTAGGACAAAAAAGCAAAGAAATGGTTTTACAATTAGGCAGTACTTTAGCGTGGATAGATGGCGAAGAATATACTTTGACTGCACTTCCTAAGGTAATAGGTGGAAGCACCTATTTACCCCTTAGATTTATGACAGATAAGCTCTTAGAGGCAGATTTAAATTGGATTCCTGCCACTAAAGAAATAGAAATTACAAAGAATAATAAAAGGTTTAAATTAAAGATCGGTAGTAAGGAAGCTTTTATAAATGATACAAAGGTAGGATTACAAAACACACCTATAATTGATAATAATGTAACCTATTTACCCCTTAGAAGCGTAGCAGATCTTTTTGAAATAGAAACAGATTATGATCAGGCTTCAAAGAGAATTACCCTTACGAAAGTGGAAGAAACCATTGAAATTCCATCGAATATGAATAAGGCTCCCATTGCTCAGTTTTCTTTTGATCAAGAAGGCTATACACATGGACAAATTGTAAAAGCAATAGATGAAAGTTTTGATGAAGATGGTAATGCCATAATCAACAAATTATGGATGGTTAATTTTAATGAAAAACAAGCAACAAATAAGTTAGAAAATATATTTAATAAACCGAGATCAGGTGATTATCAAATTTCTTTGAAGGTTCAAGATTCTATGGGACTTTGGAGTGAATGGGCAACAAGAAGTATTACAATTAAGCCAAATGAAAAACCTGTTGTGACCACGTTAATGACCAGTAAGGAAAGTTATGCGGGTGGGGAAGCGATAGAGTTTACATACACTTATGATAATGAGCCTTGGGAAAATATTAAAGCAGAAAGATGGACATATAAACAAATAGATGAGTCCGATAGCAAGGCTGTTGCAGATAAACCTAAGTTTATATTTCATGAAGGTGAATATGTAATAACCTTGAAATTACAAGATGATGCTGATAATTGGTCGGTTGCAAAAGAGGTTATTGTAACAATCGATAAAGAATCTAAGCAAAATGAATTAGAATACAGGTTTACGCAAGGAAATGTTGGGGATATAATAGATAACTTCCAGGATTTTAACTACCAAACCTATGGAGAAGTTTTTTCAGATGAGACAACTTTTGGAGAAGGGACTTTGTTAATGAGTGACTCACCAGAAGATGTAAAGTATAAAGGTATACTTTATAGAGACACTGTAGGAGGAATCGGACGAATCTTATTCCATCATAATAATATGTTTACAGAAGAAGAGAATGCGTTAGAAAGAAAAAGATTGGTGTTAATGGCAGAAAATCCAACGGATAAACCAGTTAACTTTATTATAAGTGATAAAACAATAAAAGGACCAGCCACTGATACATTATACGTAGGCCAACAACTTCTTTTAGAGTTTTTAAGGGGAAATGGACACAATAGCTATTCTTTAGCGCCAGGGGAGAAGATGTACCTATATGATTCTGGGGATAGAAAATGGGACAGAGGTCACCTAATATCAGGTCAAATGGACTTTGATATTGATGGTGAATTGAAAATCACAATAGCTGCAATAGGTAATAATACGAAAATGAATGATATAGTGATGCTTCCAGATTTAGGTAGAGATGTGCATCCTAGAGGGACCTATGATAAAATAAATATTTTTCATAAGATAGAACTTAAGGGTAATGAGCCAGCAAAGCTTTTATTAGGAACAGGACCTGAAGAGTGGATTGATGGCTATGATGCCATTACAGGTGAAATAGTGAAAAACAGAGGGAACTATGGCGTAACATATTCTCTTGAAATAACAGCTAAAGAAGATACTGGGATTATACTTAATCCACGAGCAGGCGTATTTAGAGGTGCTGTAAGATGGGATGGAACTAAATCCTACTTAGCCCCAAGTAAAGGTTATTTTACAGGGCATAATAGTAAGGCAGTTATGCTAGGTGTTATTAAAGCAGGGGAGACAAGAAGGTTAGACTATGTTCTTCCAAATGGTTCAGCATCCCCTGTGTTATTGGGCTTCATACCAAAAGATCACTGGGATCAATAAAATAGTATTAAGAACGATAAAAAATGGGTATAAATCAGTTAATGATTTATACCCATTTTAAATTTAAAACAATTATTTATTTTTGTGCTAAGATTTCAAGGACTTTATTACTTCTCTCAATAAATGCAGTCATGGCATCTGCCTCAAGTGGCTTGTGAGATAAGAGTGCAAGGTCATAGACCTGCTCACAAAGAAGTTTAGATATTTCTTTATCCTCTATCTTTGAGGAGAGTAATTGGATGAGCGGGTTATTTTGGTTTAGGATAAGCTTTTCTTCAGCTGCTGGGGCTGCTCCGCCTAAATCCATCCCATACATTTTCATCATTTCTTGCATTCTACGGTTTTCTTCAGATAGTAGAATCATCCCAGAAATAGATGCTGTCTTTAAGTTTTCAACCTGTACATCAAGTTTTTCATTCCCAAGAATTTCTTTAAATAAAGCACTTAACTTTTCTTGGATATCTTTGTCTACTTCTTCGCCTTTTAATGCATCTGACAAATCAGAGTCAACACGAGTAAATTTAACCCCTTGATTTCGCATTTCAACATGGGACATGAAGGCATTGTCAATGGAGTGAGTTAATAATATTGCCTCAAGCTCATTGTCTTTCAGGAGTTTAATATACTGGGCTTGTTGTAATGCATCAGAAACATAAAAGACCTTGTTTTCATGTTTTTCTTTATTGCGCTCTAGGTACTGATCAAGCGAAATATAATCATCTGATGTTGTTTTATAAATAACGCTATCTTTCATTTTGTCAAAGAATTTAGGTTCGCGAATACATCCGTATTTAACAAATGGTGAAATATCATCCCAGAACTTAACGTAATTATCATTGTCTTTTTTGTATAATGAAGTAAGCCTGTCCGCAACTTTTCTTGTAATGTAATCAGAAATTTTTCTGACGAAACCATCATTTTGAAGTAAGCTTCTAGAAACGTTTAGAGGTAAGTCTGGACAGTCAATAACGCCTTTTAAGAGAAGTAAGAACTCTGGAATAACTTCTTTAATATTTTCGGCAACAAATACTTGGTTGTTATAAAGCTTTATGGTACCTTCGATGGTTTCAAGTTCATGTTTTAATTTGGGGAAGTATAATATCCCTTTAAGTCTAAAAGGATAGTCCATATTTAAGTGGATCCAAAATAAAGGCTCATTAAAGTCCATAAATGTTTTCTTGTAGAAGTCTTTATATTCTTCGTCGGTACATTCACTAGGTTTTCTTGTGTAGAGTGGGTTGATATCGTTAAGAGGCTCAGGTTCTTCATCTAAAGCATCTAGTTCTTCTGTATCTTCACCTGTAATAGACTCAACATCTAGTCCATCAATATCTGTCGCTTTATCTTCTGCTACATCTGCAGGTATATCTGAAGCAATAGTTTTTTCTTCTTTTTCCTTAACAACATCAAGGAAGATAGGAATTGGCATAAAGCTACAGTATTTTTCGATAATGCCTCTTAGTTCATGTTCTTTTAAGAAGGTTTCACCATCTTCACTAATATGAAGAATAATATCAGTTCCACGTTCTGTGCGAGTTCCATCTGTGATTTCGTAATCAGTTCCGCCGTCGCAGCTCCACTTAGCAGGTTCTGCACCGTCTTGGTAAGATAAAGTATTAATCTCTACGGTATTTGCAACCATAAAAGAAGAGTAGAATCCAAGACCAAAGTGACCAATGATTTGCTCTTGATCCATTTTATCTTGATATTTTTCCAAAAAGTCTTCAGCACCTGAGAAAGCAATTTGATTAATGTACTTTTCGATTTCTTCTTTGGTCATACCAAGACCATTATCAGAGATCGTAATGGTTCTAGCTTTTTCATCTAATGTAACATTAATTTTATACTTTTCGTCAGCTGGGCAAGTTGTTTCTCCCATGCTACATAATTTTTTAAATTTTAAGATGGCATCGCATCCATTTGAGATTAATTCCCTTATAAAAATATCATGGTCTGAGTATAACCATTTTTTAATAATAGGGAAAATGTTTTCACTGTGAATGGATAAAGTTCCTTTTTGAGACATATAAATTCCTCCTAGAATATTGAATTGTAATAAATATTGTTAGCAGTCCTGTTTAATGAGTGCTAAGCTTACTTCATATCATAACGAATGTATAAAAAGTTGTCAAGAGAACAAGACAACTTTTTGTACATTCGTTATAAGAGGTTATTTGAAATTAAGAATTTGGTCATTTTTTGATCCCACGCTTGCTCCGGTGTTTTATCTAGCGAAAAGGAAGCATAGGCTGTTCCGGTGATACAAGAAATAGCCCCTTCTTTATAGGTGATATTAAGAAAAAACGTTGAGGCCTCTTCAGAAATCTCCTGGGTTTTTAAAGGGGAAGTGGAAAGAATGATTTTTAGGTAGGTAGGAGATTTAGTGCCTTTAATGAGCTCAAAAATATGTGGCTTAAGTTCAGACCAGGATAAATACTCACTAAGACCTTGGCACTCACTACGACCTTCCGATTCCATATCATCATAAAAATCAGTATTTCGTCTTCCGTCTAAATGCATTTTATAAGATGTATGGAGAGTAACCTCGCGTACTTCAAAAGTGTCAAAAAGATTTTGTTTGAGTAAACAGTTCATAAACAAATTATTATTGATAATAGGAAGTGTAACCATGGTTACCTCCTTTCATAAATATAAGTTTTATATAGTATCTACAGGTTCATAGATAACTTCATCTAAAAACATACCTTGAGGGGATACGGTATAACCAGCAACTTCTCTGGATTTTGCAGCAAAGATATTCTTAATATCAGAAGGAGATCTTTTACCTTGTCCGATTTCAATAAGAGTACCTGTTATAATGCGTACCATGTTATGAAGAAATCCACTTCCTTCAAAGACGATATCTAAATCATTCCCATTTTTCACAAGTTCTAGACGTGTAAGGGTACGTTCATTTGATTTAGTTTTACTTTTTCTAGATGTGAAGCTTTGGAAATCATGGGTTCCAAGGAAATGTTTGCAAGCTTCGTCCATTAATTTATAGTTTAATTTTTCAGCAATATGAAGGCGATACTGGCGATCAAAAGGATTAGAGGTTAATCCAGTGCGTAATTGATAAACATATCTTAAGGAAGTTGCATTGAACTTAGCGTGGAAACGAGGGTCAACCTTATTTGCTCCAATAACAGAGATATCTTTCGGTAAATAAGCATTTAAATATTTAAAAATATCGTCTTGAGTTGTTTTGAAGTCAGTATGAAAAGAGGCTACTTGAGCCCTAGCGTGTGAGCCACCGTCTGTACGGCCAGCACCTATAATTTGGATTTTCTCTTTTGTCATTTTAGAAAGAACTGTTTCGATTTTACCTTGAACCGTATCCTCACTATCAGCAAGACGTTGCCAACCTTTGTATCTGGTACCATCGTATGCAATAATTAATTTATAATTAGCCATATAAAAACTCCCATCTGTTGATTATATTATCTATTCTATTATAGCACAAAACCAATAAATTATTGACAGTGAAAAATATATATTATATAATTGTGACATTATAAACTATATAGTCCTAATTCGGGGATTATATAGTTTTTTATTTATTATAGAATCAGAGAGGGGTACATAATATGATGAAACAAGTATTTGGGGATTTTGGTGGACAATTTGTTCCAGAAAAAAATAAGTTAGTATTGAATGAATTAGAAGCTGCTTTTTTGAAGTACAAAGATGATGAGGATTTTAGAAAAGAATATGAATATTATCTTAAGCAATATGTAGGAAGGCCTTCACCACTGTATTTTGCAGAAAGACTCACAGCCCATTTAGGTGGGGCAAAAGTATATCTTAAAAGAGAAGATTTAAACCATACAGGATCACATAAGATTAATAATGTTCTAGGACAAATGCTTTTAGCCAAGCGCATGGGTAAAACAAAAGTGATTGCAGAAACAGGGGCGGGGCAACATGGGGTTGCAACGGCTACAGTGGCAGCCCTTATGGGAATGGAATGCGTTGTTTATATGGGGGAAGAAGATGTAAGGCGCCAAGCAATTAATGTCTTTAGAATGGAAATGCTAGGGGCTACAGTTATAAAAGTAACCCATGGTACAAAGACGCTTAAGGAAGCTGTCGACGCAGCTATTTTGGCGTGGGTAGATGCATCAGAAGATACATTTTACGTATTAGGTTCAGCTGTTGGGCCACATCCTTACCCAACCATAGTGCGTGAATTTCAAAAGATTATTGGTGAAGAAGCAAAAGAGCAGATATTAGAAGTTGAAGGTAGGTTACCAAATGCAGTTATTGCATGTATTGGTGGTGGAAGTAATGCAATTGGAGCTTTTACAGCATTTGTACCACATGAGGAAGTTGCACTGATAGGTGTAGAGGCGGGTGGTCAAGGCGTTGATACAGATATGCATGCAGCAACGATTACCAAAGGCAGAACAGCCGTTATACATGGCATGAAAACCCTTTGCCTTGTGGATGATGAGGATGAGCCACTTTCAGTCTATTCTATCTCTCCAGGTCTAGATTATCCAGGTGTTGGACCCGAACATGCTTTTTTAAGTGAAACAGGAAGAGCTCAGTATTATGCAATTACAGATGATGAGGCAATAGAAGCACTCCAAGTATTATGTCAGTTAGAGGGAATATTACCAGCGATTGAAAGCGCCCATGCACTTGCATATGGAATGAAATATGCGCCAACAAGAGACAAAGAAGAAATTGTTATTGTAAACGTGTCTGGAAGAGGCGATAAAGACGTAGAAGAAGTAGGAAAGTATTTAAAAGGAAAACAAAAATAATATAGGACAGGTATCGGTGGCTAAATTTAGGCCCCGATATTTTTTGTCAATTTTCACAATAAAATGGCTGTAATGACTTGTTAACCGTCCCGCCTTATGATATTATATGATTAAATAGAAAACCTTTTCTATAAGGAGGTAACAGATGAAACAAACAATTGGAGATGTTGCTAAAGAAGCAGGGGTATCCATTGCAACAGTATCCAGGGTTATTAATGGAAACTACCCTGTAAAGGAATCAACAAGGCAAAAGGTACAAAAGGTTATTGACGAGATGCAATTTGAACCTAATGTTTTGGCAAGGGGATTAATTAATAGAAAATCGGATACCATAGGGGTTATTGTACCTAGTATTACAAACTTATTTTTCCCGTCAGTCGTTAAAGCGATTGAGAAAACCCTAAGAAGTGAGGGGTACCATATTTATTTGTGTGATACAGATGCTGATCCAGCCAAAGAGTTATCCTATATGAGGTCTTTAGCTTCTAGGCAAGTAGACGGGATCATTATCATTGACCCTACCATAGATAATATGAAAAATGGTTATTTTGAAGAAATGAATAAAAAATTGCCTTTAGTATCTATTAATGGCTATAGCAACAATATTGATTGTAACTTTGTACTAAACGATGAAGAAATGGGCACAACCCAAGCAATGCACTATCTATTTTCCTTAGGGCATCAGAATATAGCTTTTATGAGGGGGAAAAATAGTTACTCATATGATATAAAAGAAAAGATATATACACAGATGATGGAAGAGCACAATCTTCAAGCCAATATTAATATCATTAATATCGGAGAAGGAAATACAGAACATACGGTTAATGAAGCCATGACTAAAGCAGAACAGTTTTTTATGCAAGAATCTAACACGACGGCCATATTTACCTGTAATGATATCATGGCCCTAGGTGCTATTAATGCCTGTCGTAGGATTGGAAAGCTTATCCCAGATGAAGTGTCAGTTATAGGCTTTGATAACATAGAATTATCAGTCCTTATAGAACCAAAGCTGACAACAGTTGATCAAAATATGCATGAACTAGGAACAGTAGCGGCTAAAATGCTCTTGGATATTTTAGAAGAAAAAACAAGAATTAAAACAGATATAGTAACACATCCTGAAACCAGAAAAGTAGTTGTAACATCAACGTTAATAGAAAGAGACAGTTGTCAAAAGGTGAGTCCATAAAGTAGATAGAAATGAAATAATATTAGGAGGCCATGCAATGAATATCGAAATAGGAATAGAAAAGTTAATGGAATTTGCAAAAGAAAAGAACATTGTCATTTTAGAAGATGAGGATTATATAAGAAATACGTTGCTTGATTTATTTAATCTAGATCAACCTCATATAGGAGAGATTACGGGAGAGAAGATATGTAATATTCAAGAGGCTTTAGACCCGCTTTTGGATGCTGGGTTTAAATTAGGATTAATACCAGAAAATACAACCACATACCGTGATTTATTAGAAGCCAAAATAATGGGAATTGTTGTTCCAAGACCCTCAGAAGTTATTCGTATCTTTAATAAAATAGCAAATGAAGAAGGCATCGAAAAAGCCACAGATAATTTCTATAAATTATCCAAGGACTCTAACTATATTCAGATGAATAGAATAGCAAAAAACCTATACTGGAGAGAAGCAACAAAATATGGTGACCTAGAGATTACCATTAATCTTTCCAAACCAGAAAAAGATGCTAAAGAAATAGAAAGACTACGGGATATGCCGCAATCTAACTATCCTAAGTGCCTATTATGTACTGAAAATGTAGGATTTAGAGGAAGCTTAAACCACCCAGCAAGACAAAACCATAGAATTATTCCTATTAATATGGTGGGTGAAAAATGGTATTTGCAGTATTCACCTTACGTATACTACAATGAGCATTGCATTGTTCTTTCTGAGAAACATAGTCCTATGAGCATGACAAGTGAAACATTTGTAAGACTGCTAGGTTTTGTAGAACAATTCCCCCATTATTTTTTAGGTGCTAACGCAGGATTACCTGTTGTAGGTGGATCCATCATGAGTCATGAGCATTACCAAGGAGGACGCCATGAGTTCCCTATGGAAGTCGCATCTTTAGAGTATAGCTTTGGACATAAAGATTATAAAGGGGTTAAAGTAGGTATTGTAAAATGGCCATTATCCGTCATTAGAATATCAGGACAAAACAAAGAAGATATTATTAAAACAGGTAGCTATATACTAGACACTTGGGAAAAGTACACAGATGAATCAGTAGGAATTATACCATTTACAAAAGAAGAAAATGGCCAAATGACGCCTCATAGCACCATTACACCTATTGCTCGTAAAAATAAGCAGGGAGAGTACGAACTTGACCTAGCCCTTCGTAATAACAGAAGAAGTGTAGAGCGTCCAGATGGCATATTCCATCCACGCCCAGCCCTTCATCATATTAAAAAAGAAAACATTGGTTTAATTGAAGTTATGGGACTTGCAATATTACCTGGAAGATTAGATGCAGAGTTAACTAAAATAGCAGATGAGATGAGAAAAGAAAAAATAGATATACCAGAAGGCTCTGATTTAAAGAAACATGAAGAATGGATAAAAAATATGAGAGATCAATATGGTATAAAAATGTCAGCAGAACAAGCAGCAAAGACTATTCGATATGAAGTTGGAAGAAAGTTTACTCAGGTATTAGAAGATGCAGGTGTATATAAAACGGATAATGAGGGTAGGGCAGCATTTGTAAAGTTTATAAAACATATGGGATTTGAACTCAAATAAGGAAGGGGATAAAAATGGATAAGATAATCAGTCAATTTATTAAAAAGTATGGGGAAACAAGTGAGGAAATTCGTGTTTTTCATGCACCAGGGCGAGTCAATTTAATAGGAGAGCATATAGACTATAATGGGGGAAATGTATTTCCATGCGCTTTAGATTTTGGAACCTATGCAGTTGTTAGAAAAAGAAACGATCATATTTTAAACCTAGCATCTTTAAACTTTGAGTTAGAAGTGCAAGTAGATATGAATGACATTAAATATGAAGAAGCGCATGACTGGGGGAACTATCCTAAAGGCGTTCTTAAAATGTTGCAAAATAGAGGACATGAGCTATGCGGGATGGATGTCCTATTAGAAGGTAACATTCCAAACGGAGCAGGACTTTCATCCTCAGCTTCTGTTGAATTAGTTATTTTAGTAGCAGCAAATGCCCTTAATAACCTAGGTGTTGACCAGGTAGAACTTGCTAAAATTGGGCAACTATCAGAAAACACATTTAATGGTGTGAATTGTGGTATTATGGATCAGTTTGCAGTAGCTATGGGGAAAGAAAATCATGCAATCTTGTTAGACTGTGATACATTAGAATACGAATACGCACCCCTTAAATTAGAGGGCTATAAACTTGTTATTGCCAACACTAATAAGCGTAGACAACTTAATGAGTCAGCATATAATGAAAGAAGAGCGGAATGTGATACGGCTTTAGAACTTTTACAAAAGCAATTCGATGTAAAATATCTATGTCATATATCACCAGAAGAATTTGAGGCGTATGCCCACCTTATTGAAGACCCAGTGATAAACAAGAGGGCAAAGCATGTGATTACAGAAAATGCAAGATCACTTGAGGCATCCAAGGCGCTTGCGGCTGATGACCTTGAAAGATTTGGCGACTTAATGGTTGAGTCCCATATGTCTTTAAAAGAAGATTACGCAGTAACAGGAGTGGAATTAGATACTTTAGTAGAAGAAGCTTTAAAAGTTGAAGGTGTAATTGGATCAAGAATGACAGGCGCAGGATTTGGTGGTTGCACAGTCAGTATTGTAAAAGAAGAGGTAATCGATCAATTTACGAAAGAAGTAATGAGTGGCTATAAAGAACGAATTGGGTACGAGCCAACCATTTATATAGCAGGTGTTGGAGATGGTGCCAAGGAAATAGAAAGAGCTAACAAATAATTAAGTACTATAATAAAAAAATAATGGTAAGACTAAAAAAATCATACCCAAAATTTGTTTGAAATGTTATAATAAAAAAGAGGATAATTTACGATAAATTGTATTAAAATTAAATCAGACTCTTAGAGATATGAGGCCTTATATAGATGAGGGCTTATACAGATATCAAACTATAATTTAAAAAGGGATGGTTATTGATGAAAAACATTAAAGTCTTAAATATAGACATCTACATTACTAAGGATTATGATGAAATGAGCAAAAAAGCAGCTCACTTATTAGCTTCCGTTGTAAAGGAAACAGAGAATCCTATTTTAGGTTTAGCGACAGGGGGAACGCCTTTAGGAATGTATACAGAGCTTATTCGTATGAATAAAGCTGATGAAGTAGACTTTAGCAAAACGACAGCATTTAACCTAGATGAGTATTTTCCAATTAGCAAAGAGTGCGACCAAAGTTACGATTATTTTATGAAGGAAAACTTATTTAACCATATTAATATTGATATGAATAATATACATATCCCAAATGGATCAGCTAAAGATTCTACTATGGAATGTGAAGTATATGATAAGCAGGTTAGAGATACTGGTGGAGTAGATATGCAACTACTTGGCATAGGGTCAAATGGCCATATTGCATTTAACGAGCCAGCAGATGATTTTCCAACTAAAACCCAAAAGGTTGATCTTACCAAAGGTACGATTCAAGATAATGCTAGATTCTTTGAACATATTGAAGATGTGCCTAAACAGGCGATTTCAATGGGAATTGGAACAATTATGAACGCAAAGAGAATAATGTTAATTGCAAGTGGCGCTGGTAAAGCGGGTATTATCAAAGAAGCAATTCTGGGAAAAGTAACACCGAGAGTTCCAGCATCAATCTTACAATTTCACAAAGATGTAACGATAATATTAGATGAAGAAGCTGCAACGGAATTGCTTAAAGTGCTATAATAATACACAATAAAGCATGATTTAAAAGAAAGATATTAAAACATATTGACAAAGTTAGTATGTTTTAGTATACTTGAACTAATTAAATTAATACGATATAAAGTGTGTAACTGAGTCATATCAGGCATAAACTTTTCCAACATATACAGGGGAAGTTTATGCCTTTTTTGCCTACGCATACTTATAAACTAGGAATATTAATAAGGAGGAAAATTAAATGACAAAGATAACAGCAACGATTAATGTAGCAGCAGGACTTCATGCAAGACCAGCTAATATATTTATTAAGACAGCATCACAATTTAAATCAGCCATTAGAGTTTCAAAAGAAGGTAAAGAGGTTGATGGAAAGAGACTCTTAGCTATCATGACTTTAGGGGTTAGACAAGGGGAAAGCATTACAATTACAGCAGATGGTGAAGATGAAAAAGATGCTATATTAGCCCTTGAAGAGATGATAGCAAAGGATTTTGAATAAAATGATGTCTCAATAGTAAAAATGTAAGGGAGACCTTGTTTTGTATAGCTCCTAACCATAGAAGGAGGGGTTTTTCATTAAGAAGTTTGATATTAAGAAACCGAACCGTGGAGGGGCCTTAGACTTAAAAATAGTAGAGCTGACAGCGGCATACCTTGAAAAATTAGGTGGGGCAGATAACTTAGAAGATATAGATTGTTGTATAACAAGGTTACGGTTAACAGTTAAGGATTCCTCTATTATTCAAGATAGTGAGATGAAAGCTTTAGGCGCTTTAGGTGTCATGCGTCTAAGTGAGAAGAACGTACACATTATAATAGGGACAAGTGCAGATTTAATCGCAGAAGAAATGAAGCGAATAGTCTAGAAAGATAAATTTGGGTATAAGCTCTTTCGCTATCTAAAAAAAGCAGAAGAATTTATGCCCTAATTTTATGATATGAGACAATGTAAATAATTATAAATAGGAGGTATAAAAGTGGGAAAATTAAAAGGGATAGGCGCTTCAAAAGGAGTCGTAATTGGTAAGGTATTGGTCATTAAGCAAGACAAAATGGCTGTCGATAAGCAAACGACTAAATCAGCAGATGAAGAAATTACAAGGCTAGAAAAAGCTGCGGATGATGCGACTAATCAGCTTAAAGAATTACAAGAATATGCCCTAAAGAATGTTGGAGAAGATGAGTCAGCTATTTTTGAGGTTCATCAAATGATGATCATGGATGGGGAACTTACAGATCGCACTAAGGAAATAATAATAGATGAAGGTGTATCGGCTGAATACGCAATGCAACTCACTAGTGATGAGTACTCTTCTTTATTTAAAAGTATGGAAGACTCTTATATGAGAGAAAGAGGCGTAGATATTGAGGATATTTCTAAAAGAATCATCAATATACTAACGGGTAAAAAAGAACAAAGCTTATCAGATTTAGAAAAACCTGTTATAATCGTTACAAAGGACTTATTGCCATCAGACACAGTGCAAATGGACAAGCGAAATGTACTTGGCATAATAACCCAAGTAGGAAGTAAAATGTCTCATTCTTCCATAATCGCTAGAACAATGCAAATTCCTGCGGTTGTAGGAGTAGAAGATGTTTTTGAAAATATTAAAGATGGGGATGAAATTATATTAGATGGGCGAGATGGGAATATATTTATTAACCCAGATAAAGATATGAAAATGCAGTGGACTCAGGAACAAAACAAATATAAAAATAGACTAGAAGATTTAAACAAGTTAAAAGGAACAAAAAGCATCACCAAAGATGGTGTTGAAATTAAGATCAATGCTAATATAGGGTCACCTTTAGATGTAGAGGGAGTCCTTGAAAATGATGCAGAGGGCATAGGATTATTTCGTAGTGAATTTTTATATATGCACAGTAATACAATACCAAGTGAAGAATCCCAATTTCATGCCTATAGAACTGTGTTAGAACAAATGGGAAATAAGCAAGTTATTATAAGAACATTAGATGTAGGTGGAGACAAGGAAATACCATACCTTAAAATACCGAAAGAAGATAATCCCTTTTTAGGCTATAGAGGTATTCGGATATGTTTAGATCAAGTAGGTCTTTTTAAAACCCAGCTTAAGGCGTTGCTGCGGGCTAGTGTATACGGAAAATTAGGGATTATGTTTCCTATGATATGCACCATAGAAGAACTGAGGCAAGCAAAAAGAATTCTAGAAGAAGTGAAGCAAGACTTAAACCAGGAAGGCAAACTTTTTAGTAAGGATATAGAAATTGGTGTAATGATTGAAACACCAGCAGCTGTTATGATTACAGATCTACTTGCAAAGGAAGTTGATTTCTTTAGTATTGGAACCAATGATTTGACTCAGTATACAATGGCTGTTGATAGAATGAACCCTAAAGTTGAATATTTATATGATACTCATAATCCATCAGTCCTAAGATTAATAGAAATGACCATTAAAAATGGTCATAAAGAGAATATTTGGGTAGGTATTTGTGGTGAAGCCGCGGCAGATTCCACATTAACACAAACCTTTGTAGATATGGGTGTTGATGAACTGAGTGTAAATTCAGGCGCTGTACTGGAAATTAGAGAGATGATTCAAAGTATAGAAACGAATATAAAATGCTAAATTAAGTAATGGATAGAGGTGTAGATACGTGAACTATGAAGTAGTGAAAGCATTTAATAATAACGTAATACTCGCCAGACGAGATGGGCAAGAAGTGATACTAGTTGGTAAAGGAATTGGTTTTGGTAAAAAAAGTGGGGATGATATAAAGACCAATCCTAAGACCTTAGAAAAAGTCTTTCACGAGCTACAATCTAGTAGCTCTTTAAGTTACCTTGATATGATACCAAAATACAAAAAAGAAATTATAGGTGTTAGTGAAGAGATTATAGCCAAGGCAGAAACCATGCTAGGTTTATTAAGTCCTAACATTCATATGGCATTAATAGATCACATAACATTTGCAATAGACCGCATTAATATGGCGCTTCCTATTGAAAATCCTTTTACGGAGGAAATTACATTATTATACCAAGAAGAATATGAAGTGGCTGAACTAGCTGCATCACTTTTAGGAAAACGGATAGGCGTGGATATAGGAGAAGACGAAAAAGGTTTTATTGCACTTCATCTTCACTCTGCTCGCAATAACAAAACAATTCGTGAAACCATGAAAGATACACGGTTATTTAAAGCGTGTACAGATTTTATTATAGAGGAGATAGATAGCCCAGAGCATAATAAAGGCTATGTATATCAAAGTTTTATACCCATTCTTAAAACAACATTAAGTCTTTGTAGAAGGCAAAAAACAATCCATAACCCACTTAAAAAAGAAATTAAATCGAAATTACGTGAAAGTTACAATATTGCTAATAAAATAGCTATGTTAATTCAAGAGGATAAGGATATTATTTTATCTGAAGATATGATTACATACATAGCAATAGATATTGAACGAATTAGGCAATACGGATAATAAGGAGAGATGATTATATTTAAACTTTTAAAGCCCAAAGTAATTGAAATCATATCACCTATGACAGGTAAGGCTATAAGTATTACAGAGGTTCCTGATCCTGTATTTGCGGAGAAGATGATTGGCGACGGCGTTGCAATTGAGCCTACAGATGGGCTAGTGGTATCACCATGCAAAGGTAAAGTGGTACAGATATTCCCTAGCAACCATGCTATAGGAATAGAAATAAAACAAGGTGTTGACCTTTTAGTACACCTAGGGATAGATACAGTAGAACTAAATGGGCAAGGTTTTAAAAGACTCGTTGAACAAGGACAAGAAGTTAAAGTAGGAACACCTTTAATTAAAATGGATCTAGGAATAATAGCAGGAGAAGGTAAAAGCATCATTAGCCCTATTATTATCACAACAATGGATAAGATTCGAAAAATGGATACAACAACAGGATCAGTAAGAGCAGGAAAAGATGTTATTATGAAGATAAAAATTAAGCAATGAAATGAAAATATTAAGATTAGCTAGTATCTATTAACAATATTGTAATAAGTAGTTGACATATTATCCCCCTTAGAATATAATAGGCCTTAGGTAAACAACTTACAAATGCGATAATCCATAGGGGGAAATAATTGATGCGTACAAATGTAATTCGTAAAATAGGATTAAGTCTTTTAATCGGAACATTTACTTTTGGTATGACAGTATATGCAAACCCAAATGAGGAAACATATGCTAAGGTAACAACTGAAAGAGTGATTCTTACAGAGGCACCTAATTCAGAATCTATTAATATTAAAGAGTTACAAAAAGATGACATAATACGCACAGGCGATCCAATAGATGACTATACAGAAGTAATTTTAGAAAATGATAAAATAGTATACATAGAATCACAGTACATAGAGAGTGTGGAGAAAGAGCAGCCAGAAATAGCCAAACCTAAAGCTGATAAAGGGCAAGACGTTATAAACTTTGCCTTAAAGTATGTAGGCAATCCTTATAGATATGGTGGCAATAGTTTGACAAATGGAACAGACTGTTCCGGGTTTACAAGTCAAGTATATAAGAACTTTGGTGTAAACATTGAAAGAACTTCAGGTGGACAATATTCAGGTAGTGGAACAAGTATTCAAAAATCAGAGCTTCAACCAGGAGATTTAGTTTTTTACGGATATGATGGGAAAGTGAACCATGTAGCTATTTATATGGGTGACAATAAAATTGTTCATGCAGGTACGGCTAAAACAGGTATACATGTAAGTCCATTGCAACAAAGAGGTATGGCACCTTATATTGGAGCAAAACGAGTAATTTAATAGTAAATCCAAAAATGCTCCTTAGGAATCGCTCTTGTAGTATAAGAGATTTCTATAGGAGTATTTTTTATTTACTGCAAGAATATAATAGGAGGAATAGTGTGAATATATATATCGTAAGACATGCAGAAAGTCATAACAATACAGGTGGAAGGTTTTGCACGCATACAGATGGAGGTTTAACGACCATAGGAGAGCTACAAGCAGAATACTGTAGACAGCATCTGGATCATATAAAATTTGATAAGGTGTATTCGAGTCACCTCATTAGAGCCATTAGAACAGCTCAGATTGTGGGGGGAAAAGAAGATGTTATTCAATATAAGGAACTGGCAGAACTCCATGGTGGGGATTATGAGAGTAAGACGTGGGAAGAGCTTGATAAGTTAGATCCTGGATTTTATATTAAGCTAATAAATGCATTATCCACCATACAAATGCCAAATGGAGAGTCCTATGAGTGTGTAAAAAAGAGACTTTTAGAATTTGTTAATAAGGAATTAATAAATTCGGCTTTAAATAAAGAATCCAATATCCTAATTGTGTCTCATGGAATGACCTTAAGAATTCTTATTAATCTCTTAATGGGAAAATCAGATCAAGATGTTAATAGCTTGCATTGGGCAGATAATACAGCCATTACACACATCGGTTTGGATAAAGAAATAAAACTATATAACTTATTATCTAACAAGCATCTTATAGACAATGGGATGGACAGAAGTAGTTATGACAGGTGGGCTGGCAAAAAACACGTGGCAAATAAGCACATAGAGTATATAGATTTATAAATCAATAATAATAAAGGAGATTACAATGAAAAAATATATAAGCATAAAGAAGTTAAGTGTGTTAATTTTAATAGTTGTATTAACAAACACCGTATTCTTATATGGGAATACTAGCAATACCAAGTCCATTAAGGGGCAAGCAGAAGAATTTAGAGGTGCTTGGGTATCAAGTGTATTCAATCTAGATTGGCCATCAACTAAAGGGCTTGGGATAGATCAGCAAAAGGGTGAATATATCACGCTTTTAGATGACTTACAAAGGGCAGGTATTAATGCAGTAATTGTTCAGGTCAAACCTACGGCAGATGCCTTATATCCTTCTAAGCATGCACCCTGGTCTGAGTATCTGACAGGGACACAAGGAAAGAGTCCTGGATATGATCCTCTAGCATTTATGATTGAGGAAGCTCATAGTAGAAATATGGAATTTCATGCTTGGTTTAATCCTTTTAGAGTAACAACAAGTACAAATAAAACAGATAAACTAGCTGCTAATAATCCAGCAAAGTTACATCCTGAATGGGTTATTGAATATGATAACAAACTATTTTTAAACCCTGGTTTACCTGAAGTACGTACCTATGTAAAAAACACTGTACTTGAAGTGGTTAAAAATTATGATGTTGATGCCATTCATTTTGATGATTATTTTTACCCTTATCCAGATAGTAAAAAAAGAGATTTTCCAGACCAAGAAACATATAAAAAGTATGGGAAAAATTATAAATATAAAGCTGACTGGAGAAGATACAACATTAATACAATGATTAAAGACATTTCAATAGCCATTAAAAATACAAAACCAAATGTTCAATTTGGCATTAGCCCATTTGGTGTATGGCGAAATGCATCTTTAGATCCTAGAGGATCAGACACTAAGGCTTCAGTTACAAGTTACGATACATTGTTTGCAGATACGCGCTACTGGGCTTATACAGGATGGATTGACTACATTGTACCTCAAATTTACTGGAACATTGGATTTACTGCAGCAGATTATGAAAAAACACTAAAATGGTGGGTAAAAGAAATGGAAGGTAAACCAGTCGATCTATATGTTGGGCAAGCTTTGTATAAAGTTGGAACAGAGGGTGCATGGCAAAATCCCGATGAGCTTCCTAATCAAATTTTAATGAATAGAAAATATGATACAGTTAAAGGGAGTATATACTTTAGAGCAAAATTATTACAAGAGAATGTATTAGGTTTTACAGATCGTCTTAAATATGACTTATATCGTTAGCCATAAAAGGATGTAATTACCTCTATAATATTTAAGCATTTTGATAAGAATATAGGTAGGTTAAAGAATAAAGAAACAGTAACCAACATATAATCTTACAAAGATATAGGCTTAAATAAGGAGGACTTAATGAAGAAATCAGTTTTATTTATAGCAGCTGTATTGGTAGTACTTATTATATCAAAGCAACATGTCGTAAGCGTCTTTAACACTGTTTCACAGGCAGAGCAGTCTAACAGGAAGATACCAATTTATTCAGTTAAAACAGATGAAAAAAAGGTAGCCTTATCATTTGACGCAGCTTGGGGAGCAGATGACACAGATTATCTCCTTGCTACCCTAGAGAAACATAATGTAAAGGCTACATTTTTCTTAGTGGGAGATTGGGTTCGGAAATATCCGGAACAGGTCAAACGAATTGCTGATGCAGGACATGATATCGGTAATCATTCTAATAAGCACCCTCATATGAATAGTATGAGTAAAGAACAAATTAAGGATGATATTATGAAAGCCCATAGCTCTACTAAGGAGTTATTAGGCGTTGATATGACCTTATTTAGACCCCCTTTTGGAGAATATAATAACACTGTAATAGAAACCCTAAAAGAGTGTGGGTATTATGTTATTCAGTGGGATGTAGATTCTTTAGACTGGAAAGAATACGGCTTACAAAACTTAATTGATACAGTTTTAAAGCATAAGAATTTGGGTAATGGGTCAATCGTTCTGATGCATAACAATGCGAAGTATACGAAAGATGCATTAGATTCTATTATAGTTGGACTAAAAGAGCAGGGATATGAACTTGTACCCCTTTCAGAGCTTATTATAAAGGAAAATTATAAAACGGATCATACAGGAAGGCAATATAGCATTCCGCCAACATCTTAGTTAAAGTCAATAGGTTGAATCAAAAGGTTAAATTAAAAGGAGGCTATCTTATTTAGATAGCCTCCTAATTATTTAATTGGAAATTTGATAATTTTCGCTTTGGGGAGCTGGTTACGGAAAAATGGAATAAGCAGTGTATTAATTTTGTAACTGAGGTGGAGAACTTGGGGATGTTGTAAGTTAAAATTATTTATAATAAGTGTGTTATTTAAGGTTTGCTTTAGAGCCTCAATTATGACAATGTCGGAGGTCTCTTCCATGTAGATCGCCTCATTTCAGCAATACTAGAAGTTGCGATGATGTCAGTCGTTGATGTCTAATATATAGTATGTGAAAAACCCTAAAATGTGCATCTTATTTAAGCCTATCTTATTTAACTTTATCTCATTTAACTACATCCTGTTGTCGTTCCGCAGTCCAAACAAACTTTACAAGTGCCATTTTTTACAAGTTTAGTTCCTTTACAAGAGGAGCAAACCTCGCCGTACAATCGTTCTCCTTGGACATTAGAGGGTGTAGTAGGATTCTGAATTGGTAACACCATAGTCGGTACGAGAGGGACGGTTGGAGTGACTTGGCATGACGTATAGTCGCCTAGCTCAATATCAATAATTTTACTAATTAAATCGGATATTGAATCAGCCATTTTTATATAAGGATGCCCATATACAAATCCACTTGGTTCATATTTTTGTCCTCTATACATTTGTGAAATATCTTTAGCAGGAACACCATACTGTAACATTTTAGATATTGTCGTTGATACGCTATCTAATAGTCCTTTTGCAAGAGACCCTTGCCTTCCAGCTGAAACGTAGACCTCACCGAGTCTGCCATCTTCATAGAAGGATAGGGTGAAGTATAGTTTAAGTCCAGCCATTTGCGCCTCGTGAACATGAGCACGTCTAATACCGGTTGGCTTAATTCTTCTAGGCAGATGTGTTTGTGATTCCTGTGTTTGAGCCAGCTTTAATAACTGTGCGTAAGACAAGTCTTCCAGGTTTTCTTTAGCAGTGTCTGAAATAGCAGTATTTAAAGGCTGTGATTCTTTACAGCCATCACGGTACAAAGCAATGGACTTTACGCCTAGTTTCCAAGAAAGTTCATAAATATTACCAATATCTTCAGTCGTTGCGTCTTGAGGCAAGTTAACAGTTTTACTAATGGCACCAGATACGTTAGGTGTTAGGGCAGCCATCATCTCAACGTGCCCATCAGGCGCTATAAAACGCTGGCCAGTACCACACCTATTAGCGGTGTCGAATATAGGGTAGTGTTCAGGCGAAAGATGAGGAGCACCCTCTATTTTGCCATCCATGATGACTTCGTATCCTCCCATATCTTCTTTGCGAAGAATATATGCGATAATTTCATCAATCTGATTTTGTTCATAACCAAGTTTAGCAAGTGCAACAGGCATAACAGGGTTAATTATTTCCATACTACCGCCGCCTACTAGTTTCTTATAGGCTACATGGCTAAAGAAAGGTTCTGAAGATGTTGTGGCGCAGTCCATTGCAAAGGCAATAGTCCCGGTAGGTGCTAATACGGATACCTGAGCATTGCGATAGCCATGTTTAGCGCCACTATTAATAGCGTGTTTCCAAACGTCCTTAACACATGAACTCAGCTCATTTAGATTAAGTGAGCCCAGTAGCCCGTGATTAATTTTAATAGGTTCGTAGTTAAGTGTGTCTTTTAAAATAATATCTTCATTAGGATACCCAGCAACAGCGCCGTGACTATTCATTACCTTTAACATATGATCCTTATTAAGGTCATAGTATGTAAAAGGGCCTACTTTTTGTGCAAATAATGAAGAAATATAATAGGAGTATCCTGTTAACGTACTCATAAGTGAGGAGCCAATATTTCTTGCCTCGTCGCTATCATAAGGAAGTGTCATAAGCATAAATAGTGTTCCTAAATTAGTCAGTCCAAGACCAGTGGTTCTAAAGTGGTAAGACTTACGTGCAATAGGCTCCGTCGGGAATTGTCCCCAGTGTATAGTAGCTTCAAGGACGATTTGGGTCATCTTAATACAGTGTAAATACCCTTCAATATCAAGCAAGTTTTCTTCAGGATCATAGAACTTAACAATATTGATACTTGCTAGGTTACAAGCGGTATCGTCCAAAAACATATATTCAGAGCAAGGATTACTGGCGTTAATTCGGTTGTGTTTAGCATTATACGCTCCATCTTCCCCTGAAGGACAAGTATGCCATGCGTTAATAACATCATCAAACTGTATACCAGGGTCTCCGCATCGCCATGAAGCTTGGTTAATACCATCCCAAAGGGACTTAACATTAGCTTCTTTAGAAACCTTCCCATCTAGACGATTCATTAAAGGAATAGACGCCTCAGGATCATGTATGGATTTCATAAACCCATCACTAACACGAACAGAGTTATTGGCATTTTGGCCTGAAACAGTATCATAAGCCTCGCCATCAAAGTGAGTGTCATAGCCCATTTTACCAAGAGCTGAAACTTTATCTTCCTCTATGGATTTCCACGCTATAAACTCTTCAATTTCTGGATGGTCTATATCTAAAACGTTCATCTTAGCGGCACGTCTAGTGGTTCCGCCAGATTTTATAGCCCCTGCATTACGATCAAATACCCTAAGAAAACTCATAAGGCCTGAAGATTTTCCACCGCCAGATAAGGATTCGCCCTTTCCACGGATAGGAGACCAGTTAGTGCCAACCCCAGAACCGTATTTAAAAAGTCTAGTCTCTGTTACCAGCTGATCTGTCAGTGATCGCTCTCCAAGAAGCGAATCCTGTACACCTACAATAAAGCAAGCTGAGCCCTGAGTTCTAGTGTAAGAGTCGGGAGATAAAACAGATTTACCTTGCTCAGGGTCATAGTAATAATGTCCTTGGCTAGGACCTTCAATGCCATAAGCTGTTTTAAGGCCTGTATTAAACCATTGGGGACTATTTGGAGCCCACATTTGAGAAATCATCATATAAGCAAGCTCATCATAAACAATTTCTTTTTGGTCTTGGTTAATTAATTTTTCATCACAAGCAGCATCTACCCAAAAAGCAACCATTCTGTGAATCAGTTGTTTAAAAGAATTTTCATAGCCTAATTCTCCAGGAATACCACCTTTTCGTAGATACTTACTTGCAATAATATCACAAGCTGATTGTGAAAAATGGGATGGAAATTCCAAATTAGGCATATCCACTATTGCCTCGCCAGTACTATAGTTAAGGATCTTCACATTTACGTTGTGCCATGTAAAAAGATCGTATACAGTTTTGGAAGAATTTTCGAGTTCTTCAGTGTAATAACGAACGATTAAATCATCTAACTTCATAGAAACACATCCTCTTTTGATTTTGTAAAAGAATTAGTACATACAACATATTGTAGCATAATTTTGCCCCCTATACCAAATAGAGTTTTAAAAATTACTTCTAAATTTATGATTAAGGGAATAGATATGATAAGGACAGTAATGGATAAAGCTGTTTAAAAACATAAAGATAATAAGAAAGAGGTGTTTGAAATGACAGATCATTTAGTGCAAAACAACGAGGTAAATGTAGTAGGAAAGGTCATTGGAGAGATGAGGTTTAGTCATAAAGTATATGGGGAAGGATTCTACACCTTTGACATTGAGGTTCCAAGATTAAGTGATTCTGTAGATAAATTGCCTGTAACGATTTCAGAAAGGTTATTGCCAGAAGTTGGGGATATATTAGGTCAGACAGTTGATATATTAGGGCAATTTAGATCCTATAATCAATACGATGAAGGCAGAAATAGATTAATATTAACTATTTTTGTACTCGAGCTTAAAATAGTAGAAGACATAGAAATTAATAAAAGTAAAAACATCATTTATTTAAATGGATATGTATGCAAGAATCCTGTATATAGAACAACCCCTTTTGGAAGAGAAATAACAGATTTATTAGTTGCGGTTAATCGTTCATATCATAAATCAGATTACATACCATGTATTGGCTGGGGTAGAAATGCAAGATACGCTCAGCATCTTAAAACTGGGGATAATATAATGGTTTGGGGAAGGATACAAAGTAGAACATATCAGAAAAAATTAGAAAATGGGGAAATACTAACAAGGATTGCCTATGAGATGTCAGTCTCCAAGATGGAATTAATAGATGAAAGCACAAATGAAACTCTGGATGAAAATTCTATAGACTCATTGTAACTAATTGATATTCGTATTATAATGGTACAGAGGTGATAAAGTGTGGATAAAGGACTTGTACAAATTTATTGTGGCAATGGCAAAGGTAAGACAACTGCAGCTATTGGATTAGGCATAAGAGCAATAGGTAGGGACTTAAAAGTCATTATGATACAATTTCTAAAAAACTCAGATACTGGCGAATGTAAAACACTTAAACTCCTAGAACCCGAGTTTAAAGTCTTTCATTTTGAAAAACCAAGGGGATTTACATGGTCACTAACGCCAGAGGAACGGGAAGAAAAAAAAATTGAAATTAAAAATGCAATGAATTTTGCACGTAAAGTATTAGATACAGGAGAATGTGATATCCTCATATTAGATGAGATATTAGGTGCTATACAGGCCGGTTTTGTAGTAGAAGAAGAAGTAGCTAATATGATTGATAATAAACCTGAAACGACGGAATTAGTCTTAACGGGGAGGGTATTGCCGGATAGCTTAGCTCAAAAGGCTGGATATATTAGTAAAATTGAAGCAGTCAAGCATCCCATGACAGAAGGGATATCAGCAAGAGAAGGAATAGAACATTAAAGACTAAGAATAAAAAGAGTATCTATTCATATAGATACTCTTTTTTAATGTCAAAATTAACTATCTATTAAATGCTCCATATTATATAAACCAGGCATTTGTATTTTTTTGTACATAAACTTTGCTGCTTTAAGGGCTCCAACTGCAAAAACTTCTTTAGATGTAGCAGTGTGTCCTAAGGTAATAACCTCGTCTTGACCAGCAAATAGAACTTCATGCTCACCGACAATAGTTCCGCCCCGGATTGCATGGATTCCGATTTCTTTTTTAGGGCGTTTTTCACGTTTAGTGGAACGATCAAACTGATAAGCATATTGATTGTCTAAAACGTCGTTAATGCCAGTGGCAATAGCAAGAGCAGTCCCGCTAGGCGCATCAATCTTTTGGTTATGATGCTTTTCAATAATTTCAATGTCAAATCCTGCATCTGACAATATTTCCGTTGCCCTTTTAGCAAGACCTATGAGTAGATTTACGCCTAAGGACATGTTTGCAGAAAAGAATACAGGAAGGCTTAAACTTGCTTCTTTAATATAATCTAAGTCTTCCGTAGGAAGGCCTGTTGTACAGACAACGACTGGTATATTTTTGGACATCGCAAATGTAATTAAAGGACGAACTGCTTTAGCAGTTGAGAAATCAATAATAACATCTGCATCCACAGTACACTCATCTGCGCTAGGAAATACAGGAAAAGGATTTGGGGCACTTACGTTTGGATCAATTCCTGCAACAATAGTCATTTGAGGGTCTTTAGCAACGAGCTTGGTAATAACCTGCCCCATGTTTCCATTACAACCGTGCATAATAATATTTATCATATAAGCTGCTCCTTTCTATGGAATAAGCTTTAGACGTTTTAGTTCTGTTTTTAATAATACGGCATGAGCATCTTCCAGAGGTGTAAGAGGAAGACGACAACCACCAACATCCCAGCCCATCATATTTAAAGCTGCTTTAATAGGGATAGGGTTTACTTCGCAAAACAGTAAGTGTATTAACCCAAGATAGTCTAATTGAAGTTTTCTACTGGCTGTTACATCACCATCTAAGAATAAGCGCACAATGTCATGTGTTTCTTTAGGAAGAATATTTGCAACAACAGAGATAACACCTTTGCCGCCCAAAGAAAGCAGAGGAACAATTTGATCATCATTACCAGAGTAAATATCAAAGGATCCACCGCACTGAGCAGCAATATCTGCAACTTGAGTGATGTTGCCGCTTGCTTCTTTGATTCCTACGATGGTATCAATTTTTGCAAGTTTAGCCACAGTATCTGCATTAACATTAAGTCCCGTACGACTTGCAACACTGTATATGATCATTGGAAGATCTGTTGCCTTAGCAATTTCGCTAAAATGGGCAACTAATCCGTTTTGTGTACATTTATTATAGTAAGGGGTAATTTGAAGAGTAGCATCTGCACCAAGTCTTTTTGCTTCTTTTGTAAGACGTACTCCGTAAGCTGTGTCATTACTTCCAGTTCCAGCTATAACAGGAACTCTTTTATTTGCGCTTTTTACAGCTACTGAGATGCATTCTAAATGTTCATCTCTAGTAAGAGTAGGAGCCTCTCCTGTAGTACCACATATAACGATACTATCCGTACCATTTTCAATTTGAAAATCAATTAGTTTTTCTAGCTTTCCGTAGTTAACAGAACCATCTAGATTAAAAGGTGTAACAATCGCTACGCCGGAACCTTCAAAAATTGCCATATAATTCATCCTTTCATAAAAGAAATTATATTGTTTACATCATATTATTAATAATCCATTCTGCTATTTGAATTGTGTTTGTTGCAGCACCTTTACGAATATTATCTGCAACTACCCATAAGTTTACGCCACTCACAACACTCTCGTCGCGACGAATTCTACCAACAAATACATCATCTTTACCTGTTGCATTTAAAGGAAGAGGATAGACATTGTTTGCAACATCATCTTGAACGATAATACCAGGTGCATTTACAAGTACCTTTTTGAGTTCTTCTAAATCAAATGGTTTTTCGAATTCTAGGTTAATAGATTCACTATGGCTATTAAACACAGGTACACGAACAGTTGTAGCTGTTATACCAAGGTTTGGTTTGTGAAGTATTTTTCTAGTTTCCTCAACCATTTTCATCTCTTCTTTTGTGTATCCATTGTCTGTAAAAGAATCAATATGTGGAAGACAGTTATTTGCAATTGGATGAGGGTAGTTAGTTGGAGGATTTCCTTTTAGTCCTTCTTCTAAGTCTCTCCAACCGGCGAGTCCGGATCCTGATACTGCTTGGAAAGTTGTATAGATAACTCTCTTAATATCATAATACTCATCTAAAGGTTTAAGTGCTACCATCGCTTGAATTGTAGAGCAGTTAGGGTTAGCAATAATGCCTTTATGATTTCTAATATCTTCACCATTTACTTCTGGCACAATAAGTGGAACAGTAGAGTCCATTCTCCAAGCAGAGCTATTATCAATAACAACGCACCCTTTACTTGCAGCAATAGGAGCAAATTTTAAACTTGCAGCCCCACCAGCTGAGAATAAAGCAATATCAATTCCGCGATCAAAAGATGTTTCGGTTAGTTCTTCAACAATATACTCTTTACCTTTAAGTGTAATCTTAGATCCTGCAGAACGTGCAGATGAAAACATATAAAGATTTTCAATTGGTAAATCTTTTTCTTCTAAAACCTCTAAAAATGTTCTTCCAACCATTCCGGTTACACCAACAATAGCAAGATTAATTTTTTTCATAATAAAGCCTCCTAGGAATATAATAATAGATTTTAAAATAAAAATAGCTAGCGCATGCGCTAGCTGTGAATAACAACCTTACTTTAAATAAGGTTAATATATTATGTAACTCACAGTAGCACTCCACCTTATTATTTTAACTCATAAGGTGACAGTTGTACAGTTATTAGCTATACAACCAGGGACAAAGAAATTGCAAGATTGTTTGCCCTTCGGCGTTATCCCCTTTGGGTATTTGTCATATTCCCTTGCGGAATCGAAATACTTAATAATAAATAACGCGGCCTCTACTTAATATTTAATTTGTTTACAATGATAGCATTAAACTTTGGGGTTGTCAATGGGGGCTAAAACTTGGATGCGCAAGGAGGTGGTTGCCGCATTTGGTTGACATAAGACATCCCGACTCGCCTCTCCTGGCTAGTAAGCCAGAGGATGCTCGCTGGGATGTCTTATGTCAACCATTGCGGGGAAATAGGTTGGTGCGCGCTAGGAGGCCAGGGTCTAAGCCGTAAGCATAGGCCTAAAGTGTAGTGCCTTTGGGAAGGAGGGTGTGGTATAATGGGAGGAATTGGAGTATGAAATTGGATGATGGGGGAAGCATATGAAGGATAGGACATTTTACATGGTTATAGTCGCTTTTGTGGGCGTGATAGTAATGAGTATAGCTATTTTTTTAGGTATTATAGTGGTGAATTTGAGGGGAATGGGAAGTAATTCGGTGAAGGCACTTGTGAAGATAGAAGAAGGGGAAGAGGAAGGTGCCGAGGCTCCGGTATTGTTGGATGGCGAGCAGGTTGCAGAGCTAAGGAGGATTAGAGAAATAATCGATAAAAAGGATATTTACATAGATAAAAGAGTGACTATAGGGCCTGTTGTTGTAACGAATAATGATGGGGATAAGAAGGCTTTTAATGTCAAGGAATCTATTCGTGAGGGTCAGGTAGATGCTAAACAGGATGGTTATATAGAGGTTAATTATAATAAGTTACCAGCAGCAGAAAAATGGTATACATTAACTGCTAATAAAGAGTCAGTTATTTATGTAAAAGGAATTGTGAAACAGCATAGCAATTCATCGATTGTCTATATAGAAGCAGATACAATAACTTATGATCAGGAAAGACCATTGCCTGCAACAAATAATTATGAAGGTGTGAAGGATGATGAGTGGGTGAGTGAAATAACACCTTCTATTGAGACGGGGACAGTAACTGATTCGCAGTATCCTCAAGGAAACATAAGGTATGTACCCTATACAAATGAACGGTATGGATTTTTCATCGAGTATCCGGATATTTTTAATGATAAGAGGCTATCTGATAATGGAGATGGTATTAGTTTAGAAAACGCGCAAATGGATACAAGGCTTAAGGTCTATGGTTCCAATAATGTAAATGAGGAAACGGCTATAGAACTTTATGAAGAAGATGTGCGTAATGCATTTAAGCTTCTTTATAAATTCCAAAAAGACAATTGGTATGTCATTTCTTGGGAAGAAGGCGAAGATGGGTTTTATAAAAAAACAGTCGTAGGGGAAGGCTCTATTAACACATTTATAATGGGTTACCCTAAGCTGTATGACCCGGAATATAGTGGTATGGTAGAACATCTTTTTGAGAGTTTTGATACACCAGAAGTTGATGAACTACATTAAAAAATATATTTAATGCAAAAAGTAAAGGAACATTTAAACTAAAAATAAGTATTGGAAGCGATATTTATAGTCAGGAAAATGGCCAAGGCGAGGAATTCGTACACTATTTAGATCAATTAATGTATAAAATGTGTGATTTAGGCCCATACTCTACTTATAGTGATGAATATAATATAAGTAAAAGGAATGATGGGATTGATAGAAAATAATAACACTGAAGTAGGCGGAGCAGTAAGTAATAAGGAAAAACTATTTGATGCCTTAACACAGGATCAAAAAATGAAACTAGAAATAGCATCAGAGCTGGGGCTGTTGGAACAAGTGCAAAGGGATGGTTGGAAGTCACTGAGTTCAAAAGAAACAGGGCGCATTGGTGGACTTATGACCAAGAAGAAGAGAGAGATTAAGAAGAATCAGGAAGAAGAATAGCAAAAGAGGTAGGTAATCCTACCTTTTTTGCTGTAAAAACTTATTACAAATGGTAATTTTATTAGTTAAGGACTAAAGAAATGAGGTGTGATATAATAAGCATTATAAAGAACTTTTTGAAAGGGTGATGGGTTTGGATTTGATCATTAGATTGCAAGTATATATTGTATCTTTGTCGGTATTGCTCATTATATACATACAACTAAAAGAAGAAAGCGAATCGTATTCAGTACATGATCAGTTATTTAGATACATGGTTGTATCAACTATAGCCACTCTGGTTTTTGAAGCTATCAGTTGGAGTGCTGATGGGAAATTAGGGACAGTTGCTTACATAATTAATATGAGTGTCAATATATTACTATTTATGACCAATACGATTCCTCTAACGTTATGGACACTGTATATTGTAGAAACAACAAACTCACACAAAGGGCCCATAATAAAGGGACTTCTTATTATGAAAACCCTTGTCATAATAAATATGCTAATGGCTTTAAGTGCCCCTATTAACCAAAAGTATTTTTATATTGATGCGAATAATGTATATCATAGGGGTGAGTGGAGCATCATTGGGAATATGGTACATGTGATTTTAATTATAGTTAGCTTTTTGATAATTTCACACAACTGGGATAAGGTTAATCAAAAAAATAGACGACCCATATTGTTATTCACAGTCCCACCGACTATTGGATTCATAGTACAGACCATGTATTATGGTACTAGTTTAGTATGGCCAGGGGCTACAATTTCTATTTTGATGAGTTATATTATGCTACAAAGTCAGGTTGTTAAAGTAGATTATTTAACGGGGTTGTATAATAGAAGGGAATTGGATTCTTATATAGACAGGAAAATCAGGAACCTACCTAAAAGCAAGAAGTTTGCAGGTGTAATGATTGATTTAGATGACTTTAAAAAGATCAATGATCAATATGGACATAGCGTTGGAGATAAGGCTATTAAAACGGCGGCATCCCTTATTAAAAGGTCTTTTAAGAAAGATGATTTTGTAGCCAGATATGGTGGAGATGAATTTGTAATTATATTAGACATTAAAGAAGAACAAGAAATGAGTCATAAAGTACAACACTTAAAAAGGCAGTTTGAATTATTTAATAAGGAAAAAGAGGACGTATTTAGGTTGGAAATTAGTGTAGGATATGGTATTTATACTTGGGGAGATGGCCAAGGAGATGAGTTTCTACACCATTTAGATCAATTAATGTATGAGAATAAAAAGGAGAGGAAATCACGAAAGGAAGGGTGATAGGAGTGGCAAAAATCAAAGATGTTGCAAGAATCGCAGGGGTAGGTGTTGGTACTGTATCGAGGGTAATTAATAATAGTGGCCCAGTGAAATTTGAAACAAGAGAGAAAGTCCTTAGAGTAATAGAAGAACTTGAGTATGTGCCGAATGAAATAGCACGTAGTTTTAAGCGAAAATCATCTAAGTTAGTTGGGCTAATGCTACCAACCATTACAAATCCGTTTTTTTCAGAATTAGCCTTTTACATAGAAGATGAATTATATTTAAAAGGTTATAAAATGTTATTATGTAGTTCTCAAACCAATAGTGACAAAGAAATAGAATATCTAGATATGCTTAAAAGAAACTTAGTGGATGGTATTATCACTATTTCTTATCATGACTATTATAACCATGATAAGATCGATAACCCACTCGTAACAATTGATCGATATATATCTGATGAAATCCCCCATGTTTCTGCAGACAATTATGGTGGTGGGAAGTTGGCCACTGAAAAACTAATAGAAGCAGGGTGTAAATCAATTGCTTATGTAGGAGGGGCACCACGATATCATTCATCTGTTTCAGATAGAAAGCAGGGGCTGATTGATATTGCAAAAGCCAATAATATTCCTTATTATATTTTTGAAGAATCAGAAAGTGAAAATATTGAAGGCTCCTTATCAAGGCCTATAATGGATGAATCATTAGTAGTAAAAAGGTTTGTTCGTGAATATCCCAATGTAGAGGGAGTGTTAACGAGTTCAGATCTATTTGCAGCTGCTTTGGTTAAAGAGTTAAGGAGAATAGGTAAAAGGGTTCCGGAGGATGTGCAAGTGATAGGTTTTGATGGTATTCAGTCTAATGATTACTTTGAACCACAATTATCAACAATAAAGCAACCGGTTGAAGCTATGGGGAGGCAAAGTGTTAAGATATTATTAGGATTAATAAAGGGTGAAAAGGTTCCAAGTAATAGTGTACTTAATATTAACTATATTGAGGGTGAAACATGCAAAAAAGCTTCTGATATTGTTGACATTAAATAAAAATAATGTTACTCTATTAGTAAGAGTGGAAACGTTTCCAAAACTGTAAAAATAGTTTGTATTACGGGTTTTTTAAAACTCAGAATATAAATAATATATTAGATACTACTTGGAGGGATGAGGAATGGAAAAGAATTTATATCTAAATTGGAACCCTAAAGAAATTAATAACTTAGAGGCTATTCCAAAAGGTGATATGCCTGGGGATCAAATTAAAATAAATGCAGGACACGTAGAAAAGGCTCATAAGATTTTTCCTAGATTATTAGAACTTGTGGAGCCGATTTTGACCCCAGGCCCTAATAAGCGTGTGATTATATCTGTTCATGGCGGTTCAGGAGTTGGGAAATCGGAAACAGCTTCCCTATTGTCTTATTACTTTAATGAGTTAGGCATCGGTAGCTACATACTATCCGGAGATAATTATCCAAGAAGAATCCCACAGTACAATGATGCAGAAAGATTGCGTGTTTTTAGGATATCAGCAATTAAAGGCCTTGTAGATGCGGGAGAATTTTCTGATGACAGGAAGGTTATTCTATTTGATCTCCAAGAAAAGGATCAAGATGCAAATCCTGAATTAACAAAAGAACTTGAATGGCTAAGAATTTATCAAGAAGCAGGTAAGCAAGGACTTAATAACTATTTAGGAAGCAAAGATGAAATAGATTTTGATGAGCTTAATGAAATTATACGGAAATTTAAAAATGGTGCAGAACATATTATGCTTAAAAGAATGGGACGAGAGCAAAAAGAATTATGGTATGACCCAATAGACTTTAGAGATAAAAAAGTGCTTATTGTTGAGTGGACCCATGGAAACAATCCAAACTTAGTAGGTGTGGATATACCCATTTTACTAAACAGTACGCCAGAGGAAACATTAGCCCATAGGAAGATGAGAAATAGAGATGGGGGTACAGATAGCCCATTTACTGCAATGGTATTAAAATTAGAACAAGGGAAATTACATGCTGGTGCCGAAAAGGTGAAGATTATTGTTTCTAAAGATGGTGATATCTTAGCTTATGATGAGTATTTAAAAGCAATGAATAAATCTAAGGTAACAGCTGGTGTTATGCTTAATGCCTACCCTGACAGTATTGGGGGTACATTAGGTGATATCACGCAGTGCTTGAAATTACCAGAGCTGAAAGACGCTTTTTCATCATTTTATATTTTGCCAAGTGTATTTAATACAGATTTAGATCGAGGATTTTCTGTCATTGACTATGAACTTAATGAAATGTTAGCATCTAGGGATAACCTAGAAGAGCTTAAAGATCAAAACATAGATTTTAAATTTGATTTTATTATGAACCACGCCTCGGTATTATCAAAAGAGTTTAAAGATATTATAGCCAACGGTGAGGCTTCCAAGTACAAAGACTTCTTTATTAACTGGAATAAGTTTTGGCATGGCCATGGTGAAATGACCCCAGAGGGTTATATTCAGCCAAAACAGGAACTAATTAAAGATATGTTTTTTAGAAAGCCTGGTTTGCCGATTTTAAATATTCGGTTTCCAGATGGATCAGAAGTTCCTTATTGGAATACTTTTTATCAAGAGGTTGCATATGATGCATTAGATACATTAGATCTAATGGATGCTTTAGGTATTCAATATGGAAAAGCTGATGCTATAGTTCAGTTAGTGAATGCAGCTCTCTTAGAAAATACACAGCTAGTAGATATAGATTTTGGACGCTTTAGTGATTTGCGAGAAGAAGTTGTTCAATTTATTGAGTCCAAGCGAAAATATCTTGGTCAAATGGATTTAAATATTAAATCTCCACTGGTTTGGGAGTTCTATGATGATACCCTTAAAAAGTTAGCGGGGTATGGTGCACAAATTGTTCGCCTAGATGCATTTGCATATGCGCCAAAAGAACCAGGAGAGAAAAATTTTTTAAATGAGCCAGGGACATGGGAGTTGTTGGCGAAGTTAAAAATATTAGCAGATAAACATGGTGTCACATTATTACCTGAAATTCACACCAGATATGAAGAGATGATACATGAAAAAATATCAGAGCATGGCTATATGACCTATGACTTTTTCTTGCCAGGATTACTCATTGATGCTTTTGAAAGAAAAACATCAAGGGTTTTAATTAAATGGATTAAAGAAATACAAGAAAAAAATATTAAAACCGTTAATATGCTAGGGTGTCATGATGGTATTCCATTACTAGATTTAAAAGGATTGCTAGAAGATGAGCAAATTGAAAGTCTTATTGATTTAGTGGTCTCCCGTGGGGGTTATGTGAAAAACTTACACGGCCAAAAGAATATTTATTATCAGGTGAATGCAACGTATTATAGTGCCCTTGGAGAAGATGATAAAAAGTTATTACTTGCAAGAGCTATTCAAATGTTTATGCCAGGGAAACCACAGGTTTGGTATTTGGATTTATTTGCTGGTAAAAATAATCATAAAGCGGTTGAGAAAGCAGGTTCTGGAGGACATAAAGAAATAAACAGAACAAATCTGAGTTTAGAACAGATTCAGGAAGGATTACAAGAAAAGATTGTTGTGGATCAGATTAAGTTAATTAAATTTAGAAATACTTTCCCAGCTTTTGGATTTGATGCAAAGCTTACGGTACTTGATTCAGAAAAGCATATGTTGAAATTAAGATGGGAGAAAAAAGGGTATAGTGCTACGCTAAGTGCGGACCTTGAAAGTTGTGAATATAAAATTCAGGTAGAAGAGCCTTAGGGTGTCTCCGCATTAGGTTGGCAGGAGATATCCTAAATAGCATCTCTTAGCTAGTAAGCTAAAGGATGCTATTTAGGATAATCTTCCTGCCAACCATTGCGCCCAATGTTCCTATAAGACTGAATACACCTAGGACGGTGTCAGTATGCATTGTATAACAAACCCCCGTTAGGCCATGAATGGCTTGACGGGGGTTTTGTTATTGTATTGTATCCATTACTTGGGTTGTTCGAATGGCTGTCTCAGCGGTGCTAAGGGCGGTGCCTAGGCCTAGGAGGTCATCTACGATGGTTTGGATGAGGGGTTGTTGAATATGCTGGGGTGGATTGAGGGTAAAGGATTCTACACCTTTTGATGTATGGAGCTCTATGGGGTCAAATGCGAATGTTGTAAATTTGATTTTACCATGGGTTCCAATGATTTCATTCCACTCACGATTTTCGTTGGCATCAAAGCACCATAAACCAGTTCCAAGAACACCATTTTCAAAGCTAAAGCTGAGAGAAACCGTATCGTCAGCAGGGCTTAAGTTGCCTTGATTGGAGCCATGTCCTTTGGATGACGTAATAGGTCCAAGCAACATATCGAGGACATCAAGGGTATGGCACCCGACGTCGTGAAACAATCCACCACCTGAAATTTCGGGATTGAGACGCCAAGGAAGATTAGCAGGATCGGTGCTTACTCTTTTTTGGAACTGAGTGACAGTGACTGATCTAACGTCACCAATAAGATTTTTATCAAGCAATTCTTTTATCTTAAGAAAATAGGGGAGTGCTCGTCTATAATAAGCCACATAGACAGGTACATTGTATTTCTTACCAGCAGCTAATACAACATTACAATCATCGTAGGTGAGCCCCATAGGTTTTTCGATATAAACAGGTTTACCCGCTTCAATAGATTGAAGGGCATAGACCATATGAGTAGACGGTGGGGTTGCTATATAAATAGCCGTTATATCTGGATCTGAAATCAGATCCTCTGCTTTGTCGTACCATTTGGGAACGCCATGCCTTTTTGCATAATCCTGTGCAAGCTCACCATTTCGGCGCATGACTGCAAGGAGGTTACTGTTTTTAGCTTTTTGAAATCCAGGACCACTTTTTACTTCAGTTACGTCACCACAGCCGATTATTCCCCAATTAATTATTTTCATTATGTCACTCCTTTTATATTTATATAATAGACCTTTCCACTGCAATAAGCTAGAAGGAATATCTAAATCCTATGAAACTGCCGTATTAACGTTTTGGTGATGTATTGAAAAGTAAGGCGAATATTGATAGAATGATATAAACACAAGTTGAAGCATATTAGGGTGGAGGGGCTGGATGTATAGCATTTTACTGGTAGATGATGAATTGTTAGTGCTAGAAACATTAAGGGACTATGTAGATTGGGCAGGCTTGAATTGCAAGGTATATACGGCAAGAAATGGGCAAAAGGCCATTGAAAAAATACAAGAATATGAACCAGATATTATTATTACAGATATACAAATGCCTATTATGAACGGAATCGAATTGGCTAAATGGGTAAAAGAAACAAATCAAAAAGGTAAATTGATCTTTCTTACGGGGTATGATGATTTTGATTATATAAAAGAAGCATTTAATGTGGATGCTGTGGATTATATATTAAAGCCTTTTTCTGTTGAAGGAATTGAGGAGACGGTCAATAAGATTAAGATGATTCTTGAAAAAGAAAACATCCTTAAGTATTCAGTCAGTATTGCTAAGGGTCAAATGTTGGAGAAGATTTGTACGGATGGAAGTGTATCTGAATCAATTATATCTGAATTTGAAAAGCTTGTGGGCTCTCCTAGAGATCAAATTAGCTATGGTGTAGCTTGTTTGTATGGGGATGTGGAAATGATTAAAGATGAGCTTGTTTTAAATGAGCTAGCGGCAATTGAGCATATCATTCGGATTAAAGGAGGGTTAGTGTTCATCATAAATCCATATATTAATCCTAAAGATTGTGCAAAACGTATACAGAAATTATTGTTTACACAATATAATAAAAAGTACCTTGTGATTTATGAAGATCAATTTGTTACTTTAGAAAGATTGTCCGTATATTATAATCAATTTAACGATTTACAAAAGAAAGCATTTTATATGAAGGATCGAGAGATAAGACCTCTTAGCCAATTAGTCAAGTGGCAAATCCCAAAAAGTGGTAAGCAGACTACTACGCTTATAGCAATGATTGAAACCCTCCAAAATGCAATTATTGAGGGTAAGTCTGATAAAGCGGCGGAGGTTATAAAGACATATCTTTGTGGCTTAATAGGTAATGAGAGTAGTGACATTATAAGGCAGGTTGAGACTATTTATATATTAATTAATGAACAAATTACCAAAATAATGATACAAGAAAACGAAATGAAACGTTTTGATTATTTTTATGATATTGAAGAAGATTTAATAAGTTATGTCACTATCATTTCTGATGGCTATCAAGATAAAAGGGGAAATCCCAATTATTATCTTGTAGAATATGTTAAACAATATGTTAGTGAAAACTACATGAATCCAATTAATATTGACTATATGGCTGACGGAATTCATTTATCACCCAACTATCTCAGAGCTATCTTTAAGGAGGTTGCGGAAACGACTATAGGTGATTATATAACTGATTATCGGTTTAATAAGGCATCTAACCTTTTAAAACAAAGAAAATATAAGGTTAAAGAAATAAGTCTAATGGTTGGTTATGAAAACGTTTCTTATTTTTGCTCACAATTTACCAAGCGATATGGTAAAACACCCACTGAGTATAGAAAGATGTTGTAGGTGAGAATATGAAGAAATGGATTAATAATTGGAAATTAAGAAGAAAGTTAAGCGTGGCTTATGTGGTTTTAGCCTTAGTCCCTATGATGATTCTTACGCTTTATAATTTTACTGAGACAAAAGAGTTGATCCTAAAAGAATCTTACAAGAATATAGATTATGATGCAGAACAAACCAAAAATAATATTGAGGCATTGGTTACATCCTATTCAACAATTATGGATGTGTTGTATATGGATAAATATTTAAGTAGCTATATGGTGAAGGATTACACAAATGAATCCTACTGGGAGATGTTTAGTTACATAGATAAGAGGCTTCAAGGCATTAGCACGTTGATTCCAGATATTAAGCAAATCAGTATTTATAGCACCAATAAGACAATTCCCAACGATAATTACTATTTTTATCAAAAAAGTGATTTAGATGAAGCAATATTTACAAAAGGAATTGAGGCAAATGGAAGAACAATTATTGCAGGTCAAATTGAGGAAGATGGGAAGACATATATTATACTTGAAAGATTAATGAACTATTATGCAACAGGTGGTATTGAAAATATGCTTGTTGTTATGGTCGATGCAACAAGCTGGAATTCTAAATGGGGGACATCTGATACAGATATTAAAAGGGTGTTTTTAGATAATCAAAGTAATATTCTTATTGGGGACCTACAAAAAGATCAAAACGACAAAACGACGTCTCAAATCATTGATGAATGGAACAATATAAAAAGTGAAAAAGGAAGTATTTATTTTGAGCATTCAGGTAAAATAGCTATTATAAAAGATATGAGTTTAGAGACAAAGCTTTTAGTGTATAAAGATCAAAGCAAACTGGCTAATGAGGCGTGGAAAATATCAAGAAAGATATTGATTATTTTTACAGTTATTTCAGTTTTTGTTGGTATGGCAATACGTTTTTATACCCGGTATTTTACAGAGCGGGTTGAGGATGTTGTATATGCAGCACAAAGACTAACAGAGGGTAAATTTGACTATGTCCTTAAGGATATGGGAAAAGATGAAATAGGTCAAATATCAGAGGCCTTTAATACGTTGAGTAAAAGTCTGCAGAAGCTTATTTATGAAAACTATGAAAAAAAGGTAAAGATTCAATCTAGTGAACTGAATCTATTGCAAGAACAAATCAATCCACATTTTTTATACAATGCCTTATCTGTTATTTCATCCTTAGCAATGAGAGAAGGGAATAATAAAACAATCGAAAGTGTTCAATATTTATCTGCTTTTTACCGGATTTCCTTAAATAAAGGGAGACAGCACTTAGCTATTGCAGAAGAGCTACAATTGCTAAAGAGTTATATGAAAATACAAAAGCTGAGATTCGATTCAAGTGTGGAAATAACATATGATGTCAGCCAAGATGTTTTGCAGTATAGGATGATCAAACTGATTTTGCAACCCCTTGTAGAAAATGCAATTCATCATGGAAGAAAAAGCGAAGAAACCGTATTAAATATAAATGTGCGTATATTTGAAGACAAGCAAGGGATTATATTTGAAGTACAAGATGATGGACAAGGAATGAGCTTAGAAAAATTAAGGGAATTAAAAAGGGCTATTCAAAACGAAGAAGGTGGATATGGACTTCGTAATGTGAACATAAGGATTAAGCTATACTATGGGCAGGCGTATGGAATGATGATTGAAAGTCAGTCTAACATAGGTACATTAGTAAGGGTAGAAATCCCCAAAGTGATATAGTATTGTGTAATAAGTATGGGAAAGTGAAAGAAATCGTTAAAAAGTGATACTAAGGTGAAAGATATATACAAATCTAATTAAATAATGATACAAATTATAGAACTATTGCATTGAAGGTGCAGTAGTTTTCTTTTATGCTATAGATATAAATACATAGGAAATGCATAGGAGGTTATAAAATGATTAAAAAAAGGAAACTACTTGATACCTTATGGCAACAAAAATACTTATTTCTATTATTGTTACCAGCACTGATCTGGGTTATTGTTATTTGTTATATACCCATGACTGGATTGTATATGTCATTTGTAAATTATACGCCTAAGGGAAATGGTTATTTTGTAGATATGATTAACTCGGAATTTGTCGGGATGGCATGGTTTAAATATTTCTTTAAAACAGATTTTACAAAGATTATGAGAAACACATTAGCTACCAGTTTAATAACATTACTTTTTTCATTCCCATTACCGATTATTTTAGCAATTAGTTTAAATGAAGTTAAAAGTACGACAATTAAGAAGATCGTTCAAACCACATCCTATTTACCCTATTTTATATCTTGGGTTATAGCGGCTAATATTTTCATTACTTTCTTATCATCAGATGGGGTGATCAATAATTTGCTGCAGTGGTTAGGGTTTACAAAAGAGGCTATTTTATTTTTTCAAAATGGTAAATACTTTTGGTGGATTATTGGTTTTGCTAATGCATGGAAGGTGCTAGGCTATAATGCCATTATTTATTTAGCAGCCATTGCAGGAATTAGCCAGGAGATGTATGAAGCGGCTGATGTGGATGGGGCAAGTAGATGGCAAAAGATTGTGAGTATAACATTACCTTCTTTAAAACCAACCATTATGATTTTGCTGATTTTGGCCATCGGGGGAGTCCTGAATACGGGATTTGAACAACAACTTTTAATGGCTAATGATTCGATTTTAAATTACTCAGATGTCCTCGATACATACGCATACCGATATGGGTTAAAGAACGGCATGTATTCCTATGGTACAGCAGTTGGATTTTTCAAGTCAGTTGTATCGTTTATTCTAGTAATGGGAGCCAATAGTATTTCCAAAAAATTCAGTGATAATTCATTATTTTAAGGAGGTTTATAATGAAAAATATTAAAATAAAAAGAAAGAAAACCAAGGAAGAAATAGCATTGCAAGTATTTATAACAATATTTTTGACCCTAGTCCTTGTTATCTGTGTTTATCCCTTTTGGAACATATTCATTATTTCAATAAATGATGCCACGGATGCAATTAGAGGTGGAATCTATTTTTTGCCTAGAAAGCTTAGCTTGGCAAGTTATAAAGATATACTAACAAGACCTACTTTTCTATCAGGTATTAGAGTGACCGTTTTAAGAACGCTTATAGGGACACCGCTTTCCGTAGTTGTAACAACGGCACTGGCTTATGTGATATCAAGAAAAGAGCTCTTGGGGAAAAAACAGATTACGTTATTCTTTATCTTTACCATGTATTTTGGCGGTGGGCTCGTGCCTTACTATATGGTTTTAAAGAATGTTGGGCTGTTAAATAACTTTTGGGTGTTTATATTACCCAACCTGGTAAATGTTTATAATATGATATTGGTAAAACAGTATATTGAAAATATGCCAGATGAAATATTTGAATCAGCCAAAATAGATGGTGCCAATGATCTTATTATATTTATAAAATTAGTTTTACCATTATCAAAACCTATTATTATGACGGTTGCTTTATTTGTTGCAATTACTCATTGGAATTCATGGTTTGATGCTTATCTTTTCACCAGTTCTCAATCACTCAAAACATTGCAATCAATCTTAGTAGAAATACTAAATCAATATCAAACCGCAGGGGCTAATCAGGCTGCAAATCAAGCGGTAAAAACAGTTACGCCAGATAGTATCCGTATGGCTGCAACAATGGTAGCAACAATACCGATTATTATGCTTTATCCATTTATACAAAAATATTTTATTAAAGGGATTATGCTAGGATCAGTTAAAAGCTAATTTTAGATAATGATAAACACAAACATAATGATGGAGGGATTAACGATGAATGTAAAGAATGTATTAACAAGGACATTAAGTATGGTAGTATTAGTGGGGTTACTTGGAGGATGCGCAGGTGCTGAAAAAAGTAGTAGTGAAATAAAAGATACAACGGGGGGAAATGTTGCCATTACTTTTTTTGATAAAAACGCAGGAAGTAACACATTCGATGATGCAATTGCAAAGGAAATTATGAATAAAACAGGTGTCACCATTGAAGTGGAAAATCCAACAGGAGACCCGCTTGAGAAGCTTAACCTTATGTTAACAGGTCAAAATTATCCAGATGTTGTCCTAATGGATAGAGGAAATGAAATTGTTAATAGGTATATTGAGGCAGGTGCGTTAGTTGATTTAACAGATCTTATTGAAGAACATGGCCCAAATATTAAGGAAATGTATGGTGATGTATTAAATAAGATTAAGGCTTCCGATGGTAAGAATTATTACTTATCCAATTGGTACGGCGAAGATCCTGATGCTGTTGCTGGTGTGCTCATGAGATATGATATTTTAAAAGAACTTGTTGGCCAGGAACGTGCCGATAGTAGTGAGCCATTTACACAGGAAGAATATATGGACATCTTAAAACAATTTAAGGATAAGTATCCAACTATTGATGGTAAAGAAAGTATTGCCGTAACACTTGATGGTGAGAGGGGTAACTACGTAGGGACTATTAGAGGGATGTTTGGTTTAAAGGAATATAGTATGACAGATAATGGATTGGGGCATTTAACAAAAGATGACCGATTTGAGGATGTTATTGGTTTTATGAATGACTTATCAACGCAAGGTTACCTTGATAAAGAGTGGGTTGTAAATAAATCAACACAGTGGGTACAAAAATTATCAACAGGAAATGTGTTTTCAACTTTTTGTTCTTACTGGGATACAGATGCAGCTAATGCAAGCTTAAATGCAACGATTGGCGAAGATGCAATGTTTAAGTCCTATAAGGTTGTGGGTAATGGTTTAACGGCTGATCAAACAACCTATAGCGGAAGAAGTACATTAGGTTGGGATGCAATTGCGATTACTAAAAACTGCAAAGATCCAGAAGCTGCAATAAAGTTAATTGATTTTCTTGTCAGTGAAGAAGGGCAATATTTAATGATGTGGGGAATCGAAGGGGAAACATGGGCAATGGAAAATGGTGTTCATACGCCAACCCAGGAAATATTGAATTCATTTAGAACAGATATTGATAAAACAAAACTTGAAACGGGCATTCGTAAATGGACATGGTTTATAAAAAATGGAGCAGGTAGTGATGGCAGTCCATATGATATGGCAACCAAGTATGAAAAATCGGAGACGGCAAAGGTTGCAAATGAAAACTTTGGAAAAACAGATTTTTGGGATACAGCTGAGTTTGCTAATTTAACACCAGTTGGAAGCACACCAGAGGGACTTGCGTGGCAAAAAATAGTTGATCTTTATGATCAAGCATTTCCAAGAATGGTATATGCAGCAAACAATGCAGAATCTGTAAGCATATTAAAGAGCTTAATTAGTGAAATGTATGATGCTGGACTAGAAGATGTTGAGAAGATAATTAATGAAAATTACAATGCAAGAATGGCAATTTGGAAATAATATATGATATTCAAAAGGCTTGCGCTATAAATATATGCAAGCCTTTTAAATAATTTAAAAACAAATAACACACACTATAAAAAGGAGAAAAAAATGCCGATTTCATATAATGATCAGGAAAAATTAATTACTTTACAAACAAGAAATACAACATATCAGATGAAGGTAGATGAGTATGGTGTGGTCTTACATACTTATTATGGGGCAAAAATACAAGAGCAAGATTTAAGTTGTCTAATCGTAAAAAGTGATAAAGGTTTTTCAGGAAACCCTAATGATTTAGGAATGTGCAGGGCGTATTCACTAGATACATTACCACAAGAATATAGTTGTTATGGGAATGGAGATTATAGGACATCAGCTATTAAAATACAGCATAAAAATGGTGCCCATGCACTTGATTTAAGATATGTAAGCCATGAGATTTTAGACTTAAAATACTCAATTCCACAGTTACCTGCAATGTATGAAACTAAAGAAAATAAGGGTGAAACACTAAAGGTTAAACTGAAAGATACAGCGACCAATATATATGTAACGATATATTATGGTATATTTGAATCGTTGGATATAATCACTAGATCTGTAGAAGTTGTAAATAAAGGGGAAGAATCAATCTATTTGAAAAAGGTCATGAGCACCTGTTTAGATATGAAAAGTTATGAGTATGATGTCATAACACTTTATGGTAAGCATGAAATGGAAAGAGAGTATTCCAGAAATAAGGTCCATCATGGAAAACAAGTAGTTGGTAGCAACCGTGGCCATTCAAGTCATCACTATAACCCATTTATTATTTTAGCAGGGGAAAATACAAGTGAAACAATAGGGGATTGCTATGGAATGTCGTTGGTATATAGTGGGGACTTTGTTGCTGAAGTTGAAAAAGATCAGACGAATCAAGTAAGGATCACAATGGGAATTGGGACGGAAAACTTTGAATATAAGCTTGATAAAGATGAATGTTTCAATAGTCCTGAGGTTGTAATGACTTTTTCAGAAAATGGAATAGGACAGTTATCAAGAAATTATCACCAGGCATACAGAGAAAATTTATGCCGTGGCAAGTATAAGTTAGAAAGAAGACCCATTTTAATTAATAATTGGGAAGGTACCTATTTTGATTTTGATGGACAAAGACTCATAGATATAGCAAAAGAAGCAGCTAACTTAGGTGTAGAGTTGTTTGTCATGGATGATGGGTGGTTTGGAAAGCGAGATAATGATGTCTCAGGTCTAGGGGATTGGACCGTGAATGAAGAGAAATTAGGATGTTCATTAAATGAACTAGCTGAAAGTATTATTGAAACAGGGATGAAATTTGGTATATGGTTTGAGCCGGAGTGTGTTTCAGAAGATAGTGATTTGTATAGAGATCATCCAGATTGGGTGTTTACAGTGCCAGGACGTAACCCTGTAAGAAGTAGACACCAGTTGGTGCTGGACTTTTCTAAGCCTGAGGTGTGTGATAACATTTATGAGCAATTGTGTAACGTATTGGATAGTGCTCCTATTTCATATGTAAAGTGGGACTTTAATAGAAGTATTAACGATATATTTAATGGGAATCTTCCGGCGGACAGACAGGGTGAAGTAGCACATAGATATATACTTGGGTTATATGATATGCTTGAAAAATTAGTTACTAGATACCCTGATATTTTATTTGAAAGCTGTAGTGGTGGGGGTGGAAGGTTTGACCCAGGAATACTTTATTATACACCGCAAGTTTGGACAAGTGATAACACAGACGCAATTGAAAGGCTTAAAATTCAGTACGGAACATCATTATGTTACCCTGTAAGTACAATGGGTTCCCATGTATCCATGTGTCCCAACCATCAGACGAAAAGAATAACACCTCTACATACAAGGGGAGTAGTTGCTATGTCAGGTACATTTGGATATGAGTTAGATGTGCAGAATATGAGTGAGACAGAAAAGGAAGAAATAAAGGATCAAATAAAAGTATTTAAAGAACATTATGAAATGATACAAATAGGTGATTATTATAGAATAACAAATCCTTATGATGATGAAGCTTATGCTGTTTGGCAATTTGTAAGCAAGGATAAGAATGAGGCTTTAGTTAATATTGTAAGTACGCATTCCTATGGTAATCCATCACCCGTGTACGTACGATTACAAGGACTTAATCCGGATAAAATATATTGTATAAAAGGTGATTATATGGAGAATAAAGATCTTTGTATATCAGGACAAGCGCTTATGAAAGCAGGGATTCCGTTACCAAGACCAAGGGTGGAATATGATAGCTTCCAGCTAAACTTAAAAGTAAAATAGGCGAAAAAGTAGACGATAACAAGAAAATTGATATCGCCTACTTTTTGTCTGTTTTTAAAGAAACAGCTCCAGAGTTTATGGGGTCTTTTGACGTATAAAAATTATGGGAAGTGTGGTAAAGTATTTAGTAAGAGCCAGAACGTTATATTAGCATATATTTTTGCGGGCTCATTATTAGGTGTAGAGGCAAATAGCAAATATGATTTCTTAACAGGTGGTTTTATAGCAGTGGATAGGTATCGGTTTATGGTATTACACGTTTTCTATTTAGATTCCCCAATACACCATTAATATCGCTTGTTACGAATCTAATCCCAAGCCTGCTTATGGGGGTCGGACTAAAATATAAGAGAACTAGGAATAATTAGTAAGATAAGGGAGGCAATCAAATAATGATCATTCTTTGCGCAGTAGATGAGCGGTGGAATATAGGGTACCAAGGAGACTTGCTATGTAAAATATCAGCTGATCTCAAAAGATTTAAGAAGCTAACAATAGGTAACATTATGATTATGGGAAGAAAGACCTTTGAATCCTTACCAGGAGGAAAGGCTTTGCCAGGAAGAATCAATATCGTACTCACTAAAAATAAAAATTATGTACGTGATGATATTATAGTCGTTAACTCTTTAGAAGAGCTACTGATATGCCTAAACAAGATCAATCCAAATAATGAATTAACCAACTATGTAATAGGTGGAGGCGAGATAGTGCGCCAGCTGTTACCCTATTGTAGTGAGGCTTATCTAACAAAAATACTAAAGACATTTACTGAAGCAGATACTAATATTCCGAATCTAGACCTAGAATCAGGATGGCTGGTAACAGAGGAAACGGACCTATTCACAGAAAATGGCCTAACCTACAAATATACCACCTACAAACAGGAATAGTTCTTGGCAGTATTCATAGTATAAAGAGTATTGCAAGTTAATAACAATCAAGGTACAATAATTATTATAAAAGGGGGATAGATCATGGATATTATCGTTAGTACTGTTAAGTTGACTTTGAATAAACAGTGGAAATACAGTAGTTCTGTTGCAAAAAATGGAATTTTACACTTTGACGGGAGAAGTGTGCCCATTTTTAGAATAAGTACTGACGACTGTATAAATCCATGATTCTAGAACTTTCGGTTAGCTACATTCATTAGATATGACTGTTTAAGCTAATAGATTAAAATTTTAGGACTCAAGGTTTTATGCCTTGAGTCTTTTTTTGTGTATTTATATAAACTTAGGATACGCTTTCTTCCATAAGCCTTTTACTGCTAACTCCTTTTATCGTTGTTGATGAAAGAAGGATTAAACAGAGGGCTTATTTTTGTTTGTTAAAAATTTAAATACACAATTATAAGGAGAAATGAACAATGAATATGGGAACGAATATAGACACCAATATAGGATTGAAACGAAATATAAGAATCAGTTATATGTATAACTTTTTGTTAGAACTCAATATAACGTCAGCAATATGGATTTTGTACCTGGCTTTTAAAGGGATGACCTTAGTAGAAATAGGATTGTTAGAATCTATTTATCATATAGCAGGATTGCTTATTGAATTACCATCAGGTGGTATTGCCGATGTGTATGGGAAAAAATTCTGTGTGGTGATGGGAAGAGTTTTAGAAGTGATTTCTTGTATGGTTATGATTATGTCCAATAGTTTTTGGGGTTTTGCAATTGCCTTTGCCTTTAGCTCCATAGCTATGAGTCTGCACTCAGGAGCAGCAGAGGCATTAGTTTATGACAGTTTAAAAGAATTAGGAGAAGAGGAGAAATACAAGAAAATATGGGGTGAGTTAGCCTTTGTTATGTCTATTGCTCAAGGGATAGCAGTTTTGCTTGGAGGAATATTAGCAGATATAAGGTTTTTATATGCCTATATATTAGGGTTGATTATCCAAGTTATAGCGACAGTGGTAGCGTGTAGGTTTGAGGAACCCGTGATTCAGAAACAAAAAGAAAAGGCAGAGAAAAATGTATTAACAGTCCAGTTAATAACAAGTATAAAAGTATTGAGTAAAAGGAAATTAGTACTTTATTTAATCCTATTTTCTGCTTTGGTAGGAAGCCTTCAAACGACAGTGTTTTTCTATAGCCAGCAGTATTTTTCAGATATGAGCTACTCAAAGACTCAAATTGCTATAATTTGTGCCATCAGTAGCTTTATTGAAGCCATAAGTGCAAAGTATGCTTACAAACTTGAAAGAATCTTAAATTTAAAAGGGGTTGTAATAAGCATAGCGTCAGTCAATATACTCGCCCTGATAGGGCTGGCTTTTGTGAAGGATTTAGCCATAGTATTTTTTCTTGTAACATCCATTACGGGTGGGATGGCATTTACCATATTTAGTGATTATATCAATTCAAGAATACCGTCAGATTATAGAGCAACTATATTGTCCTTCGACAGTTTATGTTTCAGTGTTTTTATGATCTGTATATTTCCTTTAGTGGGATTGTTAGCACAAAAGATGGGGTTTTCACTAACGTTTGGCTTTACAGCCATCTTATATATTCCGGCCATGTTATTTTTAATCATAAAACTTACAGAACATAAAAATAGAGAGATAGTTGGAGAGGGAAACGGTGATGAAATTTGGTGCTAGTTCAGGGATTTTGAGCTATATCCTGTAAGGAGCATTCAACGCAATGGTTGGCGAGGACATATCCCTGAGAGCATCCTTTAGCGACCAGCTAAGAGAGGCTCTCAGGGATATGTCCCGCCAGTCTAATGCGGAGAAAGTCTGCCCCCCTACTTGCATTTCCTACCCCAAAAACCTATAATGAAGAGTATCAAAAAAACATTGAAAAGGTGATAAACGTGCAATCATACGGAGATTTTGCTCAGGTATACGATTTATTTATGCAAGAGGTACCCTACGAAGAGTGGGCTCAACATATAGAACAAGTATGGAAAAAATATAATATTACCCCTAAATTAATAGCGGAACTTGGCTGTGGCACAGGAGAATTAACGAATTACTTTGCCAGCCGAAAAATAGATGTAATTGGCATTGATAATTCAGATCAGATGCTTGCAATAGCAAAAGAAAAATCCGCAGCCAAAGGCCTAGACGTGCTATACTTACTTCAAGATATGCAGGAATTTGAGCTTTATGGCACAGTCGATAGTATTTATAGTGCTTGTGATAGTATTAACTACATTATAGAAGACGCCGAACTCCTACAAACTTTTAAATGGGTTAACAACTACTTAGAACCTGGGGGGATCTTTATATTTGATATTAACACCCAGTATAAGTATGAAGAAATATTAGCTCAAAATACATTTGCCTATAATATAGAAGAAGCCTCCTATATATGGGAGAATTATTATGAAAAAGAAGAACAGATTAATGAGTATTTAGTAACCTTTTTTGTAAAAGAAGATGATGACAGGTACACTAAATTTGAAGAATTACATCATGAACGGATGTACACATTAGAAACCATCACCCGATTGCTAGAACAAGCTGGTATGGGTATAGAAGGGGTCTTTGATGGGTATACTTTTAATCCCGTGAGAGAAAATTCCGATAGAATAACAATTATAGCTAGAGAACAAGGAAAAGAAAGGGCGGAATAATATGAAAGATTACGTTGTTAGAGGAACAGATAAAAGTGGGAATTTTAGATTCTTTGGAAGTATAACAAAAGAGCTTGTACAAACGGCAGCAACTTATCATCAAACATCACCAGTGGCAACAGCGGCGCTTGGGCGTACTATGACGGCAACTGCCATGATGAGTAAGATGCTTAAAAATGATGAGGATAGAATGAGTGTTACGATCAAAGGAGACGGTCCAATAGGCGGTGTTATTATAGAAGCTAACGCCAAGGGGGATATAAAAGGTTATCCATATAATGCTGATGTAGATCTTCCTTTAAATGCCCAAGGAAAGTTAGATGTAAGTAAGGCGTTTGGGAATGCAGTCATGACTGTAATGAAAGATTTTGGTTTAAAACAACCTTACATAGGACAAACCATCCTTGTATCAGGTGAAATTGCAGAAGACTTTACCTATTATTTTGCAACTTCGGAGCAAACCCCTTCAGCAGTAGCCCTAGGTGTTTTGGTAGATGTTGATCATAGTGTTAAGCAATCAGGTGGATTTATTATTCAGGTTCTACCAGAAGCTTCAGATGATGCAATTGACATTTTGGAAAAGAAACTAAAGGATTTCACATCAATTACAACAGCTCTAGAAGAAGGAAAAACAATAGAAGACATCATCCAAGGACTGCTTGGGGATGTTACATTTTGGGCAAAGGAAGCCATACAGTTTTCCTGTGATTGTAGTATGGGGCAAATGGAACGTGGCTTAATGAGCATTGGGGTACAAGAGCTAGAAGAGATTATTGAAGAAGATAAAGGAGCAGAAATAATCTGTCATTTTTGCAACAAGCATTATGATTTTGAAGAAAAGCAATTACAAAACTTATTAGATGAGATCAAAAATAACTAAAGACGGTACAAATTGTATAAATGTTATAAAAGCTTTACATAATATTAGACGGACAACGTAAGTAATGTGTGCTTTGGGCATATATTTAAAGTGAGTGCGTCAATAGGAGTGATACGTGTGAAGCAGATGATTATTAGCACATATTCCTACAGACTACAGATTGAGGAATATATAAACAAGAGGCTAGAAGAATTAAAATTAAAAGAATATAAACCAAGTATTAAAGTAGAACAAATAGGAAAAACCACATTTATTACGTGCTCTTTTTCTATGGCAATACCAAAGTCAAAAGAGCAACGTTATTTTGAAGAATATATTATAAGGCCAGTTGCGAAAGCCATGGTAGATATAATTAAAAAAGAATTTGCTATAGAGTATGCAAATGAAGTCCTGCAAACAAACTATGCATATAAAGAAATTTTAATTACGGGTATGGCGGAAAATGAGCTTGAACTTAAAAGTTTATTAGACCCTCTGATGAATGAAATGATGGAGAATAGTACCTTTTGTTTAGATGGTTGGATAAGGTTTAGATTATCTAAGTATAAACTGTATATGATCGACATGGTAGATAACTTGACCTGTGAATATGAGGCATATAAAGAATATGAAGAATTTATTGCTCTTTTAAAATCATTTATTTTGGATCAGCAGTCTTTAATGGAGCAGATTCATATTATTCCTAGTTACAATGGGGTGATTGAACTTTATAATGAAAAAAAAGAGCATATGACCCTTGATATAGCCCAGTATAATTGCTACGATGATTTAATCTTAGGGACACTACTAACACTAGCACCCTTAAATATGACCATCCATAAAGAAGAAAAGTGCAAAAATATAAGGCTGATCAATACGATTAAAAGTATATACGATGGTAAAGTAACTTTTTGTAAGGGCTGTAAGTATTGTGAAAAATTAGGATTTAAAGTAGGGTTTATTAGAGCTTTAAAGGATATCTTGACACAAAAAAAACTATAGTATACAATAAGTTTAATAATAAAGTATATATTCTCTCATCCTTTCTTGTTTTGGAGGGATGAGAGAATTTTGTTATATTAAAATTTTAGTAAGGAGGAAGTAGAATGATAAAAATAACATTAAAAGATGGTATCGTGAAAGAATACGATAAAGGCATGAGTGTACTTGATATTGCACAAGATATAAGTGCTGGACTTGCTCGTGTTGCATGTGCAGGCAAACTAAACGGTGAAAAGGTGGATCTTCGTACGGTAGTTAATGAAGATAGTGACCTAGAAATCTTAACATTTAATGATAAAGAAGGACAAGAAGCCTTTAGACATACTGGATCTCATATTTTAGCTCAAGCTGTTCAGACACTTTTTCCGAGCGCAAAATTAGCAATAGGACCAGCCATTGACAACGGATTTTATTATGACTTTGATCATGAGCGTCCATTTACAGAAGAAGACTTTGATGCAATAGAAGCAGAGATGAAAAAAATAGTTAAATCAAATTTAGAGATCACAACTTTTACACTTCCAAGAGATGAAGCAATTAAATTGATGGAAGAAAAAGATGAGCCATATAAAGTAGAATTAATTAATGATTTACCAGAAGATGAAGTAATTTCTTTTTACCAACAAGGGGATTTTGTTGATCTGTGTGCAGGGCCACATTTGATGAGTACAAAGCCAGTAAAAGCGATGAAGATTCTTTCAGCAGCAGGCGCTTATTGGAGAGGTAGCGAGAAAAATAAAATGCTTTCTCGTATTTATGCAACAGCATTTCCTAAAAAAACAGAGCTTACAGAGCACTTAGAAAAACTAGAAGAAGCAAAGAAGCGTGATCATCGTAAATTAGGTAAAGAACTAGAGTTATTTGCTTTATTAGATGAAGGACCAGGTTTCCCATTTTTCTTGCCTAAGGGAATGGAGCTTCGCAACACCCTCACTAACTACTGGAGAAAGATTCATAAAAAAGCAGGTTACGTAGAAATATCCACACCTATTATTTTAAATAAGGAATTATGGATAACAAGCGGACACTGGGCAAATTATAGAGAAAATATGTATACAACAGTTATTGATGACATGGATTTTGCTATTAAACCAATGAACTGCCCAGGCGGTATTTTAGCCTATAAAACAAAAAAACATTCTTACAAAGATCTACCGATTCGTATGGGGGAACTAGGTCTTGTCCATAGGCATGAATTATCAGGGGCATTACATGGCCTTATGAGGGTTCGTAACTTTACCCAAGATGATGCCCATATATTTATGTTGCCAGAGCAAATTAAAGATGAAGTTAAGGGTGTTGTAAAGCTTATTGATGAAGTATATAAAACATTTGGGTTTAAATATCACATTGAACTTTCTACAAAACCAGAAAATAGCATGGGATCAGATGAAGATTGGGATATGGCAATTAATGCGCTTCGTGAAGCAATAGAAGAACTTGGATATGATTATATTATTAATGAAGGTGACGGAGCATTTTATGGTCCTAAGTTAGACTTTCATTTAGAAGATTGTATCGGAAGAACTTGGCAGTGTGGAACAATCCAATTAGATTTCCAATTACCAGAGCGTTTTGAACTTGAATATACAGGTGCAGATGGTAATAAACATAGGCCTGTTATGGTTCATAGAGTTGTATTTGGAAGTATTGAGCGTTTTATTGGTATCTTAATAGAACACTTTGCAGGTGCATTCCCAGTGTGGTTAGCCCCAGTTAAAGCTAAGATTTTACCGATTTCTGAAAAATATCAGGACTATGCAGAAGAAGTTGTCAGAAGACTTGAAGATGCAGGTATAGATGTAGAAATAGACAATAGAGCAGAAAAAATAGGCTATAAGATTCGTAGTGCCAGAAATGAAAGAGTGCCTTATATACTTGTGGTTGGTCAGCAAGAGCAAGATGATAACAAAGTATCCGTAAGAAGCCGTAAAGGTGATGAAGGTGCAATGGATTTAGATGCTCTTGTTGAGCGTATCAAAAACGAAATCGAAACAAAGTATAATTATTTAGCAGATGAGTTAGAGGCTGAAACAAAATCTGAATAGGAAGCTCAATATAGAAGTGAAATAAGTTTGACAACAGGGCCTTAAGGTGATATGATAGTAAAGGTTAAACAATAAATAAGTAGAGGTATCCACTTCTCACCTTACAACGATGATGTTCGTATGGTTAAGAACAATATTGATTATAGACGTGTGTAGAGATGCATATGTATTTATAGCGATGTTTACAAAGTGGATAGAATTATTCTATCCACTTTTTTGATGTCATAATAAGCGTTGAGAAGCGGATAACAATCACCTCAGGTGATTCAGTTATATATCTATGAATGGTAAACAAATTATAGGAGGTGCCCATTATTAAAGGCGTATTGATAAACGAGCAAATTCGCGAAAAGGAAGTCAGATTAGTTGGTTTAGAAGGTGAGCAAATAGGTGTTACGGCACTAGAAGAGGCTCAAAGATTAGCAACTGAGGCAGGTGTTGATTTGGTTATGATTGCACCAAAAGCAAAGCCACCAGTGTGTAAAATTATGGACTTCGGTAAACACAAATTTGATATTGCAAAAAGGGAAAAAGAAGCTCGAAAGAAACAAAAAACCATTAGTGTTAAGGAAGTTAGATTTTCAGCAAGCATTGAAAAACATGACTTTGATACTAAACTGCGTAATGCAGAAAAGTTCCTTAAAGCAGGAGACAAAGTAAAAGTTTCCGTAATGTTTAGAGGACGTGAAATGATGCACACGCAAAGTGGAAGAACACTACTTGAAGAGGCTGCTAAGATTCTTGAAGAATTTGGAGATATCGAGCAAAGGCCAAGATTCGAAGGTAGAAGCATGGTTATAATGGTAGCACCAAAGTAAAGTGATTTCCATAGATGGATATATATTTTAAGATAACAACAAGGAGGAACATAGGATGCCTAAGTTAAAAACAAATAGAGCAGCTGCAAAGCGTTTTAAAGTTACAGGAACAGGAAAATTAAAAAGAAATAAAGCTGGTATGAGTCATATTTTAGGGAAGAAATCCCAAAAGAGAAAACGTAACCTGCGTAAATCTGGAATCGTTGATGTAACAAATGAAAAACAAATGAAGCGTTTATTACCATACTTATAAGAAGAATAGGAGGCCCATACCATGGCAAGAGTTAAAGGTGGAACAAGCAGTAGAAAAAGACATAATAGAGTTTTAAAGCTAGCAAAAGGGTATAGAGGTGCGAAATCTAAACAATTTAAAACAGCTAAACAAGCTGTCATGAAATCATTAGATTATGCATACGTAGGTAGAAAACTTAGAAAACGTGAGTTTAGAAGCCTATGGATTACACGTATTAATGCGGCAGCAAGAATTAACGGCATGTCATATAGCTGTTTCATGAACGGACTTAAAGTTGCAAATATCAACATCAACAGAAAAATGTTAGCTGATCTTGCAATTAATGATGCAAATGCATTTGCTAAGTTAGTAGAAACAGCAAAAGCAAACGTATAATAACACATAATTATATGAAATCCTAGGACGTAATGTCTTAGGATTTTTTTATACGAAAAAATCATATGCCATTATTTACTTGCCGGATAAGGGGAGGGGGGTAATGACTAATAGAGAGAAAAACAGTATAATAAAGTGAAGGGCTTAATATTTGCATGAAAAGGGGGATAAAATGGAGACTAAAGACAAAAAGCACAGTAGTACAAGTTGGAAGTATACAGCAGTTGTTATGGTTTTAGCTCTATTAACATGGGTTTTAACCTTATTAGGAAAAGATAATCCAGAAAAGGTTGAACAGATATATTCGTCTTATTTATATCCTTTTATTATAAAGAAAATAGGATCTGTTACAGGTCTGCTGCCATTTGCAATAGGAGAAATTTTAGTATTTACCTTAATTGTTATCATTATCATGGGCACTTTATATGCTTTAATAAAGCCAGGAATAGTCATTAAAAATGCTAAAAAGATATTTCATGTTGTAATAAGGGTACTAGGTTTGGCATACATATTATTTTATTTTATTTGGGGATTTAATTATTTTAGACAAGATTATATGACCTTAGCTGAAATGAGTGTAGAATCAGCAACTCTTAAAGATTTAGAAAATCTTACCCTTGAAGTTATTGCCAAAGCAAATGAAGTTAGGATTGGCTTGAATGAAAACGAAGAAGGTATATTTTTTATAGAGGAGGATTTTAAGACCCTAGGGAAAAAAGCGGAAGATGGATTTGAAAATTATTATGTAGGAGAGAGAAATTTAGGGGGTAACTACGGCAAAGCCAAGCCTTTAAAGATTTCTAAATGGATGAGTTATACAGGAATCACAGGGATTTATTTTCCTTATACCGTAGAGCCTAATGTGAATATAGACATACCACATGCCAATATTCCAGCAACCATGAGTCATGAAATGGGACACCAACGGGGATTTGCTAGGGAAGATGAAGCGAACCTTATCGCCTATATGGCGTGCACAAATAGCCCTCATCCAGAATTTCAGTATTCGGGCTATTATCTAGCGCTTCAGTATTTGCTGGGTGATATGCATAAGCAAGATCAAGTATTATATAGCCAGGTTACCTTGAAGATTAGTGATGCTGTAAAGCGAGATATGAACGATGAATATGACTACTGGAAATCAAGAGAAGGAAAGGCTGAAGAAGTAGCCACAACTTTAAATGATAATTATCTGAAGGCAAATAATCAGGGGGCGGGCGTGCAAAGCTATAATGGGGTTGTAAAATTATTATTAGCTGAATATTTAACGCGTGCTAATTAAGAAGTAGAAGGTATTTCGGCAGGGGCAGTAAAAGAATAAGATATTAAAAAAACCTCTTCTATAATAAGAAGAGGTTTTTTGTGTTTATTTAGGAACGACCAAATTAGCTTTAACGAGGCTAGGATAAATAAAGTGTACTGACACAGTAGCAAACACCATTTTAAGCAAATCTAACATTATAAAAGGAAGTACCCCCGCGGCCATAGCTTTTGGCCAAGGGAGACCAGTAACAAACTTTAGTTGTATTGTTCCAATGAAGTAACAAATTATAAGCCCTAAGGTCATTACTAAAAAGGTGCTAATAAATCGGGCTATGGGATTTGAACTTTTATATACATAAGAGTTCATGCAAAATCCAATGACAAATGCTGCAATAACAAACCCGAAGATATATCCGCCTGTTGGGCCCACTAGAACTTGCACGCCACCGGTCATACCTGAAAAAACAGGGAGGCCAATAGCGCCTAGTAGTGTGTATATAATCAAAGCCATAGCCCCTAGGTATCCGCCTAGTAAAGCGCCTGTTATAGCAACACCGAAAATTTGCAATGTAAAAGGAACGGGGGTAGGGAGTGGGATACGCATAATAGAAAAGATACACATCATTGCTGCAAATAAAGAAACAAGTACTAAATCTTTAACCTTCATAATTTTATCCTCCAATATAACTTGAATATTATTAAAACTAAGTAGTATACTAACAATATTATAATTAATCATAGGCCTATTGTCAACAATAAAATACAATGAGGTTGACAATTAAGCGTTGGAGATTGAAAAATATTGCTATAACCATAGGTATAGTGTAGAATAATAAGTCGATACATATGAGGATAATGCTCTGGAGGGGAATTATGGGTGCTAATGATATAAATTTTGTAATCATGATATTAACAGGAGTTAGCTTAGCGATGGATGCTTTTGCAGTATCTATATCGTGTGGTTTATCATGTAGAATAACCAGAAGAACTCTGCCAACAGCTATGAAGATTGCCCTGTATTTTGGTTTTTTTCAAGGTATAATGATATTAGCTGGATGGATATTTGGATTATCTTTTAAAGATTTTATATCAGCCTATGATCATTGGGTAGCTTTTATCCTACTAGTGATAATAGGTGGTAAAATGATCCATGACTCTGTAGAGGAGGGTGGGTGTAATATCTCTCTAGATAGCACCAGAACCTTACTAACATTGTCAATTGCTACAAGTATAGATGCATTAGCCATAGGCGTCAGCTTTTCGGTTCTAGGTACGACTCTGCTTAATATTTCATTGACCGCCATAATCGTTGCAGTTATTACATTTCTATTTTGTTTTGGGGGAACCTATATAGGTGCCAAAATTGGATGTGATCCTAAATTTAAAACTAAGATAGATATTACAGGTGGATTAATACTGATATTTTTAGGGATTAAGATCTTACTAGAAAGCACACTGCTTGCATAAAAATAAAATTTAATCTAAGTATATCACCAGACATTTAGGGCATACTAAATGAGTAATTGATTTAAAATATGAAAAGGTGGTGTTATGTTTATGGAAATCAACTCAAGTATTGAATGTGAAGTTGAAGAATGTAAATTTCATGACTCAGCTAGTGAGCACTGTACATTAAACAAGATTAAAGTAGAGAAAAACGAAGAAAAAGCTACACATGTTGAGTCTACAGACTGTGGTAGTTTTGTCGTCAAATAATGAATGAAAAGCAAAATGTCCTACTACTATTTAATATAGTGTAGGACATTTTTAATGAATAGTTTTACGATAGTCGGAAGGAGAGGTACCTTTAATTTTTTTAAACATTTTTGAGAAGTTAAAAGCATCTGTATAACCAACAGAAAGTGCTATATTGCTGATTGATAATTCCGGCGTTGCCATCAGTTCACACGCTTTATTCATACGGTATTCCAGAAGGAATTCTTGGGGCGTTTTTTGTAAGGTCTTTTTAAATATATTAGAGAAATAACTTCTATCAATTGAAAGATTCTGTGCAATATCTGCGATTTTTATAGGCCTTGAGTAATTATTTTCTATAAAGGTAATGGCTTCTCTAATGTACAGATCTGTTGTCGTATGTTTAGAAGAGGAATTACTAGGCGCATTTTTCACAAGTTCCGAAATGAATAAAAACAAATACCCTTGTAATTGCAGATCTTTATAAGGTGAAAAGGTATCCACGTCCATCATTTGAAAAATATATATTTTTAGATGATCTCCTTGGTGCTGAAATATTGGATTTTGCCGTGTCATATTTGCCCGCTGTAAATAGGTATCAGCCTTTAATCCATTGAAGCCAACCCAAACATATGTCCAAGGTGTGTCGTGGTCTGCTTTGTAGTATGTAATGACATTAGGAGGTATGAGAAAACCATCACCTTTGTTAAGGCGGTATTCTACATCATCCATATAAAAGGTTCCGCTACCCTCTAATATACAGTGAATTAAATAATGATCTCGAAGAGATGGTCCAACTTCGTGATTAGAATGACATTGTTCTATACCACATTGATACATATTTAAATCTACCCCATCACGGTGCTCAATCTCTATATATGATAATAATTTTTCATTCACTTAATCACTCCTTATCTCACATTATGACATGTAAGTATTGTACCATACCATTTATAAAAACGAAACATTTGTTATACTAGATATATAAAATAGATTAAAAGAAAAGAGGAGATAATAGTGGCTAAAATTACATTTATAGGAGCAGGAAGTACTGTATTTGCAAAAAATGTGCTTGGAGATTGTATGGTGACACCAGCGCTGAGGGAATCGGAGATAGCTTTATTTGATATTGATCCTGTTAGGCTTCAAGATTCATATAACATGCTTAATAATATTAACAAAAATAGTGGTAATTATTCAACCATAAAAAAATACACGAATCGTAAAGACGCTCTAAAGGATTCGAATTATGTGGTGAATGCCATCCAAGTGGGTGGTTATGATCCTTGTACCATCACTGATTTTGAAATTCCTAAGAAATATGGTTTACGCCAAACAATTGGAGATACATTAGGAATCGGTGGAATCTTTAGAGGCCTACGTACCATACCTGTTGTATTAGATATTCTGAAAGATATGGAAGAAGTGTGTCCTAATGCCCTTTTTTTAAACTATACAAATCCTATGTCAATTATCATGAGTGCTGTTTTTCAGGCTAGCCCTATAAAGGCAGTAGGGCTATGTCATAGTGTGCAAGATTGTATTCCTAGATTATTTAAGGATTTAGAAATGGATCCTGAGGGGGTTAAGTGGCATATATCAGGTATTAACCATCAAGCTTGGCTACTAGATGTTAGTAAGGACAATGTGGACTTATATCCTGAAATTAAAAAAAGAGCAGCTGAAAAAGAAGGACCTCATGGCGATATGGTGCGTTATGAAATGATGAAGCGGTTTGGATATTATATAACGGAGTCAAGCGAGCATGGTGCTGAGTATGTTCCGTATTTTATTAAGTCAAAGTACCCAGATCAAATTGAAAGATGGAATATACCGTTAGATGAATATCCAAGACGTTGCATAGAGCAAATTGGCAAGTGGGAAGACATGAAGGATACTTTAGTGAATGATACCAATATTGAGCATAAAAGAAGTCATGAATATGCCTCCTATATATTAGAGGCTATGGAAACAGATGTGCCGTATCGTATCCATGGGAACGTGCTAAATACGGGGCTTATAACTAATTTACCTAAGGATGCGGTAGTCGAAGTACCTTGCTTGGTTGATCGTACTGGTATTAATCCTTGTTATGTAGGCGATTTACCACAACAATTAGCGGCTCTTAACCGAACCAATATAAACGTTCATCTATTAACTGCAGAAGCAGCACTTACAAAGAATAGAGAGTTAATTTACATGGCAGCCATGTTAGATCCTCATACGGGATCGGAACTCTCTATGGATGAAATCCGAGATATGTGTGATGAATTAATAGAAGCACATGGCGATTGGTTGCCAGAGTACTTATAAAATAGTAAAGTAGTATAAAAGAGTTATTGAAAGGGCGTTATTATATGAAAGAAAAATATAGTCAACCTAGCTTAGCAATGCTGACAGATCCAGAGGTTTTTGGGATTAATCGGTTAGAAGCGTATTCAGATCACAGGTATTACAGAAACATAGAAAGTGCCAAACAACTAGGTCAAATGGAAGACAGAAAAAGTCTCAATGGGTCATGGGAATTTAGCTATGCGAAAAACCCGGCTTCAAGGATTAAGGATTTTTATACAATAGATTATGATTATTCAGGGTGGGATACAATCCAAGTGCCAGGGCATATGCAACTTCAAGGATACGATAAGCCACACTATGTCAATACCATGTACCCATGGGATGGTCATAACGACATCGTTCCACCACACATACCGGAAGACTATAATCCGGTTGGGTCCTATATTACAAATTTTGAAGTGCCTAAAACATGGGGACAGTCCCCAGTCTTTATTTCTTTTCAAGGTGTGGAATCAGCCTTTAATTTGTGGGTAAATGGAGAATTTGTAGGATATAGTGAGGATACCTTTACACCTTCTGAATTTGATATTACGCCTTTTATAAAAGAGGGGCAAAACAAGCTTGCAGTAGAGGTTTATAAATGGTGTAGCGGAAGCTGGTTAGAAGACCAGGACTTTTGGAGACTATCAGGGATTTTTAGAGATGTCTATCTTTATACCCAGCCTAAAGTTCATGTACAAGATATGTTTGTTACAACAGAACTTGATAGTGATTATAAGAATTCAGTTGTAAAAAATATAATAAAGATTAAAAATAGAGACAATACAAAAGCAAAGATATCATTTGAACTTTACGATGCTAAGGGAACCAAAGTTGTTGAAACAGGGGAACGCAGTATTGAAGGTGAAGAAATTGAGTTAAGGGCAGAAGTGTTAGACACAAACCTATGGAGCGCCGAAGATCCTTACTTATATACCATGTATGTTTATGTAAAAGATGAGGATACAGATGAAATCATAGAAGTCATTCCTCAAAAGCTTGGTATTAGAAAGTTTGAAATGATTAATAAGGTTATGTGTATTAACGGCAAAAGGATTATGTTTAAAGGGGTTAATCGTCATGAGTTTAGTTGTTATAATGGCCGAGCTGTGACAAAAGAAGAAATGCTGTGGGATATTAAATTTTTAAAGCAATATAACTTTAACGCCGTAAGAACATCACATTATCCAAATGCTTCCTATTGGTACGAATTATGTGATGAGTATGGCCTATATGTTATAGATGAAGCTAACATAGAGAGTCATGGAACATGGCAAATTGGATCAACGATTAAGACTGATAATGTTATTCCTGATGGAAAACCAGAATGGTTAGAAAATGTACTAGACCGGGCAGCATCAATGCTAGAGAGAGATAAAAACCATCCATCTATTATTATATGGTCTTGTGGTAATGAAGCTTATGGTGGGGAAAACCTATATAAAATGTCAGAGTACTTTAGAAATAGGGATAACACCAGATTAGTTCACTATGAAGGGGTATTCAATGATCGAAGGTTTAATGATACATCTGATATGGAAAGCCGCATGTATGCAAAGGCTCATGATGTTGAAACGTACCTTAAAGATGATCCTCAAAAACCTTTTATTAACTGCGAGTACACGCATGCCATGGGTAATTCTAATGGTGGACTGCATAAATATACTGAACTTGAAAGTAAATATCCTATGTACCAAGGCGGTTTTATTTGGGATTATATAGACCAAGGAATAATGACAAAAGATAGATATGGTGAAGAATATATAGCTTTTGGTGGAGATTTTGGAGATAGGCCAACGGATTATAATTTCTGTATTAATGGACTTGTATATGCAGATAGAAAACCATCTCCTAAGATGCAGGAAGTTAAGTTTTTATTTCAAGACTTTAAGTTGCTACCAACAAAAAACAGTGTATTAATAAAAAATGATAGCTTATTCACTCATACCTCTAAATTTGAATTGGTATGGTCTCTTAAAAAAGAAGGTCATGTTATCTTGCAAGGTATTGAAGAGACGAATGTGGCACCCCTTAGTGAAGAAGTTGTAAAACTTTCTATTCCGGAACAAATTATAGGAGGAGAATACAGCTTAGATGTATCCCTTGTCCTTAAAGAAAAAGAAGAGTGGGCAAATAGTGGACATGAAGTTGCTTTTGGGCAAGACGTTTATAAAATAGCAGGACAAGAAAAGGTAGCTAAAAACCTGACTGTGCAAGTGGAAGATTGTAAGGTTAATATAGGTGTAAAGGCTAAAGACTTACATGCTATATTTTCTAAGGGAGCGGGGGCACCTATTTCCCTCAAATATGCAGGCAAAGAAATGCTAAACACAGGACTACGCCCTAATTTCTGGCGAGCACCCACAGATAATGATCGCGGTAATAACATGGCAGGGGAGAGTCCACAATGGAAGATTGCAAGTCTATATGCAAAGCATACAGACGTAGCCTTAGAGCAACATCCAGAGAGTGCGACTATAACCTATACCTATGACCTAGCAACCACTCCTAAGGCTTACTGTAAGGTGAGTTATACAGTACTAGGTGATGGCGAGATAAAAGTAAAAATGACATATGACGGTGAGCAGCAGGACTTATCTAATATGCCAGCATTTGGACTGACATGGAAAATACCAGCAGACTATGAAAATCTAGAATGGTACGGCAATGGGCCAGAAGAAACATACTCAGATCGTAAGCATGGGGCTAGAGTTGGGATTTTCAAAAACAAAGTCAAAGACAATGTATCTGCTTATGTAATACCACAAGAGTGCGGTAATAAAACAGATGTAAGATGGGCAAAGGTAACTGATAACCAAGGGTTTGGACTTGAGATTTCAGCAGAGGATCACGTTGAAATGAGTGCCCTACCTTATACAGCTCATGAACTAGAAAATGCATTTCATCACTATGATCTGCCACGTGTTCATCATACAGTGATGACTGTTTCTAAAAAACAAATGGGCGTAGGAGGAGATGACAGCTGGGGGGCAAAACCTCACCCGGAATACATCATTCCATCCAATGAACCTATGGTGTTAGAGTTTAGTATTAAGGCCAAAAAGTAAGATGAAATAAATATAAATCTGATTGAAGAATATATTTTCAATCAGATTTATTATTTCTATTGACTTTTATTTAAAAACACGTATAATTATAAGAGTTGAGAGAAAGATTCCTTGCCGGAGTGGCGGAATTGGCAGACGCACAGGACTTAAAATCCTGCGGGGCTTAACCCCCGTACCGGTTCGATCCCGGTTTCCGGCATATATAAAAAAAGTAGCTACAAAACCTTATTAGGTTTTGTAGCTACTTTTTTGTTGCGCCAAGTCTCGGGGACAATCCCCAAAAAAATAGCATTGACTAATAATGAAAAAATAGTTATAATCGAAAAAGTTAGTTTAATAAATGTAAACTTAAAGTTAAGCTAGACAAAGTATATAAAAGGAGAAGGTGGGTGTACCATTGTTAAAAGAACAAAATAAAATGCCGTTATTCGAAGCATTGATCAAATATAGAGAAAAGAAAACAGTCCCATTCGATGTCCCGGGCCATAAAAAGGGAGTCGGATTACCAGAGTTTAGAGAGTATGTAGGAAGTACAATATTAGAGTTAGATGTTAACTCTATGAAACCCCTAGATAATATTAGTAACCCAGTAGGTGTCATCAAGGAAGCAGAATCTCTAATGGCGAAAGCTTATAGCGCTGATGAGGCATTTTTTTTAGTCAATGGTACATCCTCAGGCGTGCAATCCATGATTATGAGTGTATGTCAACCAGGGGAATATATAATATTACCTAGGAATGCTCACAAATCAGCTATAAATGGATTAATTCTAAGTGGGGCTATTCCCATTTATGTGGAACCTGAAATACACGAACAATTAGGAATGAGCATGGGTGTATCTACTTCTAAAATGGAAAAGGCTATCAAGGAAAATCCCCATGCCAAAGGTGTGTTTGTTATTAATCCCACATACTACGGCGCTACATCGGATTTAAAGCAAATTATTAACATAGCACATAGTAGTGGGATGGCCGTTTTGGTAGATGAGGCCCACGGGGCGCATTTTGCATTTCATCATGAATTACCCTGGTGTGGTGCTAGATTGGGCGCAGATTTAGTTGCGGTGAGTATGCATAAAACAGGAGGATCACTCACTCAAAGTTCAGTGCTGCTGCTGAACGAGGGAATTATAGATAGGAACAAGGTTAAAAGTATTTTAAACCTAACCCAGACAACTAGTGCATCTTACTTATTAATGTCAAGTTTAGATGTTGCGCGCAAAATGTTAGTAACAAAAGGAGAAGAGATTTTTACGAATATATTAAAACTCTCTCGAAACGCAAGAAATAGAATCAATCAAATACCAGGGGTATACGCTTTTGGGGAAGAATTGGTGGACGCAGGAGATATGTATGGGTTTGATGAGACTAAGCTTGGAATTTATGTGGCAGACTTAGGATACACAGGTTTTGATATATACGAGATGCTCCGAGATGATTACAACATACAAGTTGAGTTTGGCGATACCTATAATATTTTGGCTATTATAAGTGTAGGGGATACAACCCAGTCTCTTGATGCATTAATTAACGCCATAGAAGATATTGCCCTTAATAGACGCAAGGAGCATGGATTTCACATGGAGAATATTTATTTGAAAAATCCTAAAGTAATGGTTTCCCCAAGAGATGCTTATTACGCTCCTAAGAAATTAGTGCTATTAGAAGACTCAGAAGGTAAGGTGAGCGGGGAATCGGTTATGACCTATCCGCCAGGTATACCTATTGTTGCACCAGGTGAACAAATTAGTAAAAAAATTATTGAATACATTCGATTTTTAAGTGGAACAAATAGTATGTTAACAGATACAGAAGATCCCACAGTTGAGTATATTAAGATATTGGATTAAGAAAGAAAAAAGATTTGAAAAAAGTATTGACATTTTACGAGAAATAACGCATATTTAATATTGATAAACATAAAGTTTAATAGAGGTGTGCTTTTAAATAGAACACTAATAATGATAATATGTTTATATATACTAAACTTAAAACAAAAAAATAGCTAAAAAAACAAAATGCTTTAGTTGGTAATTAAATGTAATAAAGAATTAAATTGTTATAATACAAAGGGTTTAGGTATAATGAACACAGAATATAATTGGGGAATAGTTTTGTAAGATTAAATTAATCATTTAGTTAGGTTAATTAAAAAATATGATATAAGGTGAAAAGGAGTGCTGGGGATGAACATAGAACAATTAGGACGACACATTTTAGTAGAATATTACAATTGCGATAGAGAAGTTTTAAACAGTCATAGGCAAATCGAGCAATATATGGTTGAGGCTGCAAAAGAAGCCAATGCAACAGTTGTAACAAGTACGTTCCATATGTTCAATCCCTGGGGGGTAAGTGGGGCTGTGGTTATTCAAGAATCCCACTTAACGATTCACACATGGCCGGAATATGGATATGCTGCAGTGGATTTATTTACTTGCGGAGATTCAGTCAACCCATGGGTCGCTTTTGATTACCTACAAGATAAATTAGGGGCAGAAAAAACAGATTCTACAGAAGTCTCAAGAGGACTTGTGGATCGTATTCGCAAAAATGCTAATGAAGATCTAGGAGTAATCACTTTTAAACCTGAATTTGGATTCAAACCCGAACTCGCAACTTATTAAAATTGATGTAAGGAGAAAATATTATGGAATTATGGTACACAGAAGATCAAACAGATAACGTAAGGTTTTCCATGAAAATTAGAGAGCATCTTTATACAGAGAAAACGCCCTTACAACAATTAGATATTTTTGAAACTTACGAGTTTGGTAAACTAATGACCCTTGATGGTCTGGTTATGATTACAGAAAAAGATGAATTTATTTATCATGATATGATTGTCCACGTAGCCATGGCAACCAACCTAGAGATTAAAAATGTTTTGGTTATTGGAGCGGGAGATGGCGGAACAGTTCGTGAGCTAACAAGATATCCTCATGTGCAAAAAATTGACATGGTGGAAATTGATGAAGCAGTAACCAGGGCGTGCCAAAAGTATATTCCGCTTACAGCATCTAAGTTAGAAGATCCCAGAGTTAATCTTTATTTTGAAGATGGCATCGAATTTGTTAAAAATAAAAAATCACAATATGACCTGATTATTGTAGACTCTACGGATCCAATAGGTCCAGGAGAAGGACTCTTCACCTTAGAATTTTATCAAAACTGTTATGACTTACTAACAGATAATGGAATTCTAGTGAATCAAAATGAAAGTCCATACTACCCAGGGAATGCCAGAGAATTAAAACGTGCACATAGCAAAATCAAAACAATATTTCCTATTTGTGAAGTGTATCAGTATCATATGCCCACATATCCTTCGGGACATTGGCTTTTTGGATTTAGTTCCAAGAAGTTTCATCCAGTAAAAGATTATAATAAGGAAAAGTGGTTAGAACTCAATCTTAAAACTAAATATTATAATCCGGAAATTCACGTGGGTGCCTTTGCTTTGCCAACTTATGTAAAGGAAATGTTAGCACATGAACAAAAATAAAAACATCACAACATTTATTGGCTGTAACAGTGACTATAACGAAGCCGAGATTGTCGTATTTGGGGCTCCATATGATGGCACGACATCTAATAGGCCTGGAACTAGATTTGCACCTAGCTTTATGAGACTAGAATCATATGCCTTAGAAACATATAGTCCCTACTTAGATAAAGATATGGAGGACTACACCATATTCGATGGCGGCGATTTGGAATTTCCATTTGGCAATACGCATAAAACATTGAATGTCATATATGAAAACACAATGGAAATTCTAAAAGATAAGAAAAAACCATTTATGATCGGCGGAGAACATTTGGTGACTCTGGGTTCTTTTCAAGCCTTATATAAACATAACCCAGACATATGTGTGATTCACTTAGATGCTCATACAGATCTTAGGGAAGAATACCTAGGCGAGCGGTTTTCTCATGCAACTGTTATGAAAAGAATTCATGATTTTGTGGGAGATGGACGTATTTTTCAATATGGTATACGATCCGGAACTAAGGAAGAATTTCAGTGGGCAAAGGAGCATATTAGCCTAACACCATTTACCTTAGATGGTATAGAAGAGGCAACAACTGAAATAGGAAATAGGCCAGTATATGTAACGATTGATTTAGATGTCTTAGATCCTTCAATTTTTTCAGGAACAGGAACCATTGAACCGGGTGGGGTCACGTTTAAAGAATTACTAATCGCACTTAATAAAATAAAAAAAATGAACATTGTAGGGGCGGATATTGTTGAACTATCACCTCATAATGATGCAACAGGAACCTCTACAGCAGTAGCTTGTAAAGTTATGAGAGAGCTACTGCTTACCATGGTAAAATAAATATAATAACGTGAAATTCAATAAAACCTTGGGCAAATTACTGCCTTTAGGTTTTTTGTCTGTATATCTATTTGAATCTAGGAGCGAAATGTTATATGATAGGAGCAAACAATAGTTTAGTAGAACTATATAAAAAGTTTTAGTATAGATCATATAAAATGTAAGTAACTAAAGGAAGAGTAGGTAAAAAAATGGATATTGGCGCTAAAATAAACCAGTTGAGAAAGAAGAATGGGCTCACCCAAGAAGAATTGGCTGATCGTTGTGAGTTATCTAAAGGATTTATATCTCAAGTGGAAAGAAGCCTCACATCACCCTCAATTGCAACACTCGTAGATATTTTAGAATCTTTAGGAACCAATTTACAAGATTTCTTTAATGAAACAACCCAAGAAAAAATTGTATTTACCAAGCAGGATGTTTTTGAAAAAGAAGATAAAGAATTAAATAATATGATTACATGGTTAATACCCAATGCACAAAAGAATGATATGGAGCCAATCTTAATTACCATTGAGCCAGGGGGATCCTCTTATGTAGACGAACCTCATGAAGGGGAAGAGTTTGGTTATGTGGTTGCAGGGGCAGTGAATGTTAATCTGGGCAATAAGAATTTTAGAGCTAAAAAAGGTGATAGCTTTTATTTTAGACCAACCAGTGATCATTATATCTCTAACACAGGCAAAACAAAAGCTATTGTATTATGGGTTTCTACCCCGCCAAGCTTTTAATTATAACAGAAAACAGAGGTGAGCTAAAAGATGATGAAAAAAAGAAAAGTCAAACCAGAAGATATTATCATTGACCTAAATGGTATTTCAAAAACATTTGGTAGGGATGCAGTGGTTTTAACGGACATTGACCTGTATATTAGAAAAAATGAATTTCTTACCCTTCTAGGGCCCAGCGGGTGCGGAAAAACGACTATACTTCGCATTATTGGTGGATTTGAATCACCTACAAGTGGCGAAGTTTTATTTGAGGGGAAAAATATTGTGGATTTACCTCCTCACAAAAGAAATGTAAATACGGTTTTTCAAAAATATGCACTTTTTCCACATATGAATGTAGAAGATAATATTGCGTTTGGACTCAATATAAAAAAGGTTGATAAGAAAACAACCAAAGATAAAGTAAGTAAAATGTTAAAGTTGGTTAACTTAGAAGGCTATGAAAAACGTGAAATCACATCTTTAAGTGGCGGGCAGCAACAAAGAATTGCCATTGCAAGGGCTTTAGTTAATGAACCAGAAGTGCTCCTACTAGATGAGCCTCTAGGTGCATTAGATCTTAAACTTCGTAAAAGTATGCAAATGGAACTTAAAGAAATACAACAGCGTGTAGGGATTACATTTATTTATGTAACCCATGACCAAGAAGAGGCTCTTACAATGTCTGATACCATTGCGGTTATGAACAATGGATTTATTCAGCAGGTGGGTACTCCAATAGATATTTACAACGAACCTAAAAATGCTTTTGTAGCAGACTTTATAGGGGAAAGTAATATATTACAAGGAACCATGATTAAAGATTACTTGGTGAATTTTAGTGGGCAAGATTTTAAGTGTTTAGATAAAGGCTTTAAAGATGGTGAATCGGTCGATATTGTTGTAAGGCCGGAAGATATTAAGATTGTTCCCAAAGAAGAAGGTATGGTTGTTGGTAAAGTGCAAAACGTTACTTTCAAGGGAGTTCACTATGAAATGAATGTTAAATGTGAAGGATTTGAGTGGACGGTTCATAGTACCATTATGGCGCCTGTAGATGCTATAGTAGGTATGAATTTAACACCAGATGATATTCATATTATGAAAAGGAGCTGATCATATGGGGAAAAAATGGACGGCTAGACCTTATATATTGTGGGTGATGATATTTGTCCTTATTCCACTTTTTCTAATTGTATATTTTAGTTTTACAGTTGATACGCCAGATGGAAAGATTATCTCCTTAGAAAATTACAAGCGATTTTTTGACCCATTATATATAGATGTGCTTTGGCGGTCAATTAATCTCGCTTTTATTAGTACGCTGATTTGCTTTGTTTTTGCATATCCTTTAGCCATGATATTAGCAAGTAAACAAATGTCTAATAAAAGCATTATACTGCTTTTAGTGATTCTTCCCATGTGGATGAATTCTCTTCTGCGGACATATGCATGGATGACCATACTTGAGAATAACGGCATTATTAATGCATTATTAAGTACTATAGGACTTCCAAAAATGCAATTAATGTATAACGATCAGGCAGTCGTATTTGGCATGGTGTATAATTTTTTCCCATTTATGGTGCTACCAATCTATAACGTACTGAGTAAAATAGATACAAGTATTATAGAAGCAGCTCAAGATTTAGGAGCTAATTCTAAAAAGGTATTTATGAGGATCACCTTTCCCCTAAGTATGCCAGGGATCATATCAGGGGTAGTCATGGTATTTATGCCATCACTTACAACGTTTGTTATATCTAGTCTGCTAGGTGGGGGTCAATATACCCTTATTGGAAATATGATTGAGCAGCAGTTTAGGAATGTTAATGATTGGGGATTTGGCTCAGCTCTATCCGTGGTACTTATGATGATTATCTTAGTGAGTATTGGCATTATGTCTAAATACGATTCTGTTGAACAAGGGGGAGGAATATTATGATAAATTTTATTAAAAAGTCATATGTAGCCCTCATTATATTTATCCTATACGCCCCTATTTTTTTGTTAATGGTTTTTTCATTTAACGATTCTAAAAAGAGATCTCAATGGAGTGGCTTTACTTTCAAGTGGTATAAGGAACTATTTAATGACCCACAAATCAAATCGGCATTTTATTATACGATTATTATTGCTTTGGTAGCCACCCTAGTGGCAACGTTAATTGGGACAGCGGCAGCAATAGGGATTCATAGTATGGTTAAGTGGAAAAAGAACCTTATAATGAACGTAACTTATATCCCATTACTGAGTCCAGATATTGTTACAGGAATATCTTTAATGCTCCTGTTTATTTTTACAAAGATTCCAAGAGGGTTTAATTCGTTGCTATTAGCCCATATTACATTTTCAATACCTTATGTGATATTGTCTGTGATTCCTAAACTCAAGCAGCTTAACCATAATATTTACGAAGCGGCCTTAGATTTAGGTGCAACGCCATTTTATGCATTCTATAAGGTAGTACTTCCAGAAATTATGCCAGGAATTACAGCAGGTGCATTATTAGCATTTACACTCTCTATAGATGACTTTGTAGTCAGTTTCTTTAATACAGGGCCAGCAGTCTCTACATTATCTATAGAAATATACTCAATGGCAAGACGTGGTATTAATCCGAAAATTAATGCCCTTTCAACAATTATGTTTACAACCATATTACTGCTCTTGTTGCTTGTTAACTTAAAATCTATGAAAAGCACAAAGAAACCAGTTAGTTAAAAAATAATTAAATCAGTGAGGTGAAGAGGGAATGAATCAAAGAATCAAAAAGATTGCTTTAGCTATAATGATTGGAACCATGGCCCTAGGAATAGTAGGATGTGGGGAAAAAAAGGAATCAATAAACGTATATAACTGGGGAGATTACATTGATGAATCAGTGAATACTCAGTTTACAAAAGAAACGGGTATTAAAGTGAATTACAAAACATTTGCCACTAATGAAGATATGTATGTAGACCTTGCAGCAGGTGGTTCTACCTATGACGTGGCATTTCCATCTGATTATATGATTGAGAAAATGATTAAGAATGATTTAGCAGAAAAGATTGATATGACTAATGTTCCTAACTATAGTAATGTAGACCATCGGTTTATTGGCATGCAATATGACCCAACCAATGAATATTCTATCCCTTACATGTGGGGAACGGTTGGTATTATTTATAACAAGAGTATCGTAACTGGGCCAGTAGATAGCTGGGACATTCTATGGGATTCAGCTTACGAAAAACAAATATTAATGATGGATAGTCAAAGAGACTCTATTATGGTAGCGCTTAAAAAGCTAGGCTATGATATGAACACAAGAGATGAAGCAGAGCTTGAAAAAGCGAAAGCAGAACTGATTACTCAAAAGCCACTGGTTCTTGCATATGTTGGGGATGAAGGTAAAGATAAAATTATTAATGAAGAGGCCGCAATGATGGTAGCCTGGTCCGGAGATGCAGTCTATATGATGCGAGAAAATGAAAACCTTGAATATGTTGTGCCTAAAGAGGGCAGCAACTACTGGGTTGATGGAATGGTCATTCCCAAAGGTGCTAAAAACAAAGCAGGAGCAGAAAAATATATTGATTTTCTATGTCGGGCTGATATCTCAGCAATGAATGCGGAGTATATAGGGTATTCTACGCCTATTGAAGAAGCTAGAAAATTATTGCCAGCAGAGGACGCAAATAGTGAGGTAGCCTATCCATCAGAAGAAATTACTGATGCGCTAGAAGTTTTTACAGATCCATCAGATGTGGTTAAGATATACGATAGAATATGGACAGAAGTAAAAGCGACAAGGTAAAGGAGTGATGACGTGAGATTTATTATTAAACAGAAAATACTTAGTTTATCCGATTCTTTTGTTATTCACGATGAAAACAACACGCCAGTATATAAGGTAGTCGGTAAACTATTTGCTTTTGGGGATGAGCTTAAGATTTACAATATGAGTAATGAAGAACAAATTTATATTGAGCAAAAGTTATTTAAGCTACTACCTGAGTACCACCTTTTCCAAAAAGGGCAAAGAGTTGGGATTGTTAAAAAGGAATTTACTTTATTTAAACCGAGATTTAATATAGAAAGTAACTCTGGCCGTTATACAGTAGATGGGAACTTTTTTGGCTATAACTTTAGGGTATTAAAAGAAGGTACAGTCGTGGCGAGAGCGGATAAGGCGTTTTTTGCCTTTAAGGATACTTATGCCGTTGAGATCTCTCCAGGTGAAAACGAAGGACTTTTGTTAGCCATATGTATTATCATTGATCAAACGTTACATGATAGTAATCACAACAATCATTAAAGGATGAGTAAACACCCTCATAGAATAAGGTCTGTGGGGGTGTTATGATATGATGAGATATCTAGCAGGTGAAAAAAACGTCAAATTATGTTGACAAGTTAATCTGCCCATGGTATTATAAATTCTGTTGCTACGGAAACAAGCACACCAATTAAAACGACGAGAAAACATTTTAAAAAAGTTGTTGACAACTGGTAGTCGATGTAGTAATATAATACAAGTCGTCACTTAACAAAGAAGAGACGCAAACAAACAAATTAAAGAATAAACTTGAACTTTGAAAACAAAATAGCAACAGCAAGAATTCGGTCTGTCAACTTAAGCTTTGGGGCTTTAATGAGACGACCAACACATGAAATCAATTCTTAAAAGAAACAAACTTGAGAGAGC